>CAYZET010000185.1:2659-10221 GCA_964477215.1 uncultured Syntrophaceae bacterium | reverse complement strand
ACCGGATGATTCTCTCGGTGTCGACATTGTTCAAATCTTCAAACCAGAGCATTGAAGACGGGACTGATGACTGCCACGTATATTCGATGCGTGGCAGCACGGGTTAAATAGACTATTTAACAAAGCGGTGACGCATTCAAGGCAACGCTGTGGATCCGATTGCGGTGGCACACGGTGGGAATGGCGCCGTGGCCACTGTTTAAGCGAGTGCGGGTTTGAAGCCTGCCCCTACATTAGCTGCTACGGTACTTCTGCCGCATAGATGAACGCTCCGCCCCACAATTGTAGGGGCAAGTTTCAAATCTGCTCCTATTGAGACAGGCTCTGAACCTCCATTTCCCAAGAGGGAGCTCCTTCCCCAATACGTAACTGTTTATGCGATCTTGCAATCAGTTTAGTCGTACAGCCCTCGTGCGTGTCTGCCCGGACGAGGGGGCATCTATTGCTCCTCCCAAGGCAAATACGTTGCAGTCCGACATATATTGTGCTTGACAGGACTCCTGAGGGATTATATACGCCAGTTCCGGGGGCGCGGCCTCACAGGTGGACCGATGGGCGGTTACCGCAAAACCTGGCCATGCTGAGCATGTCGTGATCGCCGACCCGGACTCGTTGCACACGCATGAGACGACCGATGTGCAACATTTTGTGCGTGTGCGTGCACGGTGAGCTTCCAGCGGACAGGGCTAACGCGAGGGAACTCCAAGGAGAAGCGCGGGTCTCTCCTGCACAATATGATGTGGTGTGGATTCTCCTGGTGTAGGTTCCCGGCTCCTACACGAAGCGACGGGTTGCCGCGGCCACCGGGGATTATAGTGATTCGCTGCTTTGGGACTGTGTCGGTTGTCGCACACCTGAGTTTCGAGGGACGGGTGATGGGATGAAAGAAAAGGCTCGGCCAGGTTCCCATGGACACGGCGGTAGCAATATTGTGGAGCCCCGCAGCCCGTCCGCAATCTCAACTGACACAATAAATATAGAAAGCCTGGGGTTTCGCCCGCTCAGCGAGACGGGAAGTTTTGATCTCAGAGAATTCCGGGTGAGCTCTGTTGGCCGATTGTTGGATGCCTTGCCTATATCGGCCGTGCTGGTCGATTCAAGTCATGTCGTGATTTACGCAAACGAGCTGTTCAGAAATTTGGCTCCTGCCGGTGAGCACGTTTTGGGAAAGGGTTTTGCCTCACTGTTTCCACGCCCGGCAGATGCTTCTAGATGCAGGGACATCCTGGACAAGGTCTTCGCGTGGAGAAAATTCCAAGTAGGGGAAGCGGGCTTCGAATTCGGGAGCAGCCGCATGTGGGCTCGCATGAATTTCAGGTCAATTCGTATCTCGCGCGCCACCTATGTTCTGATTCTCATCGAAGATGTGACCCTGGAAAACAAACAAACCCTTCTCGTTCGAAGGCACAAAGAGGTGATCCAGCGGGCTCGAGATCATTTTGAGAAAGAGCTGCAGGAACGAACAACCGAGTTGAGCGTCGCTAACGAAAAGCTGGCACAAGAAATCGAGAATCGAGCCAGACTCGAGCGGGCCTTGGCAAACAGCTTGAAAAGCCTCAGCAGTCTCCTCGAGAAAACCGAAGATGGAATAATCGTGGCCGAGCGCGGTGGAAAGATCTTGTATGCGAACCGGGCAGCAGAGTCTTTTCTTGGCATCGCGCAACAAGAACTTGTGGGAGGCGTCTCGCCATTCCCGCTCGCGCCGGACAAAATCTCTGAGGTTGAGATTAACCGCTACACTGGAGAAAGCGGAACCGCGGAATTGAGTGTGGAGCGTATTCGCTGGAGTGGCAGGACTGCGCTCATGGCAAGACTGCGGGACGTAACAGAGCGAAAGCGAAACGAGCATACGTTACTGCGATCGCAGAAAGCCGAATCTCTCGAGTTGATTGCCGGGGGACTGGCTCACGATTTCAATAACCTGCTAACGGCTAATATGGCAAATATTTCCCTCGCCAAAATGCGTGCAACTCCGGAGAGCCCCGCACACGAACCGTTGCTGAAAGCGGAGAGAGCAGCTTCTCGGGCCAAGGATCTTGCTCAACTGCTCCTAAAGTTTACCAAGGGAGGCGCTCTTGTTAAGCGACCTTTCTACCTGCCCCCGTTGATTCGTGAAGCCAGTAGCTTAGCACTGAGCGGCTCCAACGTGAAATGCCAGTTGGATCTTCATGAAGGCATCTGGCTCATTGAGGGAGATCCCGCGCAAATCGGCATGGTGTTTCAGAATTTGCTGATAAATGCGCAGCAGGCAATGCCAGAGGGAGGTACCGTCAGGATCTCCGGAGAGAACGTCGTGGTAGGGGCAGATTGGCAGGACCAGTCGGTTTCCGATCACCCAGGCAAGTACGTACGAGTCTCCCTACAGGATACCGGAAAGGGGATAGCATCTGAAAACCTTGGCAGGATCTTCGATCCGTACTTCACAACCAAGACCAAGGGGAGCGGACTCGGGCTTGCCACCGCATATTCTATTGTGAAGAGGCACCAGGGAAGAATCGAAGTCGAATCTCGGGAAGGGGTGGGTACAACCTTCTGGATTTATCTGCCTGCCTCTGGACAAGAGACAGAAGACGGACCGTCCCCGTTGGACCAAGGACCGGTATCGGGCGAGGGCAGAATTCTGATAATGGACGACGAACCTGATATCCTCGAAGCAGCAGCCGACTTGCTTACCATACTCGGGTACGAGGTGGACTGCGTTTCCGACGGAGGACACGCGATCCAAGCCTACCGACAGGGCATTGATGAAGGTAGGCCATATCAGGCCGTTATTATGGACCTTACTGTGCCCGGCGGTATGGGAGGTAAGATTGCGGTCCAGAAGCTTCTTGAGATAGATCCGTCCGCGAGAGTGATTCTATCGAGCGGCTACTCTGACGATCCGATCATGTCAAGTTATGAGAAGTATGGATTTAAGGGAGCAGTCGCGAAACCTTACAATGCCTCGGAGATCAGCAGGATCTTGCATGAGGTCCTCATTGCTCGCGAATCGGAGCCGGGAGAGACCACTGCTGAATCCCCCGCTTAGCAGGAACGGGGTGCTCGACACTACCGCACGATACTGGATGATGGCCACGGGACGAACAGACGAGTCTTTGACTGCAAAAGGAGATTCTGTGACTAGCCAGGACATGCTCTTGATCGAACGAGCCATAGACGGGGTAACAGAAACCCAAGAAATTGTAAGGATTCTCATCTCCCGGGGCACGTTGCCGGTCACGTGGCAAGAGATTGAAAGTGTGCTTGATGATATTCGATCGGAGCTTTGCCGCATGGAGCTGGAGCTCCGAGAAACTTCGGACACAATAAATGGCCGAATATTAGGAGCCTAGACTGCCAATGTCTTCGACGCCACGTCGTGGAATACGAAAGATTGATGGCCAAGAAGTATTGAAGTGCATCTTGATGGGGATGACCAGCTCTGAGCTCAGACGGAAATTCGGTTTGTCTTCCAAGGGATTGACCGCGGTGTTGAAGCAAATCCAGGCGGAAAGAGACAGAAGAATCGACAACATTGAGAAAGCGATTCGACTGGGAATGTCTGAGGAGGAATTGGCAAAGAAGCACGGGCTGTCAGTAGAAAGAATGCGTCGTGTCATCAGTATGGTAGAGGAAATAAGGGAGAGCGACTTCTTGGGATCCCACGTTCTGCAAAGCTCTGATGCCGTTCAAACAGAGGGTCAGGACAGACGCAGTTGCCCACGCATCCACACCCCCATCTTGACTACTGTGGTGCAGGAGTGGGGAACCTGCCGAAAGGGGCTCCTGCACGACATTTCCGAACAGGGTTTGTCTGTCCGAAGCCTGAACGCCACTCCCGGCGAAAAGAAGGTCTTGGCAGTGTGGCCGGGCGACTTCGTCGAGATGGATCCCGTAATCTTGGAGTGCGAATGCAGGTGGTCAAGCGAGAGCAAAGAGCCCGTTATTGGGTGCGCAGGATTCAAAATAATCCATGTCCCTGACGCAGTGCTCTCTGACCTGCGGTGTTTGCTCCGAGCCGAGATCGAGTTGGCCGATACTTCGACCCCCTTTGATGACTGACACACCGATGCCCCTGTTGAAGCGGAGGCTTTGCCGCCGGCCGCTATTAATGCCCTGGGCGTTCGTCCCGCGTGAAAAACACAGGCTGGAAGCATCCAACGCGTTGACAATATTCTTTGACT
Source organism: uncultured Syntrophaceae bacterium (assembly GCA_964477215.1). Classification (GTDB taxonomy): domain Bacteria; phylum Desulfobacterota; class Desulfomonilia; order Desulfomonilales; family Desulfomonilaceae; genus JBFMDN01. The sequence continues at coordinate 6,058 of CAYZET010000185.1, read as the reverse complement.
CAAGAACGTGTTCGAGGTAATCTTTGATAAGACGTGAATCGCCGCCAGAATCTTGATTGACCAATTGTGAGAGGCGCTGATCCACAGTGACGGTGGAGGGGGATATGAATAGCGACGCGGAATCTCCTGAGAAGTCCGCGGAGGGCAGGGGCACTCCGTTCAAGCAAGGGGTTATTTCAACCCGCGAGAGACGAGAAAGGGGCCGACACGAACAGGCAACTGAGCCTGAACGGCCGGACACTCAAATCCTGGCAGAGATCTCCGATGATCTTCAGGCAACGCAAACTCTTGACCTGGGAAGAGTCTTTATTGACGAGCTCACGCCATCCGGTAGCTTTGACCTCAGGGGATCGATATGGTCGACGTCGTTCGGCAAGGTCATCCAAGTCTTGCCTATACCAGCGCTCCTGATCAATAAATCCCACAAGATATGGATTGTGAATGAGGCCTGGAAGAGGTTGAGCCCCGATTATAGGCAACTTCGGGGGGCTCGTTTCTCGGATCTGATCCCGGATCGGGCAGCCAAAGAGCGGACTGCCCAAGCCTTGGACAACGTCTTTAACGGCCGGAGGCCTCAAGTCATAGAGGTGATACTGAGACTTGCTCATGGCTATGTGTATGCGAGAATTACTCTTCGTTCGATCAGAGTTGGAAAAGACAGATTCGTGCTTCTTCTTCTTGAGGACCTGACTGCCGAGAAAGTGCAGCTTGAAGAGAACAGGAGACTCCGGGAGGAGTTGGAAAGAAGGGTTGCGGAAAGGACCGCACAGCTTCAGCGCACGAATGAAGAGCTGAGGCGCAAGATCCTGGAGCTCAGAAGAACACAGGAGGCCTTGGAGGCAAGCGAGAACCGTTATCGCACCGTGGTGGAAGATCAAACAGAGATGATCTATCGGTTCCTTCCGGATGGATCGCTCATTTTCGTCAATCCAGCGTGCGCCAGCATGCTGGGGCGATCCCCGGAGGAACTTCTCCGGTGGAATGTGTTTGACGGCATGCCGTCGGACTACGTCCGCAAATTACAGTGCATGCTGTCTGACGTGGATGCAAAGAATCCTACTGGCGAGTTCGAGCATCTCCTTCCGAATGCCAACGGCGAGCACCGGTGGACAAGATGGACCACCCGTGCGATCCGGGACAAACATGGCAACGTGGCAGCAATCCAGTGCGTAGGAAGAGACATCACCGATCGCAAGGCAGCCGCAGAGGCCTTGCGCAAGAGCGAGGAGCTTCTCCGAGCTATCTTCGAATCCACCCGAGACCTCATCCTGGTCAAAGACAGGGATTTGAGAATTATTCGTTGGAATCCCGCTGTGGAGGAGGTGTTGGGCATGGATGCCTCCCAGCTCAGCGGCAGGCGCGCTGACGATATATTCGATAGAAAAACGGCCGCAAACATGCTGGACCTGGACAGACGGGTCCTCCGCGGTGAGGTGGTCGAGGTAGAGACGACCCGTCCCTATCTGGGTGAGCCACTTACCTTTCTGGAAGTGAGGTCACCCTTGCTCGACTCGCAAGGTGCCATTATTGGCGTATGCATGATCGCACGGGATATCACGTCTCGTAAGAACGTGGGTGCTTCGAGAGTCGCCAAAGCCGATCGGTTCCCGTCCCCCGCAATGCAAGTCACAATGAAGCGTGCGCGGATCGCAGCGAACACGGAGGCCACTATCCTGCTGCAGGGAGAGAGCGGAAGCGGAAAAGACTTTCTTGCTCGCTGGATCCACGACCATTCGTCCCGTGCGAGCTTCTCATATCTCGCCATTAACTGCGCGGCATTGCCGCCGGATCTAGCTGAGTCCGAGTTGTTCGGTCACGAGCGCGGCGCATTCACCGGCGCGGTCACCAGCAAGCGGGGCTTACTGGAGCTTTCGGAAGGTGGGACCCTGCTCCTCAACGAAATCGGGGAGCTTTCTTTGTCGCTGCAGGCAAAGCTCTTGACTTTTCTGGACACCTGGTCCTTTCGACGGGTGGGCGGCAGTCGAGAGATCCATGTCGACGCGCGTTTGATTGCGGCCACGCATCGGGACCTGGGGGAGGAGATAGCAGCCGGACGGTTTCTGGAGCCTTTGTATTATAGGCTCAATGTGTTGCGGATCGAGATCCCTCCCTTGAGAAAACGGCTCGAAGACCTTCCCATACTGGTGGATCGACTCTACGCCGAGCTGACCTCCAAAATGCTGCCCTCCGACGTTCCCGAGATCGACATGAGCTCCATCGGGAATCTCCTGGACTATTCCTGGCCGGGTAACGTCCGTGAGCTCAAGAACGTCCTTGAGAGGGCTTTGATGCTGGCTCAGGGGAATCGGATCGTGCTCAGACCGCCCGTGGATGAGGTCTCTCGGAACGGCCTCGCTCTTGCCACAATGCAGGGGGAAACCCTCAGTGCTGCGGTGGAAAAATTGACGAAATTTATGTGCGAGGAGGCTCTCCGTGCCTCTGGAGGTAACCGGAAGCAGGCGGCCGAATGTCTTGGCGTCTCGCGTGGAGCGTTCTACCGGTACCTCGAGAAATTCGGGTTGGATAACTGACACCTCCACAGGTGCCGACATCATGGGGTCAACATCCCGAAAAACCGCAGTGCATCTCTGAACAGAAGAAAGGCAAAGACTAACAGCAATCCTCCAAGAACACGCATTACGTACCCGTAGCCTCTCCCCGCCAGTAATCGCCTCGATCTGGCGGCCATGACTGCCAGGGACATCTTGCCGCCTACCAAGCAGACGTAGAAACCTGCAAGGAATCCGAGCGCGGTGAGGGGGCTCTGTCTCCACGCGTCCACCACGCTTGGCGCGCCGACACTTATCCAAAAAAGATAAGGAGAGGGGCTGAAAAAATTTACTAGAGTCCCTTTGCCCAGGGATCGTGGCGCCGATGTTGCGACGTCCAAATCGACTTTCGTCGTCCTAAAGCTCAAGTAAGCCAAATATACCAAGAACACTCCGCCCACGACGGAAATCAGTCCCAGGATCTCCTGGAAATTGCTCAGTCGTGTCAGAGCGAAAACGGAGAGAAGGATGATTGGAGTGTCGGTGATGAAGGGAGCCAAAGCCACCTTGAGCCCTTCTTTCACGCCGTGCTGCAGAGCCTGAGAAATAACGAGTGTTGTAAGTGGCCCCGGCGAGAATCCGGAGGACAAGCCCAGAACGATTCCTGCGGTCAAAAAAATGTCCATCATTTCGTGCTCATTCTGTCTGGCTCTTCCTGATTATACCAGTTACCAGACGTCCCGTCCGATTCTCCTCTTCCCGAGGATACGTGTCTGCAGTATCCCAGTCAACCCTTCATGCCTTCGGAGAGCGTTAGCCCGGTCGGGTTCCGCAGCGGGCCACGCACAAATCCAGAAAAACCCGAGACAAGTCCAGGGGGCTGTGATAACTTGACAAGGTATAACTTGCA
>CAYZET010000185.1:0-2649 GCA_964477215.1 uncultured Syntrophaceae bacterium | reverse complement strand
ATGGGTCACTGCCATTGGGTTGCTCGTCGAGGCGACTCTGATCAGCTACACTGCCATGCACTGTATGTGCATGGCAGTTACCGCAGCTCAAGGCCAGTGAGCCTTCGGGTGACTCGTCGTGACAACCGAGGCTGAGGCTTCCGAACCGCTGCCGTGGAGTCCCTTAATTGTGGTCAACAGAAGAGTGGAACGCTTACAGTCTGTTCACACGCTCAGTTGTGGCGCAACTTGCGAACTGGAGAGGGACCCACATTCAATTCGCGCCACTATAGCGGGAGGTTCTTTCCTCAAATGGATCCGTCCCTGCTGCTGAAGGGGCTCGCAGTCGGGTTTGCCATTGCCGCTCCCGTTGGCCCCATAGGTCTCTTGTGCATAGGAAGGACTCTGTCGGGCGGATTGTCCTCCGGTCTGGCCACGGGGCTGGGAGCAGCGACTGCGGACGCAATATATGGATGCATTGGCGGTCTCGGTGTAACCTTTCTTGCTCAGGCACTTACAGGCAGGCAGTGGTGGTTCAGACTTGTAGGTGGCCTATTTCTCGTCTATCTCGGGATGCGGATTTCTCATACCAAGCCCACAGCGTCGGAACGATCGGCCGACGTTCGCGCTCTGACAGCGAGCTACGGTTCGGCCCTTCTTCTTACCCTTGCCAATCCAGTCACCATTGTCTCTTTCAGTGCAATATTTGCCACCTTCGGAGTGGGAAGCTCCGAGGGAAGCTATTCGGATGCGGTAACGCTTCTGGCAGGAATATTCTGCGGCTCTGCGGCTTGGTGGTTGATTCTGAGCGTGAGCGTGAACTGGTTTCGAAGGCGAATTCAATTGAGTAGCCTTGGATGGATCAACAAGGTTATCGGCGCGATCATAGCCGGATGCGGAATCGTGGCCCTGGCTACTCTTTTCGTATAGAGGTCGCCGGTGAATCTCATCTCCTCCGCCAACGGAGCAGATAGGCCGAGATCTTGCTTTCAGCGAAACTGTGGTCCTCGCTGTGTCTTCATCGGCAGTGCACGGCCTTGATGCTAACACTGGTGGATGTGGCCACCCTTGCGGGAGATGACCGATTGAGAAGAGAGTCGAATAAGAGGAGGCAATTCACCGAAATCGCCTCGTACGGTGTCAGCGAGATTGATGCTTCGGGAATCGTGATTTTCGCTAACCAATCGTTCGCAGCCATGTACGGTTATGATCCGGAAGAGATGGTGGGAAAATCAATTCTCGACTTCCAGATCTCCGAGTCCGAGAAGCAGAAGATAGGTAAGTACCTGGAATCACTGATTCGAGAGCAGCCGCCACCCACGCCGTGGTTCTCTAGACACCACACAAAGGATGGGAGACGTATTCGTATCCAAGTGGATTGGAACTACAAACGAAACGATCGTGGAGAGGTCACGGGATTCATATGCGTCGTCACTGACATTACGAAGCGGAAACAGGCAGAGAACGCCTTGAGAGAAAGCCAAAGGATGTATCGGACTCTCGTGGAGTTCTCGCCGGACGGCGTTCTCGTGCACGTCGGTGGTAGCATCGTTTTCGCAAATCCAGCCATGGCAAAGATGCTGGGTGCCCGATCTCCGGAGCGCCTTACTGGAATGAGGGTTCTTGACTTTGTGCATCCGGACTGCCGCGATGCTATCCGCAACCGAATGGCCCGCGTCTTCGATCTCGAGGAGCCTGTTCCCCTTGTGGAGCAGAAGCTCGTGAGACTCGACGGCTCGGTCTTCTACGCTGAGGCGGTTGCTGCACCCATCACGTATCGGGGGCAGACGGCCAGTCAGGTCCTGGTTCGAGATATTACTGAGCGCAAGCGTGCGGAAGAAGAGCTGAAGCGCTTCAAGTTCATGGTCGAGAATTGTGGACAGGAAGCTTATTTGGTGAGGCCAGACGGAAGGCTCGATTACGTGAATCCGGCAGCGGCCCAGAGCCTGGGATACACCGTTGACGAGATGCTTACCCTTGGAGTTCCAGGCATTGATCCTCTTTTCGGCCCGGTGTTCGAGCAGCACTTTTTCGAGCTCAAGGAAACGGGTCTTCCGGCGTTCGAGACGGTGCACGTCTCCAAGGATGGGAGACAAATTCCTAAGGAGATCAAGTCCGTGTATCTCCGGATGGGCTCGGACGAGTTCGTCTGTGGCTTCGGAAGTGACATCACAGAGCGGAAGAAGGCTGAGCACCGTCTGAAGATTTCGCTCGAGGAAAAGGAAGTACTCATCCGGGAGCTCCATCATAGGGTCAAGAATAACTTACAGCTCATATCGAGTCTCTTGAGACTTCAATCTCGCGCCTTGAGAGGGTCGTGCGCCCAGGTTCTCAGCGAAGCGAGTACCCGCGTTCAATCGATGGCCTTGGTCCACGAAATGCTGTACAGCGTGGAAAACGTAGCCCACTTGGACATTGCGAGCTATATAAGCCGACTGACCAAGAACCTGTTGCACTCATGTCCGTATCAAGGGTGTGCGATTGACCTGGAGCTGGACATCGGCGAAGTACACATCGGCATCGAGTCCGCGTTGCCGCTGGGAATGCTCTTGAATGAAATTGTGTCGAATGCCCTTCGCCATGCCTTCCCCAAGAAGAGGAATGGCTGGATACGAATTTCCCTCGGTTCTCCTGAGGCCGGTCAGGTGGAGCTAACAGTCGCCGATGATG
>CAYZET010000184.1:0-10295 GCA_964477215.1 uncultured Syntrophaceae bacterium | reverse complement strand
TGGGACAGCAGTGACCGGGTAGTCGGCGTGGAGGCTATTCCGGGTGCGGTCCTGAACAGACCTCGCATCGACGTGCTGATCAATCCATCAGGACTGTACCGGGACTTGTTTCCCAACATGTTTCTCTACTTGGACCAAGCTGTCCAGACTGCTGCAGTGCTCGATGATGTCGAGAACCTCATTCGTAAGAATAGCGAACGGATGAGAACGCGACTCATGGAATCGGGGCTGCCTGAAGACCGGGCTGGCGAGCTGTCTCAGATGCGCATATTCAGCCAAACACCTGGTGCGTACGGCAACCGGGTGTCCGAGCTGGCCGCAGCATCGGGGCTTTGGGACAGCGATGACGAGATAGCCAAGGTGTTTGAGAACCATGACGGTTACGCATATGGCCAAGGAAAGTGGGGAATCAAAGCTCCGGACGTGTTCAAAGAGAATCTGAGGATGTCCGACGTGGCTGTTCATTCCATGTCCTCGGCTCTCTTGGGGACCATGGACAACGACGATATGTTTCAGGATCTGGGCGGGCTGGCGCTCGCAATACGCAAAGAGCGGGGCGATGCCGCCGATACCTTGATTACGCGACAGCAGAAGCCTGGCGAAATCAACGTCGAGAATCTGAGTAAGACGATAGGCAGGGAACTGCGCACCCGGTACCTGAACCCCAAATGGATCAACGGGATGAAAAAGGAAAACTATGCGGGGGCAAGGGAAATGTCCCAATTTGTCGAGCATCTGTGGGGGTGGCAGGTCACGACTCCCTTTGCGGTTGATGAGACCAAGTGGCGCGAGACCTACGCTGTGTACGTTGAGGACAAGTACGATCTCGCTATCAAATCGTTCTTCAATGAGGCTAATCCTTGGGCCTATCAGTCCATTACTGCGAGGATGCTGGAGGCGATCCGAAAGGAATACTGGCAGGCCGACGAAGCGACAAAGAAGAAGCTTGCGGCAGAGTACGCTATCAGTGTGGTGGAACAGGGTGTAGCTTGCTGTGACCACACGTGCAACAACCCTTTGCTCAACAACATGGTCATGAACATCATTTCGATCCCGGGCGTATTGTCGCCTGAGATGGCGGAGAGATTTAAGCTGGCTCTAGAGAAAGTGCTCAAGAAGAGCCTCGAGCAACAGACAGCCGAAATGGCTCAGACCAAAAAACAATTGAACGAAGGCTTTGATAAGCAAGCAACTACCAAAACGAAGAAGGAGCAAGAGAAAGAAGCCGAAGGCAAGAGCGAAGAGAAGGTCGAAGGATACAAGATGGAGGACATGAATTCCCAGGACGAGAGGACGAAATTACCCTCGTCCGGAGCCCAGTGGTATGCGATTTTGTTCGCTGTGGTTGTGCTTGTCTTCATCGCAATAGGCAGGAGGCGCGGTCGGCGAACGAAAAACCACCCGTAACTGTTTTACTTCGCGTCTCCACCTCGGTTGAGCCGTCAGTCCGGGTGGCTGCCTTTTCGGACTAGGCTCGCCGATGCAGGAAGGAGGTTCTCAATTGTCAGATAACTAAAACGTGAGTTGACACCGGCGGGTAGGTGCTGGTGCCCCGGGTTCCGGTAGCGACGGAACCCAAGGCAGGCGGGAATTTGTAGCCATTCCCTTTCTCGCCACTATCCGAGCCTAAGCCCCCGAAGTCAAGATCAATCTTGTTGCAGCTTGTTTGGCTGACCAAACATGCAGAATCGGAGCTGCGTCCTGCCCACCGGCTGCGGATGAAGGACCGATTTTCGCCAGAATCTCAACCTACTAGGAGGAATCATATGAAGTACAGCATCAGAAGCTTGACTTGGACGCCGAGATTCTTTCGGAGCACGGGAGCTGAGCCCAAGCCGTCGCACACGGCTCTGACCCTCACCAGGATCGGTTCGTGGCGGCACAACCGAACAGTCGGGGATTCTACATCTTCCAGGAAAGTCGATCCGAGGCGGCACGAGCGTACCGGCAGAAGACAGATCGAATAGTTTGTCGTGTGGTCAGAGTGGTAGGCAGCAGGGGCCATAGCCTGCGACTGGCTTTTAGGCATTATCCCATTTGCGCCGGGAGATTGAGAAATGAGAGATTTGACTTTTCTCTTGTGCACGGCACGTGTCTTGTTAGTCACGGCAATAACGTGTGCGTTGACTTTGGGTTTGACGTCGGCCGACGCTCAGCAGGCTTCCTCACAGACGCAGCCTTCGGACCAAAGGTGGGAGGAGCTAGCGCCGGTGGAAATCGATGCTCCTCGCTCAGATCGCAGGCAAGTGCGGGCTGAGACACGAACGTCGGGCGAAGGCTTTGGCACGAGCGAGCCAATTCCATCGGGACAGCCGGGCTCAGACTACCCCCTGACTCCGGGTGAAGTGGTCTCCGCAGGGGGGCGTCCTCAAAATCTGGCGAACGTCCCCTCAGCCGTCAGCATCGTCGAAAACAAAGGGATTGCTGCTCAGGGAAATCTCGGCGTGCCCACTATGCTCCAGGGTTTGCCCGGTGTATACACTTCCGGTTACTCGGCGGTTCCGTTCGATTCGGAGGTAGTGATGAGAGGCTTCTCGAATGCCCCGCAAGACCGGGTGAACCTCCTCTATGACGGCCGCTCCCTCAACAGCGCCATGCGAGATGCCCCTTGGATGGCTGTCTTCCCTGAAGCAATCGAGAGAATAGAGGTGCTTCGAGGCGACGGCACCGTGCAGTTCGGTACGAAGGCGATAGGAGGAGCCGTCAACATCATTCCCAAAAGGCCTCGACAGAACCCTGGGACATACTGGGGCGCGGAGGTCGGGTCGTGGCAAACCAATAGGGGATGGGTTGCAAGTAACATGGTCAAAGGCCCGGTCGCGGCAGGGATGTTTGTCGGCGCGTACTTCACGGACGGATTCCGCGTATACGAGGGCAACGGACGCGATGAAGAACCTCTCCCACGTCCGGGTCCGTGGTCCATGACCAGCCTGCAGGGCAGCGTCAACTGGAAGATCACACCGAGACTTGCCGTTGAATTCTCCCAATTGCTGACAAACACCAGGGCCGCGTACGCGGGCATGATCGATCGGACTGCATGGGAACGACGGGACACTCGTAACGTGCCATATTTTTTCGCTTTTGACGGTCCTTACGAACGGTGGGACTCGGTAAGCATTGCGCGACTCTTTTACGAGGGGGGCAGGCTCGGAAATTTCGAGATCATCGCGAACTACTATCGAGACGACTTAAGGATAGACATGTGGTACGGTTGGGCTGGAATGTCGGATCGACGATGGCAGGACGAGGGGCTGTCGTTCAAATATTTCCGCACGGATAAATTCTCCGTGCTCACCAACGAATTGACCGTGGGGTCAGATCTCCTGGATGGAAAATTCGTGCGGGAAGCGAGGAGCAAAGACAATTCCAGACACGAGGCAGAAGCGTCGGGTTATCGAGAATCCATCAGCTACTACGTGATGAATCAGATTCGCCTCTGGGATCGCCTGTACCTGGATCTCGGGTACCGATGCCAGAGCTTCGACCTCAAGGATCTGTACGCGAACGACAATAACAGAAGCATCACAAGCCCCAGCCTCAGGCTGGGGCGAAACAAGAGCGCCTCCCAATGGGCTGTCGGCCTTGTTTATGACAAGGAGCTTGGTTCCAGTGTCTACTACAAGCACTCGCGCACGTACCGGTTTCCCGAATTCTGGGACATGGTCAAAGCTTATATGCCTTACTACCCTCCTATTCCGCCCTTTGTGCTTCTCGACCCCGAAGAAGGAACGCTGCAAGAGTGGGGTCTGAGGCATTGGTTCACCCGAAATATCTATGCAAGTGTTGTGTATTATGATCTGTACATGGACAACGAAATCCTCAACGGTGTGGACCTACTCGGTCAAAGCATATACATGAACGTAAGAGACGTTTCCCACTCCGGCGTTGAGATGGATGCCCTCCTGAGAATAACCCCTCGCTGGACCCTGGAAGGGACCTGGACGAGACAGATGGTTCGCGTGCGAAGCAATTTCCTTCCGGGCCTGACCCCTCTCAACGGTCTAACCACCGAAGACAAATGGATCTTCCAGAATCCCGCTGAAATGGCAAATGTGTCCCTGAAATACAACAATAATGAATGGGGTTTTTCCGCCATGATCAAATATTACTACGTTGGAAGCCGTTACAGGCAGAATGACGTATACAACATATGGGAACCTCTTGAGCCTGCAAAATGGGGAGATCTAGCGTTTTCCCAGAGTTTTTTCGATAATGACGCCACAGTATATTTGGGTATTCGAAACTTCACGGATCGCCAATATGCCCTTATCGGCTATGTATCGCCTCCAAGCATTTATGAGCCACTGGGTAGCTATGAGGGCTGGTTTCCCAATGAAGGCCGCACGTACTACGGCGGCATAAAGGCCAATCTGAACTTCGATAGAATGAGAGTCCCGACCACGGAGGATCTTAATAGAATGCAGAGGCGGCTTTACGGCTCATTGGAGTCAACAGTCGGCAGCGTTTACGGCTGGGGATCGAGAATTCCCGACCTGGCAAGCTTGGTGAGCACCAGCCGCAATCGATCCGAACGATCCGCTAGAAACTGAGGAATGTGAGATGGGACACAGAGGAGCGTGCCGGCTAGGGAGGCGGCGGTCTCGGTACGGGGAACCGTGCATCGTACGGATGGGCCACCCTCGCTCCGTCGAAGGGTGTCATGTGCTGAGAGCCCCGGTGGTGGGCTTGGACGGGGAGCCCCGCTTGAGGTAGAATGTCCCACTGCGTGGGAAGAGAGCAACCAGGAATTGCTCTTCTGGGACAGACGGCTGAACCCGAACGGCCTGTGGACAGTCGGCCGATTGGTTTCGCCGCCGGTGCATCATGGGCCCATTGGTCGACAACGACTGGTAATTGCACGGAGAACGTGAAGTGAAACGAGTTACCCTCGGCATTGTCGTGGCTTTGGTGTTAGTTCCGATCGTTATTCTCGGCGCTTACGTCAACTATCGCTCCAGTCCACCGGAGCCCCACTACGTTGCCATCCCGGTGGAAAAAGGCACCGTACGCTCTCAGATTACATCGACGGGCACCGTCAAGCCCCTTGTAGAGGTATTAGTGGGTAGCCAAGTGTCGGGAACGATCAAGGAGCTGTACGCGGACTTTGAGTCAAAGGTCCACCAGGGGCAGCTTATCGCCCTTATCGACCCAGCCATGTTCAAAGCCGAATTGGACCAGGCTCGAGCCGACGTGGTTGCCGCAAGAGCCGCTCTCAACCAGGCCCAGGTGACATGGGAAGACGAGCGCCGCACACTTGCCCGCAAAGAGACTCTCATCGCCAATCACTCTATTTCCCAGAGCGATTACGATGCAGCCAAGACACGCGCAGACCGGGCGGAAGCCCAAGTGCTCCTAGAACGGGCCCGGATCGAACAACTGCAGGCCAAGCTGCGAAAGGCTGAGGTTCAACTCGAATACACCAGGATTGTTGCGCCGGTGAATGGCGTCGTCACCTCGCGCAGCGTAGATGTGGGACAGACAGTGGCAGCAACCTTTCAAGCTCCCGTGCTATTCAAGATCGCCGAAGACCTCTCCCGTATGCAGGTCCATGCAAGTGTGGATGAAGCCGACATCGGTCGAGTGGAACCGGGGAAGAAGGCCACGTTCACCGTGCCTTCGTTCCCGGACGAACCATTCTCCGCTACGGTCAAACAGGTGCGAAACGAACCCAAAGTGGAGCAAAACGTCGTCACGTACACGGTAGTCCTCGATGTGGACAACAGCTCTCTAAAGCTGCGTCCCGGTATGACGGCAAATGTGACGATCTTTCTGAGTGAAGCGCACGACGCCATGTTGGTGCCGGAGGCTGCATTGCGATTCAAGCCAGCCTCTTCGGCAAAGGAGCTCAAGTCCTCGCCCGTGAATTCCACAAGAAAGGCTTCCTCCATCAGGGGGGACCCCATGGTTTGGAAGCTCCAAGATGATCAGCAGATCAGGGGAGTGAAGGTTCGGCTCGGCATTCAGGGGACTGAGAAAGTCCAGGTCTTTTCGGACGAGCTCCAGGTTGGCGATCGGGTGGTCGTGCATGCCATGAGCAAGAAGGGTCAGGAAAAGCACTTGAGAGGCCTCCGTTTCTAGATGTCAGGCAAGCGGATGGCCTATCGTCTTGAGAGTGTTCAGGCCAAGACTGTCGAGCGAGTGCGTAGCCGTCTGCAATCAAGCAGGTCCCTCTCAGTCGAGAGCCAAAGGCCATGGTTACGTCAGTGTTTTCCTAGGATTTGAGTCATGTTTAGCAGACTCCCAAATGTACTCAGCGTGGCAGCGAGCTCTTTGAGGGTAAATGTTCTCCGAACCCTTCTGGCTATGCTCGGTATCCTCATTGGAGTTGGAGCTGTCATTGTGATGGTAGCTCTCGGGATGGGGGCTCGGGAACTGATTGGTGACCGGATTCGCTCCATGGGAAGCAACCTCATCTATGTTACCCCTGGAGCCACCAAGCAAGGTGGGGCTCACATGGGCGCCGGAACGTGTCACACCCTGACGGTCAGAGACTGCGATGCGATTCGGAACCTGTGCCCTACGGTTAGGGCCGCGTCTCCCGTGTGGGGACAGTTGACTCAGGTGGTCCACGGGAATCGCAATTGGCGTGTTCAGGTATCAGGTGTGACAGGAGACTATTTCCTCGCGCGAGACTGGCAGGTCGGGGCGGGCAGGCTCTTCAGCTTACAGGAGGAGCGTGCAGGTTCAAAGGTCTGTGTGATCGGAAACACTGTGGCGGAAAAGCTCATGGGAGATGCCGATCCGATTGGCAAGGACGTCAGGATTCAGAATGTTCCGTTCCAGGTCGTAGGGGTGTTGGAGACCAGAGGCAAGTCTGCCGGAGGCGACGATCAAGACGATGCCGTGTTTGTGCCGATTGCGGCAGCCTATTCTCGGTTGTTTGGCACGCCCTTTCAAGACGAAGTGAAATACATCGTGATTCAGGCTGAATCCGAAGATGTCATCTCTCGCACCGTGGAGGAGGTAACCGAGCTCCTGGCAAAGCGGCATCGGATAGCCCCTGGCGGCGAAAACGATTTCACCGTCAAGAGCCTGACCGATCTCATGCGCGCTTCGGAGGACTCTCTCAGAATCTTGACGATCCTCCTCAGCTCCATCGCCTCAATCTCCCTGCTTGTGGGCGGGATCGGTGTGATGAACATCACCCTGATTTCCGTGACGGAACGCACAAAGGAAATCGGCATAAGGATGGCAGTGGGAGCCAAGACCCTGGACATCCTGGTGCAGTTCCTCGTAGAAGCATGTGTGTTAACAATGCTCGGGGGTGCGATGGGAATAATGCTTGGGATCGGGGCTGCTTACGTCTTTGCGCAGGCCACCAATTGGCCGGTTCTGGTGAGCCCGAGCGCAGTAGGCCTGGCTTTCAGTGTTTCCGCGGTGATTGGGGTCTTCTCCGGCTTTTATCCTGCTTTCAGGGCTTCGAGACTCAATCCGATCGATGCTTTGAGGTGCGAGTGAGCGTGGCCCGATGCTGCCAGGGGAAAAATAGATAGAGGATACGCCGACGAACACATTAATCTCTCTGCCCCATGATGCGCTGCTGGCGCAGAAGAACCATAGCCGTGGGATTCATGGTGAGATGCTCGGCACAAGCTCGGAGCCGGCTAACGATTATCAGGTCCCCCGGTGACCGGAATGTGGGGAGGTTGATGTACCCCTGACAGGCTCCAACCGGAACGACTGCACTGGCCGGAGTCTCGGGCAGACGGCCTGAGCAAGAAATATTCTCGAGACGATCCGCTTGTTCAAACAGCGAGGAGCACCAAAATGACGGGCAGTGCTATCTCCAACCTGTACGAGCCTCTGCTCCGAGGGAGTTCACTGAACGCTGTAGTTGCCATCTTGGCAGTGTGCTTGCTGGCATGCCTCCTGATGGCGGAGAGGCGCAAGAGCACTCCGCTGGTCCTCAGCTTCAAGACTCCTCTGTCAATGCTCTTTGTAGCTACAGCCGTTATTCAACCGCACCCGGTCAAGTCGTACTATTGCTGGGTGCTCTCAGGGTTGGTATGCGGCCTCATAGGCGACGTTTGCTTGGCTCTTAGAGGAAACCGTGCCTTCAAGGCAGGGCTCATCGCTTTTCTGCTCGGTCACATCTTGTACGTGGTTGCCTTCGCCGGTCTCACTCGGCCGTCCGATTGGTTGACCCTGGGACATCTCTTAATTCTGCTGGCGAGCGTCGGGGTGTTCTGGCGGTTGCGCCCACACCTCGGCGCCATGACGGTTCCCGTGGGCCTCTACGTCATCGTGATCAGCTTGATGATTGCCGCAGCTTGGGTCGCTTTCCTCAATCCCGGTCTGGCACGGAACGGCGCGTGGGCTCTATTTCTTGGGGCATTGTGTTTCTATGCATCCGACGTCTTCGTTGCCAGAGAGAGATTCGCGAAGAGTCAGTTCGCGAACCGGATCGTTGGCTTGCCACTTTATTACGTTGGACAGTTTCTGATAGCCTTCTCCGTTGGATTGGTTTGATAGGCCTGAGCGACCAGCACTGTACCGTTGAAATAGCCCGCAGGGATGGAGACCTTCGAAAACAGAACGGGGACACATCGAAGGCGATTCCATGTGCTCTTGGCAACGTGTCAATTAAGAGAACATGCGCGTTGCCGGCCGAAGTCCACGTCAGGGCTCTCAGTTTAGAACTTTACGTTGAAGCTAAATCCACCGTAATACATGTACCTACCGAGAGACGTTTCCCCTCTGTCCGAAGTGGCAGCAGGTGGCTGGCGTCCGCTCCGCTTCCCCCAGAAATGATTCGCTTTGAACCAGAGACCGAGATAGGCAGAGGAACCCACACTTACTGAGTAATCCAAGCCCACTTCAATGAAATGAGCGCTTCTCCTGATGGGTGGTTGGAGAGGAGCTAGAAGGTCAAGAGCGGCCGGAATGGTGCGACGGGCGCCGACCCAAGGTGCATAGATGAAGTACCACCCGTAGTAAGTCCGCGCAGCACAGCCCGTGCAGCAGCGATGATTGCCACAGCATCCATCCCCCACGTGCAAGCCGAAATAGGGCATCCAGAGCCTTACAGCAAAATCGCCTCGCAGGTTATTAAGCCCACCTGCACCAAGAACTGGAGCCAGGAATGGATCACTTCCCAGTGTCAGTGATGTCTGGTCGCGCCTTAAGCCGCCAATAAGTGAATACGGGTCCCTCACACAGAACGTAAAGCCTCCGTCAATGACCCACCACTCCAGTCTATTTTTCTAGCCAATCTGTTGGCCCTGTTCCAGGTAGGGCATTCTCCCCGATCTTTACGCGGATTTTCTTCGCTAAACTTGCCTCAAGGCCCAGGTACAGACCTATCTGGCTTGAAATTTTGGCCTTGCAACCGACTTGACCAAAACACAGATTAGAGTCCTTGAACGAGGCGTCAAGCCCCCCTAAGCCGGATCGCTTCCGGTTGAAATTCAGAGCAAGGTTTCCGTAGCCCAACTTGATGTAAGATATTAGTGAGGGGCTGCACGTTGGATCACTGCGCGAACCATACCCCCCGAAGGGTGAAAGAAGTGATGACCCAGTGCCCCCTCCCGCAGCCACATCAAGCAAACCACTTTCTACACACTGTGCTGACACTCCTGTCGTCGCGGACAATACAGCGACCACAAGGAGCAAGAAACCTGCATGTCTTGTCATACCGTCCCCCCTCACAGCACAATGCAGCCGCCCGCCCATGCTCTGGGAGGCGGAGAAAATGGTTTGTTGGAGAAAAGAACCAAATGAACATATTCTAATAGAGAGGATGCCCCAAGTCAAACTTTCCGGAGTCTCCAGCACGGTTGAGAGGGAGTATCACAGATCAAAGGGAACTGCTGGGGGAATGCTAACGGTGCGGGGTGAGCACTCGATGAGAGGTCTACTTATAGAGCGTGCCTCGCCACGTGATTCCTTTTCGAAAAATCAGGGACGCAAGAGTGGCGGCAGCAACGAAAGCGGCAAAAGCGACACCAAAGGGAGCTGCGAGGCTGTAGGCCCATTCTCCACCGGACCGAGCCAGGAAGATGCCGTGAGGGATCACAATGGCTGAGACCACAAGACCGGAGGTGGCAAACAGAAAGAAAGTCCCTGGAGATGAGCCTTGCGCCAACATCAAGATACCCGATACCGGGCAAGACAAAAGAACCGTCGAGAGCAACAGAAAAGGCGTTTGTTCAGCCTCTAGGCACCGTATCACCCATTTGAGTACGTTCCGAGCTGGTAAAAGTGGTCGATTTTCTAAGACCGATCTGCAAAAACGGCTGTTTTGGTCAGGTCTTTTCTCCACGGACGGTCAGGCAGATTCTGTGCCTTTCTCCAGG
>CAYZET010000183.1:0-10335 GCA_964477215.1 uncultured Syntrophaceae bacterium | reverse complement strand
GGACGCACGCGTCTTCCCGAAGATGTGTGAGTCCGTGGAATTTTGTGCAGATTGTTACGGACGGGGCCATTCGGTTTTGCTACTCCGGATGGCGCCAGCGGATCGGGTTCTTTGACGAGGGATTCAAGTCCATTTGGCGTGGAAAACACTATGCGAGAATACGCAAGACCTTGTATTCTCGTGCGCCGTACTATCCGTATTGCAGGTATTGCCTCATTCCGGACGGGTTTCGCACTCAGGCAACGCGTGAAGGTGAGGTGGGCCCGGAAGCCTATGTCATCCCTGGATTGGAGAACCTGCTCGTGCCGTTCACTGACAGAGTGGACGAAAATGTCTATTCTTTCAGGGAATTGAAGGAGGGATTAGAGAAGTGATCTTCCAACTAAGCGGCCTACCCAGAATCTCATCCGGGGCCTGCAGCGGATCCCGTTACCAGAGCGGAGATACGTTTCCCTGCGAGAGCCTCGATCATACGTGCGATGTCCCTCACGATCCCCTCGTCTCCGAGCAAATCGAGCTTATTTAAAAAAAGTATGACTTTGGTATCCGAGGCGTGCTTAAGGCCCCCTTCCGCATGACAGAGAAGTCGGGCTATTGCCTTTGGTGTGATCTCTTGTTCCGGTCTAAGACCGGTGATCCCGCAAAACCGCTCCAGCCGAAAAACCCACTGGTCGGTGGCAGGTTTTCCCAGGGAATCCAGACCGACGACGGGGATGATGAGGCTCACTGCACTGGGAATGACGGGCTCCCACTCAGCCGGTGCCTTCACCGATCTTCCCGCGGCTCCGTCCGCCTCGACGATGACATAATCAGCGATACGGGCAAGGAGGGACACGACCTTGTCCTCCACTCCCTGGAGTTTACCGGTCTCTGAGAGCCTCGATGAAGCAACGGTGACATGCCGCACCTCGTCGAGATGTTCCTCGAGACTACTCAGCTCAGGATCGTCCCCCAACAGAGCCAACGAAGGGGACTGCTCCCCGGTTGGTGGAAAGATTTTCGTTGTGGTCGTGGTCACCACGGTCTTGCCCATCCAAACGAGCTGGCGGGCCAGACGGTACATCAGGGATGTCTTCCCACCCGCGCCCACGAGCGCGACCACGCTCTTGCCGCTGGCGAGGTCGAAACACTGCACCATTGACCCAATCCGCGGCGGATCCACCTTGCGAGCGAATCGCACCGAAATGCCCGTGTCTATTGCCGTCTGTCCTCCGGAATGTACCAAACCCTGCTGAGACCTCTCGCGTATAGTCGTTGAGTCCACTATAGCACCCGGCCGGTCACCAGTCTCCAATTTCGCGCGACGCTGACACGTAAAGCCAAGCCGGCCTCGAAACCCGCCCTACCCTTGACAAAAACAGTAGTGCGACGCAGCACATTCGGACGGGCAGCTCTGCCATGGACGCGAGACCGAAATCGCTCAACGGAGTGCGAGGAATACATCCAGCCCGTCTTGTCCCCTCATCATCAATTGCGGACGGCGGAAAACCATCCCACGATGAGAGCCGCTTCGGAAAGGTCGGGGACAACAAGGTCCGCATTCGAGCTACGGAGCTCGTCCACCGAATAAGCGCCCGTGGCAACCCCGACACAACGAGCACCGTATACGTGCGCGCACCTCACGTCCAGTGGGGTGTCACCCACGACGACGCAGTCCTCGTAGGGCACTGCTATTCCTTTGATTGTGCGGAGCCGCTCCACAGCTATGGGCAAGAGAGAGTCTCTGTCTTCGTCATCGCTGCCGAACGCGCCTACTTCAAAGTAAGGGTTCAGATTGAACCGGTCCAGCTTCATGCGCGCACTGGGTTCCAGGTTCCCGGTCAGGAGGCCGAGGACCAGCGACGGCCTTGCTCGGGCTTCCTCCAGGATGTTCGGAACGCCGGGCTTGAGTCGAGCCGGGCTCACTGCCATCATGGACGGGAAATGGTGAAGGTACCGTTTCGTCAGAGTGGCGATCATTGACTCGTCAGATGGCAGGCCGTGCAACGCGAGCGCTTCGCGCATGATCTGAGGGTCCGTCTTTCCCCCATAGGTGATCTCTCGAAACCCATCCGCGATACCCGTCACCTCCTGGAAGGCTTGGTTGAGCGCTCGGATGCCTGCTCCTCCTGAATAAAGGAGCGTCTGATCGATGTCGAACAATACGAGGGTGGGGCTCATGGTTCATTGCCCAGGAATGCCTGCCTCATGTGGTTACTCGTATCAGCACACGGTCCTGCCCCACCGGCAAGCTTTCGAGGAGCCTGGTCCATTGGCAGGCATTACCATCGAGCCTGCATTCCAGGCACCCCGACCGGAGCTCCTCCGCGGCATCTTCAAGGAAATCTCTCAGGGTCTTCCCTTCGGTCCACACCCCGGATCGGAGAAGAGCAGGCCCCAATTCTCCTGCGACCGTGTTGTAGAGCCGCAAAACAAAGAATCCCAGGCTTCCAGACATCGCGGGGTCCACTTCCTTGTACGTTATGGAATTCCGCATGCTTGCCAGAATCCCGCCCTTGCGCATCGTGGCTCCCACGAGGCCGGGCATAGCAGCCGACAGAGCTAGGGTTCCCCCTTCTCTCACGATTGCCTTATCCACGTTGTCCACAGCGGTGCCATCCAGAAAGACAGTTCCGACACGATCGTCAAGATATTCCCGCTCAATCCCCAATTGTTCGCAGAGTACGTTGCTGATGGTAGTGCCCAAGCGAGCCTCGAGAAGAATCCCGCGCCGCAACATTGGAAAGAAATCCGGAAGCTTCTGTGGATCACAGAGGAATTCGACGACCGGCGTGGTTGTGATCTTAGGCATGGTCCCTCGTCATAAATCATTTTCGATGAAAAGAAAAGGCCCAGACGCGGAGGGAGCCCTTTTCCAGGGCTCCCTCCAGGGTCCGTTCTTATGTGGGAATTACCAGTTAAATACGGTATCCAGCGCCTCGTCCTTCACGGCGAAGGTCACATTGTGAGGCGGCAGGGGCTGATTCTTGAAGAATTCTGGCAGGCGATCGTGGGAGGAAGTGAAGCCCGCCAGCGTGTTGAAGGTTCTCTCGTTCTTGAGCACCGACTTCCCGAGCTCCGCCACGCCGTCAGCGGTGAGATTAAGGCCGTAAAACGCGTTGATCATGTCTATGAGGGCCTGGAAGGTTTCCGGCTGATCCAGCACTGCAAAGGCCACAAAGAGACACATGCCCGTGGAATCCACGGCGGCTGTAGCAATCTGAAGATTTCTCGACAGGTCGATCTGTCCCTCGGGCTTCAGGGGATCCACAGACCCGCCTACATTCAATATGTTAGCCGCCACTGCATACCCTGCAGTATGGTCTGCGCCCATGGTGCTTGTTGCATAGGTGACGCCTATCCCCTGGACTGCACGCGGATCGTACGCGGGAAGCGCCTGTCCTTTCACGACCGGCACACGCTCGACACCGAAGGCCTTGCCCGTTACCGCTGCTCCGTTGCCCAGAATCCTTCCCAACGGGGTACCCTTTCCAACTTCCTTGACCAGCTCGATCGCCGCTTGAGCGTCCCCGAATTTGGCCACCCCTCCTTCCATGGCTACTCCAATGGCGACACCCATTTCGATGGTATCCAGGCCGTAGTCGTCATCAAGTCGGTCCAACATGGCAATGGCATCCAGATCGTCGATTCCGCAATGGCCGCCATGTGCCCAGACCGTCTCATACTCAGGCTGTTTGGTGAGAAAGTTGCCCTGGGGATCATTAAAAATGCCTGAACACTGTATGATACATCCCCTGTGACAGCCGTGGGTGGCTGAACCTTGACGCTTTATCTCGAGCGCAGCCTGAGTCTCACCGCTGATCTTGTCGTGTCCCTCGAAACGTCCGGATGAGAAATTCCTCGTGGGATATCCGCCTGCCTCATTGAGCACGTTTGTCAGAACGTTCGTGCCGTACGTGGGCAAACCCTCGCCTGTCACCGCGTGCTTCTTGAGCCCTTCCACCCACTGCTTGTTGGCCTCCTTGAAGGCCTCGGGATTCTTGGGCTCACGCATCTTCATTCCGCTATCGTCGAGCACGATTACCTTGACGCCCTTCGAGCCCATGACAGCACCGACGCCCCCACGGCCGGCGTGGCGGGTCGGTCTCATTTCCATGTCCGTGCACGCAATGGATGCTGCGCACATCTTCATCTCGCCCGCGGGTCCGATGGAAATACACGCGACTTTGTCGCCGTATTCTGCCTTGATCTTGTCGATTAGAGCGTAGTTGCCCAGCATCTTCAAGCTGTTGTCCGGTGCAATCGTTACCCCCTCTTTGTTCACTACTATCTTGTACAGCGTGTCATCCTTGGGTTTGCCTTCAAGGACAATGGCAGCGTACCCGAGCCTCCCGAGGGTCTGAGCCGCCTGTCCTCCAGCGTTGGCTTCTTTGATGCCACCCGTGAGGGGACTCTTGCAGCCCACAGATAAGCGTCCGGACATTGCCGCTATTGTCCCGCTCAACAGGCCGGGAGCGATGACCAGCTTATTGTCGGCGCCCAAAGGATGGCACCCGGGTGGCACTTCACTGGAGACTATGGCCGAGGTGAGAGCCCTTCCTCCGAGGCCGGCATAGGTTCCGACCGGGACCTCGGTGGCCTTGGGTCCACCATCGGCTCCCATGTCTATCCGCAGTAACTTTTCCATCATATGCTCCCTTCTGGAGATGAGTCTAATTGCTGTCCACTTCCGGGCACACGAGCTGCAAGAGTGGCCGTGAACCCGGCCCCTACGAGATTTGCAGGCATTACTTCAGCATACTGGCCGGTGGGAAGGGAGTCAAGCACAAAACATTGGCAATCCGTAATCATTTGGGGCTCTTCTGTCGCCTTTGTCATAAGGAGCGTATCAACACCCCAAAGCTTTCTGTCAATACTGACATAATTCCCATCGTGCCTCGCCGAGCCCCCCGCTCTCAGAAAAAAACCCCCCTCTCTCTTGAGTTCTCTACTCTTTCTCTCGGTTTTCTTCTATGATTAGGAAAAAGAGGAGCGACCAACATCCTCTAAGGGAGTATCTCCCGCACATAACAAACGTCTTTGCGGCGAATTCTCCATTCTCGTTGTGTAAGTGCGCCACCACACTCAGCCGCGAAAAGGAGAGCAGACTATGAGAGAAATGACTGAGACTCTCGATGAGAAGCATGCGGCCCTCCGGCACCGACTGAAAGAAATGGGGAGCGTCCTGGTAGCCTATTCGGGGGGAGTGGATTCCACGCTCCTGCTCAAGGTGGCCAAAGATGTTCTCGGTGATCGTGTCCTGGCGGTAACAGCGGACTCTCCTACTACTGCCCGTCATGAACGGGAGGATGCCCGTCGCCAGGCACAGAATATGGCCGTCGAGCACCTTGTGGTACGTTCGCGAGAGCTTGAAATGCCCGATTTCGTCAGCAACCCGCCTGACAAGTGTTACGTATGCAAGAAGATTAGGTTCAACGGCCTGGTGTCTTTAGCACAAGAGCGGGGGTTAGCCGAGGTCCTTGACGGGACAAATGCGGACGATGGGACGGACTACAGGCCGGGAATGAGGGCGACTGAGGAATTGGGAGTGAAGAGTCCGTTGCGAGAGGTCGGGCTCACTAAGGAGGAAATCCGAACCCTGTCGAAGAAGCTCGGCTTGACCACATGGAATAAGCCGTCCTGCGCCTGTCTGGCGTCCCGCATTCCCTACGGAAGCCCTATTACCGAAGAAAAGCTCCAACGGGTCGATCTGGCCGAAGAATTCCTGCGAGGCCTTGTCCCTGATACCCAGGTCAGAGTCCGATACGCGGGCGATACCGCGCGAATTGAAATTGAAGAAAAGGCCATGAATAGGATCATGGAGGAGGAGCCTAGGAGGCAAATTGTCGCCAATTTCAAGCAGCTTGGGTTCCTCTTCGTGTCTCTTGACCTCGAGGGTTATTCGACAGGCAGCCTCAATCGCGCCATTCAGCCGGGGAGTTGACAGGCATGGACGGCGTGCAACTGCTGGCGCTCCTTGAAGACGTTCGGGCGGGCCGCATGACCTTGGAAGCGGCTGTGGAGAGGCTGAAGAGACTCCCCTTCGAGGACCTAGGATATGCCAAGATCGACGTCCACCGCTGTATCAGACTGGGGGTGCCTGAAGTAATCTACTGCGAGGGGAAATCCATCGCGCAGGTCAGGGGAATCGTGGAGCGAATAGGACAGCGTCACAGTAACATTCTTGCCACACGGGCCAGCAAGGAAGTATATGACGCAGTGAGCCAGGTGGCGCAGGATTGCCGCTATCACGAGATGGCGAGGATGCTGGTGATCAACCCTCGCGAAGTGGAAAAGATTGGGCACATTGCCGTAGTCAGTGCCGGAACTTCCGATATTCCGGTCGCGGAAGAGGCAGCCATCACGGCTGAAACTCTGGGTAACCTGGTGAGTCGTATGTACGATGTAGGGGTTTCGGGAATTCACCGGCTCTTGATGAGCTGTGAAGACCTCTATCGGGCAAACGTGGCAATTGTTGTAGCGGGCATGGAGGGAGCTCTGGCGAGCGTCGTGGGCGGCCTCGTCTCTTGCCCGGTCATTGGAGTGCCAACCAGCATCGGATACGGAGCGAGTTTCGGAGGAGTCGCGGCTCTCCTGAGCATGCTAAACAGTTGCGCTTCCGGCGTGTCAGTCGTCAATATCGACAACGGTTTTGGCGCCGGATACCAGGCCAGCCTTATCAACAAGCTTGCCGTGGGACGCTCTCTGGATCACCCGGTCCATACACGCGACGAGGAACCTCCAGGACCACCTGAAGCCGGGTGAGCGTTCAAGCCCTTAGACAGGATTTTATGAGTACGGTTGCGTATCTCAGCGTCATCCAGAAGAGGAATGATGGTGATCATTGACTGCTTCATGCCCCGAAGGGGCATACCATAAGTAGTCCCGCGGGACTACTCATGGTGCGCTCCTTCAGAGCGCAAATCTCCGAGTGAGTCGTGCCAGAACACGTGACCGTAATTATGAAATCCTCTACTTAGGACGACGGACTTTCCCAGAAGCCATTATCATGGTCGCGGTCAATCAATCGCCACGAGAATCGATCAGGTGTTTTCCTTGATGGTTTGCTCTCCCAGGCCAGCGTACACGGCCTTACAGGTAGGAGAAGCCCCGCCTTTATGCCCACCCGGATTGCGTGCCCCATCAGAGTCCTTCAGAGCCGTCGCGTAGCCTGATGCATCAAGAAGGTTCGGATTCTCGGCCTTGTCCGGAACGATATGGAACAGCGTCGCTTCGTAAGGGTTTTCTCCGATCTTCTGCGGCAACGAAGCAAGATCCGCCGAATAGATTAGGGTACCGGCCACAGGAGCACCCAGATACTTGAGCTTCCCAGTCAGAGCCAGGAGGACCGTGTCCCCGGGCTCGACATGGCGACCGTCTTCAACCAGTGCCTCGATTTCTCGAACAGTCCCTCCCATGAGGACCGTCGGCTCCGTCATTCCTACTGCAAGTCTCTCGTCATCTTCTCGCTTGATCCACAGGCCCTCCATTGGATCGTATAAGCGGTCACCGGGAAGGATCAGATCTCGCCCGAGAAAGTTTGAGAATGTGACATCCATGCTTCGTCTCCCGTGGTATGGAATGATTTGCAGATATATCATGAAGTCGTTGCTTCATCACCTAGCTCGGGCTGAAACAGACGGCTCAACAATCTTGGAGACCTTCTCCGCCTCTTTCAGGCTCTTTCTCGCCAGACGAGTGACAAAGCCTGCAACCACAATCGTTGCCGCCAACCCTCCCCAAAAGAAGACCTGACCCGCCACCCCCCCTTCAACCTTGCCTGCCGCTACGTCTGCAAGCGATCTGGCAGCGGAACCGAAATAGACGTACATGAGACCGCCGGGCAGCATGCCGATAAGGGAAGCAAGAGCATATCTGCCGAACGACACTTTCGTCAGCCCCAAGGCATAATTGAGAAAATTGAAGGGAAAGATGGGGCTTAGGCGAAGAAGGAGCACAATTTTGAATCCCTCTTTGCCTACGGCTTCATCTACTGCTGCGAACTTGGGGTTTCCAGAGACCTTGCGTGCAACCCAATCACGGGCGAGGGTG
Organism: uncultured Syntrophaceae bacterium; assembly: GCA_964477215.1. Lineage (GTDB taxonomy): Bacteria > Desulfobacterota > Desulfomonilia > Desulfomonilales > Desulfomonilaceae > JBFMDN01. The sequence continues at coordinate 2,304 of CAYZET010000183.1, read as the reverse complement.
CGGCCCACGAGAAAAGCTGCGCAGGCACCCAGAGTGGCTCCTGTCCATGCGCTCAGCAGACCGACAGGAACGCCGAAAAGAAAACCCGCCCCTAAAGTCAGTACCGATCCAGGCAAAAGGAACACGGAGGCCACAATGTAGAAGAGTGCTACAAGGATGGGACCCAATGCTCCAAGGCCTTGGGTCCACTCCAGTGCAGCCACAAGGTACTGCCTCACCGGCAAGAGCAATATTCCAGCAACGATGAGTGCACCGGTGATCGTAATCAGCACGAATCTGTAAGAGAATTTCTCGTAAATTGGTCTCGCGCTAGTCACCTCTCAATTCCCCCACTCGGTGTTTCAGTCTGACGCAGCAGAGCCGCATTCCGAGGACCGACTAAGGCTCTCGAGATTCTGCCATTTTTCTCATTTCTCTCCCGGGCATACCTTTGCAGCGGTGTCACGAGAACAGACGGCCGAGAACCCCTTTCTTCTCCGGTTCGAGCGGCGGCATACCCAGTTGTTTTCTGATTTCACCCACGACACGGTCCTCAGGCACATCCGAGCCTTCTGCAACGACCTCTTCGCCGATCATAATTGCGGGAGCGCAAGGCAGTTCCGTGTCAGCCCATTCGTCTGTTCTGTACTCAGCATGGGGCTTCGAGGTCGTCTCAATGTCAATGGGATACTGTGCGCCCAACCTGGACGCCATCTCTTTGAAGTGTCTTCAAGGCTTACCATTAGGTTCATTCAGAAAAAAACGCACTTTCAACATGTGTCTTTCCTCCTTATTCTTCTGGGCTCTCATGAACCGGAGCCCGATAATTGCTTGACTTGGGTCATTCTGCTGAGGAATTGGTCCGCGGGAACAAAGTCAACCAGGCGCAGATCCTTACGTTCCCGCCCCTGACTATCGAGGAACACGACCGTGGGAACCCCCTTAATGGAATACTCTGCCGCGAGCCTCTCGTAGAGCGAATTTCCCTTTCTTGTGAGGTCAACCTTGACCATGACGAAGTTGTCTTGAGCCTGTTTCACCACTTGCGGGTCACGAAACGTAATGTGCTCGAGCTCACGGCACGGCGTACACCATGTGGCGGAGAAATCTACGATCACCGGTCTGCCAGACTTTCGGGCTTGTTCCATGACGTCAGAGGAATATGGTTGCCACGAGACTCCAGGCCCTTGCTTCAACCATGAACCGATGAGGAATACCCCGACAACCAGACCGGCTATCCCCGCAAAGTTTCTCACAACTCGGAATGTCTTGAAGCCGCCCTGAGTGCCATCTATCCATCCCAAGTGTAGCCCTGCCGCGAGAGCCACCCCTGCCAGGACAAACACACTGACGGAGGAGGGAAACAGGGGACTGAGAAAATAGGCTGCCATCCCGACCAATACCCATCCCATGAGTTTCCTCACCCACAGCATCCACTCACCCGAACCGGGGAGTCTTTCCAGGCTCCCGGAAAACATCGCCAGAAAGAAGAGCGGAGCTCCCAAGCCCACGCTCAGGGTGAAGAAAATGAGGAACCCGAGCCACGGGCTGCCCATGCTCGCCACCCAGGTAAGCAAACCCAGTACGAAAGGTCCCAGACACGGGGCTGCCACCACACCGAGGGTCAAGCCCATAAACAACGTGCCAAAATAGCCTGTGTAGGACTTGGATGCCGCACTTGTAAGACTCTGAGGAAGTTGCAGCTCCCAGAATCCGAAGAGGCTGGTGGAGAAGAAAATGAGAACACCCGCGACAACCACCAACACGATGGGGTTTTGAAGTGCGGCCCCCATCAGGCTCCCGGTAAGAGCGGCCACTACCCCTAACACTGAGTTTGTGACCGACAGTCCCCCGAGGTATAGCAAACCGTGGACAGCTAGTTTTCCTCGGCCCCGTGCGGCCCGGCCTCCAAAATAGGAGACTGTGACAGGAATTAAAGGATAAACGCAGGGAGTCAGGTTGAGCGCAAGCCCACCGCCGAAGACTCCCAACAAGGTCCAGAGCATCGCCCATCCGTACAATGGACCGGCATCCTGAGGCGCAGACGCCGATCTCCCCTCATCGACCGGGATGCTCTGAACAGGAAGACCTGCCGCCTCCCATTCTGGGAACCCTTTGGGGTCACGAAAGACGTTCTTATAGCCCAATTTCACCGCTACCCGAGCGGCGGAGTCGCTGCGGACTCAGGTAAGACCCGCTCAGTAGAACACGATGAAGCGATCCTTGTCAGGGCCGAGCTCCGCTGCAAGCTCGCTCTTCTTCCACCACCTCGACCACGCGGTTGGCTCCATAGGGAAGTTCACCGCACCCTTTATGTGCCCCATC
>CAYZET010000182.1:6436-10378 GCA_964477215.1 uncultured Syntrophaceae bacterium | reverse complement strand
CCGCAATTCCCAGGAAAACAGCAAGAGCCTTTCTCTTCGGGGCTGCCGGCGGTCTGGCCGGCGGCTTGTTAGGCGCTGGTCTTTTCGAGCTCTTTCAATTCCTTCTCGGGGTAGCGGGGATAAAATCAGGTATTGCGAATCGCTTCATAGGCTTTTCCGTGCTCGGGGGCAGCATAGGGTTTGCAGTACCGTTCGCCGAGTCCGTATCCAAGGTAGCTTGGCTGCGAGTCTTGGATGGGGCACAAGTCGGTAGACTGATCATACTTGATAAGTCTCCCATGATCCTCGGTAGCGGACCAAGCTCGGATGTGACCATAGGAGGCGATCCTGAAGTGGAGGAGAACCACGCTCGCATCACGAGAAAAGGCGAAGCGATTCGCGTCGAAGCACTTGGAAGTAAAGGCTTTGTTAAGGGCGGAACCATTACACGGGATGCGAAAATCTCTCCGGAAGAGGTTTTCGTAATCGGAGAGACAAAGCTGCTTTACCTCACGAAGGTAACCTTGCTGAAGGCTTAGACAAAATGGCGCAAATTCGGCCTTGTACTCACGGCAACGCTGTTCAAGGATGGCGCTGAAGATGTCCGATCAGGGTATACACGGGAGCCAATGATCCTCAACGGCACTGGAGATAATTCGATTGTGAATTTGCGCCGGATACTACCACGGCACTAGACGTCAGCGGAGAAGCTTTTATGGGGAACGCATACGCAGTCGGCATTGACCTTGGGACGACAAACTCTGTTGTTTCAGTCTTTCGGAGAGGGAAGGCCGAGACCCTCCTCGTTGACGGCCGGAACACCCTTCCGTCGGTAGTGTCCTTCGATAACGGCCGGATCATGGTGGGGGAACAGGCCAAGAGAAGGTTGCAAGTGTTCCCCGAAAGCTCAGTCGCTTCCGCAAAACGGTTCATGGGCGATTCGAGTCAGCGATACGAAATACAAGGAAGGACGTATAGCCCTGTTGACATCTGCTCGCTGATTGTGGGCAGACTTATCGAGGCTAGCTCAAAGGAGCTTGAGACCGAGATCACGAATGTAGTTATAACAGTGCCAGCGTATTTTGATGAGGCACAGAAATTAGACACCAAGCTGGCCGGCGAAAAGCTGGGCTTGAATGTGCTTCGTTTGATACCTGAGCCAACTGCTGCGGCAGTAGCGTACGGTCTGGACAAGGGCAAGGATCAGACTATCTTGGTTTATGACCTTGGTGGCGGAACTTTCGACGTGTCGATCCTACGAGTGCTGGGAAACAAATTTCAAGTCCTTGCAGTAGATGGTGATTCTCATTTGGGGGGAGACGACTTCGACGAAGTGATAGTAAAGCGTCTGGCCGCTGCCTTCAGAAATCAAGAAGGCATGGACCTGTTGGGAACGTCTTCCAAAGAGTACAGACTCGCCTTGCAAAGGCTGAAGGAAGAGGCAGAAAGGGCCAAGATCGAGCTTTCTGCCGCTCAAGAAAGTGAAATCATTATTCCGGATCTCCTGGGACGTCCTTTCAATGTCAAGATTACCAGAGCACAGTTTATCGATTCCATAAGGCCCCTGCTGAACAAGACTCTGGAACGAGTTGACAGCGCTGTGCAATCGGCCGGTATGACGGTTGACGAAATAGACCGGGTTATTCTCGTGGGCGGGTCCACGCGAATACCTGTCGTACGCGAGATGGTAAGTGAAAAGATTAAAGAGCCGTACATGTCCGAGCGGGTGGACGAGGTTGTTTCTCACGGTGCGGCAATTGTGGCAGCCAGCCTTTACCTTCCCGAAGAGGATCTTGCTCCTGTGGAAGTAACCAACGTGACAGCGCATTCACTGGGAATCGAAATGATGAAGCCCGATTACTCGGGGGTCTTCTTTCAGCCTTTGATCAGGAAAAATTCGTCGATTCCCTGCAGAGGCGGCAAGCTCGGTTCCACGGTTTCCCCGTACCAGGAAGAGGTGCGCATGAAGGTATACCGAGGGGAGAATGAAAACCCCGCTGCCAATACGTATCTCGGTGAGCTTGTACTGCTCATTACGAAGCCGTCAAAGGGATTCATCCACGTCGCGGCAGTTTTCAGCCTGGATGAAGATGGGATTATTCATTTCACTGCCATGGAAATGGTCGAAAACCCCCACACCGATGCCTATGTAGCAACCGTCCCGGGTGACGGCATCTTAAACGATTTTGATACGCTCGACGATCTTGTCCGCAATGGACACGTGAGGAGCGCGAGTGTCGAAATCAAGGGATTCTGACACGTGGTACCAATGGAAAAGGAGGGTTACAGATGGGCCTCGTCTTGAAAAACAGCCCTTATATCATGGGGATCGACCTCGGTACCTCTACTTCTTCCGTCGCCATTTTCCACAGAGGAAAGGCAGAATTGATCGAGATCGAAGGACAAAAGGTTCTTCCTTCGGTTGTTTACGTTCAGGACACCGGAGAGCTCCTTGTTGGAGAGCAAGCAAAATCGAAAATGCTGGTGGATCCTGAAAATACGGTTGCCAGCATCAAACGCGAAATGGGTAACACGTCATTCACAAAGGAATTTCACGCGATACCTGGGATGAAGCTGTCGCCGACTGATTTCTCGGCAAAGATCCTTGACAAGCTACGAAACGGAGCGCAGGAGGCGTGTCAATTCGACTACAAAGGTGCATTGAAGTACGCAGTAATCTGCGTGCCGGCGAACTTTGACGACGCGAAAAAGACTATGACTCTACAGGCCGGACAGCTTGCGGGCCTCGATGTCCTCTATCTCCTCGAAGAACCCGTTGCCGCAGCCATTGCATACGGTTTTGACAGAGCCCGTGACCAAACGATCCTCGTGTACGATCTAGGTGGCGGTACCTTTGACGTGTCGATCCTTCGAGTCAAGACCGCAGGTTTAGCAGAAGCGGAAGGCCAGCACAATTGGGCAGGCAATTTCGAGGTCCTTGCCAAAGAAGGGGTTCCGAAACTCGGCGGAGATGATTTTGACATGCGCTTGATGGGGCTCATACGCGAAAGGTTCAAGGAACAGTCGGGTATTGACGTCTTGGATCTGCAGAAGGACCAGGGAATTTCAAAAAAGACCCTGAGAGAAGCACAACAGAAGCTGAAGGAAGCGGCAGAAAGGGTGAAGAAGGAGCTTTCAGAGCGTGAATCCGCGGAAATCCATATCCCGAGTTTCCTGAAAGATGAAGGTGGCCAATTACACAACATTGATTATACCCTCACGAGGGGCGAGCTCGATGACTCCATCAGGGATCTGGTTCTTCAGTCCGGGGACGCGGTGAGAAAAGCCCTGGAGAGCGCTCAATTGGGGATAGATGATATCGACCGGATCATTCTCGTGGGCGGTTCAACTCGCGTACCACTCGTCAAGCAGATGATTACCGAAATATTCAACAAAGAGCCCTACGGAGATCTAGACCCGGACATTGTCGTAGCAACCGGTGCAGCAATATTTGGCGCCTGGCTCGGCGTCCCGTCCGATAAGCTCGATGTTACCGAAACCCCGGAGGATGCGGACAAGCTCGCTGCAGACATACGGCTGCAGAACAAGGTCACTCACTTTCTTGGGATTGAGGTTCACGGAGGACGATTCAGCAAGCTTATTGATAAGGGGCTGGAATTGACCGATGAAGTTCCTGTCATAACGGCCGATAAGGAATACACTACCTCGAGAGATGCCCAAACAGAGCTTCGAATAACAGTCTATCAATCCGTGGATGAAGTCGAGTACGTGGGGGAGGAAGGCAGCATTTGCATAGGTGAATTTTTCCTTACAGGAATACCCTCTGCACCGAGAGGGCGCGAGAGAATTACCGTCCGTTTCGAGATCAATCAACAGAACCTGCTGCGGGTCGTCGCATCATCAAAAGGGGATTACAAGATCAGCAAGTCTTTGGAGATCCAGAGACAGTGATCTGATAACGCGACAGATCTGACGATAGAAAGGTCTCAGCAAAAAATGACA
>CAYZET010000182.1:0-6426 GCA_964477215.1 uncultured Syntrophaceae bacterium | reverse complement strand
CGTCGATCTCTTCGGGGAATCCGATGGCAGCCCCGCAGAGGATCCCTTAACCTTTGACCGTATGACGGGCGTGGACGGACATGGCGAGAATCTGCCACGTTCCTCTGAAGATATGGCCGACTCGCGAACAGAGGTCACCGCAGGTCCAGGCACCGAATGGGTTGCCCCGAACACGTCGGAATGCGAGGGACCTCCGGCCGAGGAGGGAGGGCGAACACGTGAAGCGGAGGCGTATACTCAGCTTGGACGAGCCATAATTCGCCATTTCGCGAAAGCATTGCTGGCACGCGTGGACGATCTGCATGCCTTGTCCTGGAACAAAGACACATTGCAGGATTTCCTCACCGCGATGGCGAAAAGCTCTGAGAAAGATGAAGCTACCGCTGCTCTTATGCCGATCGAAAATGAATCTATATGCAAAGATGTCAACAATATCCTCGATAGCGCCTTCTCGCAGACACGAGAGAAGTATCCACCGCTTCCCGATGATCTGTCCCCCCTCCTCAGCAAGGTACTCGAGGCATTCAGCGAGATCCAGAGAGATGAGAAAGGATTACAGCGACTACACGAAGATTGTGCTCGCTGGTCCGAAAACCGGGAGCGTCTTCTCAGTACAATCTGTGAGCTAACCAGTGAGGCACAACAGCTCGTAGGCTTCACCGAGATCCTGGAGATCTCGGGCTGCTCGGAAGAGGATCGAAGGCTCATTGACGGGCGGATTGAAGGAATCAGACTCATGCTGAAGATGATTCTCCTGTTGCCTGAAAGAGCTGCGGAGAGTATTGCTTCCTGCGAGCCCATCGCGGAATCCGATTTTCGCTCGACAAAACATGTGCGGGAATCCGTGGCCGCTCTCCTGAAAGATGTCAGCCATCACAATTATGGTCTTATAACGGGGCTGCGGCAGAGTGCCGAGCGCTGCCGAAATTCCTTCTTTTCTTTTCTCGGCAAGCATTATTTTGTGATTCTCGACTCGCTTCAAGATGGGAAAAGGAGCTCCGAGGATCTGAGACTTCGCCTTTCGGAGCAGTACCCCGGGGCAGAGAATGCAGTGAGCGCCCTATTCAAGCTTTACGACGAATTGATTGCCATAATGGAAAGGTTCCTGGGCAATTTCAATATCGTCCCGATCGTAACTGAGCGAGGTGCGGAAACTGACTATTACTTGCACGAACCGTTTGACGTGGAGGCCGATCCTGAGTTGTCCACTGGACAAGTGTTTGACATGATTCACAAGGGATATGAGTTTCTCGAGAAACTTCACGGTGAAAGAAATCACGTGGTTCGCCGTGCGAGAGTCCGGGTCGTGAAGAATTGAAAGAGAAAAGTAATGCCTCCGGATAATTACACGAATCCCGTGTTGGGAATGGACCTGGGAACAACGTTCAGCGCCATTGCTCGATGGGATGGGAGAGGACCCGAAGTCTACATCAATGCCATAGGTCAAAACACCACCCAGTCGGCAGTCTATTATGACCGGGAGCATCAGGAATACTTGGTCGGCCAAATTGCCCACGACAGACTCCTTATCGATCCGAGCAATGGGATCTTGGGCGTCAAGAGGCTCATGGATGATAGAAATCATGAGATTGTGCTTGGCGGAAAGGTTCATTCACCAGTTGAGATTTCGGGAAAAATCCTGGCCAAAATGTATCAAGACATCTGCGACATGTTTCCCAAGGGTGTGTTCCGGTCGCGAGGGGTAGTGGTAACAGTTCCTTACTATTTTCGTGCTCACCAATGCGCCAACACTCGAAGCGCAGCAGAAATTGCCGGACTCACGGTTCTGGGCATTGTCCAGGAGCCTGTCGCAGCCTCCCTTGCGTATGCACTGGACATGGTCAACCAGAACCCTTATGACGAACGGGAGGAAAACATTCTTGTTTTTGACTTGGGCGGAGGGACCTTTGACCTAACGGTATTCAAGCTAACTCAAACAAAGGATCTGCTCGTTTTCGAGGTCCTTGGGACAGGGGGGGATGACAGGCTCGGGGGATTGGATTTCGATGCCAGCCTGAAAGATCACATTACCCGTAAGCATGGTGTCGATCTCTCTTCGTTGAACGATCTGAACCGCAGGATCGCTGAACAGAGCTTTACAGCAGCAGTTATGACAGCCAAGGAGAGGCTCTCCTACACCCCGACCTATGCGCTCACGGTGCCGAACATCCCCAACCGGAACGGAATGCATCTGGCGGTCGATGTAACCCGTGATGAGTTTGAAAAGAGTATCAGCCATTATGTTGCCAACGTCGCTCACGTCATTCTGCAGACCTGTATGGATTCCAATACCCTTCCCGCGCAGAAAATTTCCCGAGAGGAGATCGGCAAGCTGATTGACGAAGAGGGTCTTCGGGGGCTGAGCCAATTCTCTCTGGCGGATCGAATCTCACGGGTGATCAAGGTGGGAGGGTCGAGCAAGATTCCTGTGTTCTCCCACATGCTGGAAATACTAGCCGGAAAAGACAAGGTGTACGGCAACATAAATCCCAGCCTGTGCGTGGCGCAAGGGGCGGCAATCTTTGCCGCTCATCTGGATGATCCCAGTGTGTTGGGGCGCCAGGTCCAGATCGTGGCTCGCAATAGCCACGCTCTCGGCGTGGAATTGGCAGGAGGAATGTTCTACAGGTTGATTGACGTCAACACCAAGCTGCCGGCCAGGGTGACACAAATCTTCACCACGGATACGGATTCTCAGTCAGAGCTGGACGTCAACGTGTTTCAAGGTTCATCGCGAATGGCAAGGGACAACTCCTTCGTGGGAAGCGTCCAGGTAGGCGGGCTCCTGCCACGGCCTGCAGGAGATCTGAATATTTATATTACCTTTGAAGTGAATCGAGAGCAACTGGTGCAGGTTACGATTGAGGAAAGGGAGAGCGGAATCCTGAAGACTCAGTCACTCAAGTATGCATGAGTATCAATGGCATTTCAGGAAACTATGGCAGATCTTCCCCAAACATTGCAGGAAAGCTTTGAGCTCGTCAGAGTGCTCCCGGGAGACAAACCCCTGAAGTGCTTTCACGTAAAAAGCAGGAAGAATGGGCAGGCAGAATACGTGCTGCGCGTCCTACCTGGAGATCTCGCCCCGAACAGAGAGCTCGTATGGCAATTCCATCAATTCTTTCAGAATTATCAACAAATCGGCCGTCCCGGTCTTCCTCGGTGTCATTCCGTGGAGATCCGCGGGGACACAGTGTATGCGTTGGAGGAATTTGTCGAAGGTCGAACACTGTCCCAATACGTGCAAGAATCACCGCCCGAATTTGCTGCTGATATAATTGACCAGGTCTGTGACGCTCTTCACTACGCGCATTTACACAATGTCTTTCATCTATGCATCACGCCGTCGGACATCATCATTTCTGCAGACAGGGGTGTCCTAGTTGGATTCGGAACCGCGGTATTTCTCAAGGGGCCATATCTCGGAAACATATCGGAGTCCTGCAGAAGATTCATCGCCCCTGAAGCTCTCTTGAAATCTGAGCTTACTGCAGCCAGCGACATCTTCAGCCTGGCCTGCACCATAAGAGAATGCTGGCCTGGATTGGCATCCAATCCAATTCTCACCAAAGCTCTGCAGCCGAGCGACAAAGACAGGTTCCTGACAGCTCGTGCGTTTCAGGCTAAGCTGAGCGAGCTCTCTCCCAAAGGTTCTCCCGAAGTGGAATCCAAGTTGCGCGTTCCTGTGCTCAAGCTCACGATAAAAACGAGACCCGAAGGCGCACAAGTCAAGGTAGATGGCAAAATAGTCGGAACCACGACAGCCTCCGGACTCTTGGTGCCATGGAAGCCGGGCAGTGCGATCCTCATAGAAAAGGATGGTTACGAGCCAGAGGAGTTGCTGTGGCACACACCGCCGTCAGAGCCCGAAACCTTGGTGGTCCTGGAGCCCTCGGAATCATGCGATGTCAGACTGACCGAAGCCTCGCGTGAAGGCGGTGCACGGGATGCGATAACCGGCACGGCAGTTTCTCGAGAACCTACGGCCAAGAGAAGTTCTCGTATAACGCCTTTCCGTCTGGTGTTCCTCGCGGCTGTTGTCATCGTGGCAATAGGATTGGGGCGCTTGGCATGGTTTCTGGTGAGCCCCCCAGAACCTTCGTCAACGTCAGAATCTGTCAAACCCCGGGATGCCCCCGATGCTGGAGATCGCGGTCGCACAGATCTTTCCCGTAAGGCCCAGGAAACCAAGCAGGATAGTCCGGCCACAGACCGGCCACGATCAACTGCCGCCCGCTGGGAGAGACTCCTCACTGACGGGCAGGACCTGTACAGAAAGGCGAGATACGCTGAGGCTGAGACGATGCTCAAGGGGGCACTGGAAGCGAGTGAACATGCTTTTGGCCCGAGAGACATAAACACTGCCTTGTCCTGCGAGGCCTTGGGGCTGATGTACCTTGAGAAGGCAAATTATGACAATGCAGAGGCTCTTTTTCGAAGAGGTCTCGCAGCAAAGGAAGAACTGCTGGGCCCCAGCCATCAAGACGTGGCGCGATCACTCCACAATGTCGGGATGGCTTTGAAGGGGAAAGGAGCGTACACGGAAGCTGAATCCTACTTCAGAAAGGCCCTGGCTATTAGGGAGCAGGCATCGGAACGAAGTCTCCCAGATCTATCACAATCACTGGCAGATCTTGGATTTATCTACATCTTTCAAAGGAAGTATCCGGAGGGGGAGCGGTCGTTTAGGAAGGCCATAGAGCTCAGTGAAAGCTCCCCGAGTCAGGATCGATCCGAGCTCGCGCGGTCTCTTGGCGGGCTGGGTCAGGTCCTGAGGCTTCAACGAAAGTACTTCGAGGCAGAACCGCTCCTTAAGCGAGCCCTTGCCCTTCGAGAGAGTCAATTGGGCCCGAATCACCCGGAGACAGCCAGTTCCTTGAGCGCTCTTGGCAGTCTATATGTCGCATGGGGAAACTACGGTGAGGCGGAAGTACTCTTGAAAAGGGCCCTTTCGATACGTGAGAAGGCCCTGGGCCCGGATCATCCGGATGTGGGGGAATTGCTAAGTACCATAGGGGACCTGAAAAAAGGACGGGGGGATCCGATGGAGGCCGAAGCCTACTATCAAAAGGCTATCATGATACTGGAGAAGTCTCTCGGAGCGAAACACCCCACGTTGGCAATTCGCATGAGCGCTCTTGCCAACCTGTACTATTCGCAGCAGAAGTATGCTGAAGCCAAGCTGCTATGGGAAAAGTCGCTGGCCATCATGGAACGAGTGTTCGGCCCGGAGCACCAGGATGTCCAGACTCTCAGGAAAAACCTGAATCATCTTGCTCGACAGCAGACCCGGTAGCGCATGCTCCCTGAGAGCGGACGCTCTCTGGCATTACGAAACCGAAAAACAGAAACGGGGGTTTTTTTCCGATGCATATCTCATGGGCACAAATCATTGTTTGGTTGATCGTTGGAGCACTCGCCGGTTCGCTCGCCGGCATGGTCGTCACTCGATCGAAGGGGGGATTCGGCAGGGCCGCGAACCTCGGTATCGGTCTGATAGGTGCTCTTATTGGCGGGTTCCTCTTCAAGGTATTTGGGATAAATCTCGGATTGGGAAGCATCAGCATCAGCTTCGAGGACCTGGTATCTGCATTCGTGGGATCCTTGATCTTTCTTGTGATAATCCGATTCGTGCGAAAATGAAACGGACTCCAAGCGAAATCGGTGCGCCGAACCGAACGCCCGGACAAGCGATGCTCCTCTGAAGGGAACACGTGCATCGAGCGAACGCAGCGCAAAAAAGGCTTGAATCCAAGAAGAGTTCCTTTGCTCTTTGTCTGAGCAATACAGGCCCGCCATCACTCAATCTTGGTGGTTGTGGATGGGATGACCGAGTTCAGGAATCAAAGAAATCCACCATGAAATCGAGAGGAAATCTCCCTGACTCTCGGCCCCACTTCTTACCGGTCCAAAAGGCCGTTTTCAAGTGGTGCACAAGCTTGCCGTACGTGCGGCGTGTCGACCAGTAATGGGACGACCAAAATCTCGCCACAAATCCAGGCTTTGGTCGGTAAGAAATTCGGATCGTGGCAGGCTCGGCTGAAGAAAGACACCGGGAGCTGCTGATTCTTGGGGGCACCGGTGGACCGTGGACACCCTTTCGAACATCGACGGTGACCGCAACGATCGAACAATGGGGCACCCTGGTGCGGAAAAGACTCCAGCGGTCACCGGAAAACTCCACATCCTATCCGGACAAGACTCTGAGAGCATACCAGAGCACGAAGATTCCAAGACCCAACAAGACCATAACAATATAGGCCACCTTCTGATACCACCTCAGGGAAGAGAAGGGTTGAGTTCCTCCCATGCCTTCCCAATTGCCGAAGACGCCTCCTCCATTTGGCCGGTCAAGACCAATCTCTCTGACTCTCTGTTCTGAGCGATCCTTGTCGAAGATCGCCCCGCACACAGAGCACTTGAAGG
>CAYZET010000181.1:0-10401 GCA_964477215.1 uncultured Syntrophaceae bacterium | reverse complement strand
CCTCCCTCACCGTACCACTTTTTCTGCTGTTTCCCGAGTTTTGAGACAGTTTCCACGGGGTGCCCCTACGTCGCCATCCCTTCTTGACATACCCTTTCATAAACTCGGCGGCAGAATACGGAACCGTGGCACGATCAGGCTTTTCTGATTCGAACCGAAACGGGGCCTTTGGTCGCAAGAAACACTAAAGCATTGACCCCTGCACCCCGGGGTTCCTCGGCCACCACGGAGATGCTGTTTATCTCCTGAGGGACGGCCCCGCTCCCGCGGTATCCGAAGCCTCGAGCCAAGGCAACCACGCCTTGTCTGATGCCAGGCACCAGCATCGCTTTGCAGCGGACATATGTTGTGCCGTCGGGGCTCTGCACGACAATGCTTTCCTGCTGTTTGATTCCGAGAGCCTGGGCATCCCGTGTGTTGATAACAAGCCTGTTGTCCGGCAATATCTCCAAGAGCCACCCATTGACCCCGGATTCCGGGGACCGCCGGAAGGGCAGCGTGTAGGTAATAAGCAAGAATTCGTCACCGGATCTCGAGCTCCCGGCACCGCCCGAAACGGGACGCTGCGGAGAAAGGGTTACGGGTGAGTACGAGCTTGAAGTGGCAGATACAGTCCGGCGGTCAAAAAAGACCCCACCCCGTTGAATGACGGCAGAGAGGTACTCGGAAGACGTCTCCACCGGCAAACTTTCTTGCTTCATGGCATCCAGCACGGATCTAAGTGCGGTCTGATGGTAGTCCCACGCGTTCTTGATCCCGCCTCGCACATGGCCACCAAATCCGGGGATACTGAGGGCAATCGCCACGCGTACGAGGATATCTTCCATGAGCCGCGTGTCGCTGAGAATCGGGAAGTACGCGCCTGTATCGCCTGCGATTCCGCCGACAACTGGGACCCGAACGCCGAATCCCACCGACGCCACTGCAGGGGGAGATGAGCATATGTCCCAACGCTCCAAGTACGTGGTGTCAGGCAGGATGTAGTCCGCGAGGGATGCAGTCTCGGTTATGTCCGTGGAAACCGCCACGACAAGGGGAAACGTGGACAAATCCTTGAGCTTCTCTGCCAGAGACGGATCATCGTACAGGGGGTCGGCTCGCCAGAGCATGAGACAGCAGGACGAATCCGGCATGGACTCCATTTTTGGAATACGGCCGGCATCACCGCGTAGCCTCTTTTCGGCCTGAGCAAGGAAAGGATCGCTTCGAGCGATCAGCCCGCCCGTTCCCGGGACCGATCCGACGGCCCTGTTCAGGGTGAGCACGGCCTTGGCAACCGCGAGACTATCCTGCTGGGCCATAATCCCCGCCCCCGGAATCACCGCAGATCGCGGGCCGCCTTCCGCAAGCATTCGGGCGATACGACTAAAGTACTCGGGAGACAGTCCGCACGATTGTGCACACTGCTCAACGGTTCGACCGGAAACGAGCTTCTCGATCTCATCGCGGCTTATACGGAGCGCATCGGGGTACGAGTCTAACAGTGCCCTGAGAATGCCGAGAGCGAGGTGGATGTCTGTGCCCGGAACGATTGGAACCCACAGGTCCGACTTGGACGCGGACGTGGAGAGCCTGGGATCGACCACCGCCCACTTGAGAGAACAGTCAAGCCGGGCATCCGCAATCCGCCGAGCGATGGAAACGAGGGGAACACCTGAATCGAGAGGGGCATCTCCAAAGCTGACCAGCACTCGACACTGCGAATAGTCAGCGTCAATAGCTCCAGTACCCGGGCCGAACACGGCTTCTGCCGCTTGGCGAGCAATTCCCGCATGAAGGAGCCTTCGGCTTTCCACGACGGACGCACCAGGAAACCCGGCCAGAAACTTCTCGATGAAGATGCGAGATCCCCACTCCGCTCGGTCCAGCAGAAAGCTCATCGTCGCGCCTGAATCCCTGATCTGCTTCAGGCCTTCAACCGGCCCCTCTCCGAAGAGATTGCCCCCGAGAGTAATGTCGACAATGGCCTCGTCCCACGTCACTGCCTTCCATTTTCCGGATCCACGCGTTCCCACCCGTTTCAGCGGTACGGCTACGCGGAAGGGGTCGTACAGGGTCTGGATTCCGCTCCCGCCGGCCGCACAAATACCTGCACTGGCAAGAGCGGCCTGATCGAGAGGAACATCAAAAGAGACCGCCTGTGGGGAAGAAACAGCGCTGTACGGATTGCCTCCGATCTTGACTACCGCTCCCTCGGCTACTCTGCAGCAAATACCGCAATTTCCCGGGCAGAGTCCACAGACGGTGTAGACATTCTTGATTCCTGCGAGTGTTTCGGTCGGGTCTACGGCAGGAGCGCCTTTGATGTACTCCGGCACGGGCTCCGCTTCCTTGAAAAGGGTGCATCCTGCGAAGAGGGATACCCCGCCCATCAGGGTCGCTCTTCGGATGAATTCGCGTCGAGATATAGTCATGGTGCTCAAAATCCGCACGATCAGCTCAAGGGGATATCGTATCCGATAAAGACTACCGAGTACCGCATGAGAAAGACCCCTCCGATGATGAGGAGGGAGGCCACGTACAACCACATTCTGCTAGACCTGGTCGCGGGGAACACGAGCAGGACCAGGGGAACCAGCATACCCGCCACAATCTCGCCGTACACGTAGAGCTTCTCGTGCAATGCGTACCAGATCGAAGCGTACCCGTCCGCGGTGGACACCATGAGGGTAAGCCAGAAAGAGCCCATCCAGAACAAGTCTACGAGAAGGATTCCCACCATCATGAGGCGCAAGCTCGTGAACAGCTCCGGATCGAGCTTCTCCTTTCTGTACCTATCCATGAGCAGAGCTACTACCATGAGCAGCGCAATTCCGGAGAGCAGAGCAGATGTGAGGAAGTACCCGGGCATGAGCGCTGAATGCCACCACGCCCTCGCTCGGACGAGAGCAAAAGCGAATCCCGTGTACGCATGGACGAATATGGCGAGCGGGACCGTGATCATGCCGAGAATTCGGGTAACGCGATCGTTCTTGACGAAAATGTAATAGATGTAAATCAGGTTAGCGATAGGATATGCAGTCAGGAGCCATGACCCGAAGGAAAGAGCAGACATTCGGTTGAAGTACTCGGGCACGAGCGTGTGCCAGAAACGTGTGGGCTGTTGCAGGTCCACGATGAGACAGGCCGGTGCGAGGAGCAACAACAGGAAAGAGATGATTGCCGCAGGCAGGGCCATGGGCTTGAAACGCTTGATTGCGAAAACAGTGGACAGCGTCGAAAGAATGAAGGACCCTGCTGAAAGGCCGGTGAAATAGAAGTAGAGCGGAATGTATACCTTCCAGGGCACCTCGTGGGGTACGTTATAGAGAACAGTTGCTTCCATCACTCTATCGACCTTTTTTCCAATACGATGCGTCGGGGCTGGGAATGTGCTTGTGGTATTCCATGATCTCGTCGGTGAAATTGTTTGAGAACTTGATCCTTCCCATGAGGTCCCTATCGGCCTGAATATAGAAGACCTTGGGCTTGGTCCCGAGCTCGGGCTTAATGACCTCGGTACCAACCGAGGCCATCTTCTTAGAGATTTCCGACGATGGGTCATCGATATCCCCGAACACGAGGGCCCCGGTAAGGCATGCGGACACACAGGCAGGTTCCAGCCCTTGGTCTATGCGCGCGACACAGAAGTCGCACTTGTCTGCAGTCCGGCGAATCGGGTTGAAAAATCGTGCGTCATACGGGCACGCGGCTATGCACATCCCGCATCCGATGCACTTGCCGTAATACATGACCACCACACCGTCCTCTTCCCGCCTGACCGTTGCCTGCACAGGACAGACCTGGACGCAAGGAGGGACGTCGCAATGGTTGCACAGCCGGCGCAGGAAAAAGGTTCCCACATGAGGGAATACCCCCTTCTGGAGGCCTTTGATCCACGAACGCCAGTACCCGAGCGGTACGTTGTTTTCGCTCTTGCACGCGACCGTACAGCTATGGCACCCGATGCACCGACGTTGATCCACGAGCATGCCCCAGCGTTTCGGACGAGGCGCACCCGAATCGATGGATTTCGTCTCTCCCGCAGGAGAAGGCTCCAGGGTTATTGTTCCACCATCCGGGCTTACGAGTTTACTCATCGTGATACTTCACCTTTGCTTCTCCGGTCCGCGACCCGCTCGATGTACCGGTTCAGCCATCACTTCCTGCGATGACATCCCAGGCAGTCGAATCGCCCGAATGATTCCTTTCCATCGTGACAGGAGCCTGTGGAACAGGTTTGGCACGCCCTGGGAACCTCGTAGGTGACGAGGGCTTGCTCTTCCTCCGCAAGGGTTCCTGGCACATAGAGAGTCGAGGTATCCCTCCCGATGCGAACCTTCTTCGGAGGTGAGTCCTCAAGTGCTCGCACTTCGTACGTCCCGTATTTCTGTGCTGCGAAAAGCTTATCGTGGCAGGTCTTGCAGTCCTTGTACTTGCCCTGCTGAAACCACATGTGGCTGTAATGGCTGAAAACCACAGGGCCCGGCGAGCCTTTGGCCTCGTACACTATCGTTCCTCCACCGAACACACCCGAAAGACCGACTATGGCGAAGAGCACCACCGTTCCGACGACAACTGCAAGGATGACTCCCCACACCGAAGCCTGGACGCGCCACTCAGGTGAAGGGTCGGGCAACTGCGCCACGTACTCTTTTATTTTTGCCCACGTGCCTGGTTTCTCGTTTTCCGTCTTCATGCTTCCGCCACGGCAGAAGGGAAAATGCCTCCTGCCCCTCGCACCAGGGGGATCAAATCTGTGGATGAGTCGGTTTCACAAAGCTCTTGCCGGAAAATACCGGATCACCGTATGGTCCCCACGTACGTGGTCGTCCACTGCCGTCTCTTGACGTCGGGATTTCCATAATCAGGCAACACCATCGGCGAAACTCGATCCGTAGCGATTCCTGCCTCTTCCAGCTCCTTGTGATATCTCCTCACGTGATCCACCGTGATCTTGCCCACGTCTCCCCTGCTTATCGCGAATCGGCCAGCGGTTACCCCAGCCAGCCGGCCGAACACCGTGATATCCAGCAAGGAGTTGCCCATGAGGCGGTTCGCGCCGTGGACGCCTCCACCGACCTCCCCTGCCACGTAGAATCCGGGAACAGTGGTCGATCCGTCCGGCTTGTACGCGAGTCCGCCGTTCTGGTAATGAAGTGTCGGGTAGATCAACATGGGCAGCTTCGATATGTCTATGCCATACCGCTTGAACAGGATGTACTTTGCCGGGAATTCCCGTTCGACTGTACCCTCCCCTTCGAGCAGGTCGATCATGGGGGAATCCAACCAAACGCCGAATTTTCCTTGCTGGCCCGGCACCGGCACGCCTTTTCCTATCTTGGTGCACTCTCGAATGATGCTTGCAGACTCGATATCCCTGGGCTCTCGCTCGAATACAAACTGATTGCCGTCCACATTCACGAGGTTAGCCCCCGCGCCTCTCACCTTCTCCGTGATAAGCAAACCTTCGGCCTGTTCCGGAAAGACCGCGCCGGTTGGATGGTACTGAGTCGCGTGGAGGAATCGCACCCCCACTCCCAGCCTGTATCCCATCACCAACCCGTCGCCTGTGGCGCCGTAGTGGTTGGTGGTCATGAATTTCTGAATGTGGAGCCTGCCTGATCCTCCGGTTGCCATAACGACTGCCTTGGCCTTCACCAGGAAGTACTCTTCCGTTTCGAGATTGTACAGGACTGCTCCCGAGCACACCCCTTTCTCGTCACTAAGCAGCTCTACAGCAGGAGAGAATTCCAGCACACCGATCTGCTTCACCCGGTTGCGGCACTCATCCCTGAGAGTCCTCATGATCTCAGCCCCTGTCATGTCCCCAGCGTAGTGCATTCTCTTCCTGCACGTTCCTGCCCCGTGCAGAGTGAAGAGCTTGCCGTCCTGCCATTTGTTGAACATGCAGCCAAGCCGCTCCAGCCATCCGATGACTCGGGGAGCCTCGAGGACCATGGTCTTGACGAGGTCTGGGTCGTTCTCGAAATGACCTCCTCCCATGACGTCAAGATAGTGGTAGTACGGGGAGTCCTTCCACCCTTTGGTGGCTGCCTGAATGCCGCCTTCGGCCATCATGGTGTTAGCGTCCCCATGACGGAGCTTCGTGGCGATGATGACGCGAGCGCCCTGCTCTTGAGCCAGGAGAGCCGCGGCAGTTCCCGCTCCTCCTCCACCGATGACGAGGACATCCGTCTCGTAGTGGACTTCGTTCAGGTCTATCTTATCCGGATCTACACGACTGCGGGCCTCGAACTGGTCCGCAACCTCCTGAGCCAACGAATAGCCCTTGCTGGGTCCAACCTTCAGCTCTCGTAGCGCGTCCGGCCTGTAGTCCGGATGATATTTTTCCAGTCTCACCTTTCTTTCGTCGAGACTCAGAGCAGGGAACTCTTCCCCTGCTTTCTTGCGTGCCACCCGCTCCGGCCGGGTTCTTTCGACTCTCTTGATTAGCTCCATCAATTCCGCGGGATATCCCATCGTGGCCTCCGGTTTGATCAGGCGTCCGGGTCGCTCCGGGCGCATCAGAGAAATTGCTTTTCCTGCGGCTCCCACATCTCATCGGCAGTGTGGGGCTCCATCTCCCGTTCCACGTACAGCGAGCGCAACGTGGCGAGATCCGCGGACATCAGCCTGTTGAGCGATTCTTCGTAACGACCTGATTCTATTCTCTCGATCATGTCCTGCAAGTGTTTGGCCCGGGGCTGTACGTGAGCTCCCGTGATCCGGCGGCACATGATAGCGATGTTGTACTGGGCCAATTCCGCAGGACAACGGGAAGCGCAAATACCGCACATGACACACGGAAACGAAATCTCCGCAGCTTTTTCCACGTCGCCTCTGAGCGCTGCGGATATATATTCCATCACCGGAATGTCCATGGGACAGGATTTGGTGCACGTGTTGCAGCCCATGCACTTGAGCAGCTCAGGGTAGTATTTCAGGAGCGTCGGAGCATCTGCCTTCAATTCGCTTAAGTCATATGTGGCACGGTTAGCCGGGAAAAACGGCACCATGGCAAGGTACATGTTCGGTTGGACCACAGTCTGACACGCGAGGCCTACATAGATCTTTTGACTATCCGGCATGCGGTACACGGTTGCACATGCGCCGCAAATTCCTCCCCTGCATCCGCAGCCGCGGATCAACTGGTATCCCGCGTATTCGAAGGCCTTCTGGATGGTGAGGGTGCTCGGCACAGAATACCTCTTGCCCATGATGAAGATGGGAATGAGGTCCGTACGCTCGGCGCTCTCAATCTGGTCGGCCTGCACCCGCTGGATCGGTACCGAGTCTGCTTGGGCCGTGGACATGTTCTGCAATCCTTTCTTTCCTGTATGAGGCTTGGCCTCCTCCGCTCTACCTGGCAATGAAGACACCAATAACAATTCCGAGAATTAGAGCAATGAGGGCCATAAAATAGTTATCCAGTGCGGTGATACGCGGAGCCGGTTGTATGGTCTCCGGGATCACCTCGTCCACAATGTAGTCTTTATATGCGGTGTCCACCTGAGGGCATGCCAGGACACAGGAGTAGCACTGCTCACATTCTTCACCCACGCACGCCTCAAGAGCGAAGGATGTGCGCTGCTCGGTCTTGTCGAATCGGTCCGGATCCTTCCTGAGGACCGGGCATGAATCAATACAGTTTCCGCACGCGAGGCACCCCTTGTCTCCCACCACATCGCATTCCGGATCCCTGATATACAGCCGGTGATAGGGCTCCATGCCGCGAGAGAGAAGGCGGAAACGGGCCACAGGTGGCTCCTTCACCTTGAGAATTTGATCCGCGATCTCTTTGTCGATCTTGTCCTTGGACTGGTCTCTCGTCGTAGGCATATCGTCAGCTCCTGCCCGCTCGGGGGCCTGAGGAAACGTGGGCTCGCTCAGCTCTCTTTCCTGTGCGAGATCTTGTCTGCATCATTCACTCCTAGCAGCGATCGCGTGAGCAGGAACCCCTTTCAGGGCCTGTTCCTCCACGGATGCCTGCTGAGTCATCTTCGTCCTGTGCTCTTCAAAGTACTGCGGTGTCATCAGCCCGTGGCACTTCTTGCAGTCCTCGAAGTTCGTCCCTTCTCTGCAATTCGCCGGGAATATCCGAGTCTTGAAGTGGATCTCCCCATTGTGACACCGTCGGCACGTCTGCTCAGCAGGGATGGCCACCATCCATCTGGGGTTCTTCGACAGCCGGGTCCATGCCTCTTCGCGTGCAGCACGGTACTCGTCCTCCGATAAGGGGAGCAACCGCCCTGCCCTGTACGCATGAGAAGCCTGGCTGTGGCAAGAGTCACATGCCATGTGATTCACTTCAACGTAGTTCACGTTCTTGTCGACTTCCGATACCCCGTCCTTCTCCTTGTACCGCTCGTGGCACTTGGCGCATGTCCCTTCCTGGGTGAGCACGTGCTTCCGATGATCCATGATCAGCCCGATCTTTTTCAATTCCGGCGTGAGATCTTTCACGTGTACAGCTTTTCTCACAACCGCGGCCTGATGGCAGTAGTTACAGTTCTCGGTGGGGATGCGGGCTCTTGGGTACACTTCCGCAATATCCTGTCTCCTGGGATCGATCTGTGGTACTAGGTACGTCCCCACATGCAGAAGCCCCCGCAACCGAGATGTCACCGTTCCCGCCGGGCTTCCCTCAATGTGGCAATCCGCGCACGCGATCAATTCGTGGGAGAACCCCCGATTCTCGGCCTTCAACCTCTGGGTCATCCAGTGAGCATAGGAAGCCTCCTGCGTGTGACAGGCCATGCAGGAAGAGGACTTTAGCGATACCTCTCCTGCTGCCGCAACAAGAGCCACGACCACGGCGATCACCAGTGCATAGAGAAAGCCGAGGCGCATCAGGACATCTCCTCCTCGCGTCTTAGCCGCTCCTGCTCCTTGCGCCTTTCATGCATAGCCTGAAACGCTGCCGAGATGACCAGAGGACCTGAGTTTCCTATGGGACACTTGGCCGCGCACCTGCCGCATCCAACGCAATATTTTGAGAGCTCCGTCACCCGTTCATAGTCGCCGAGCCTGGTCAGAAGGACGAGCCCCATGGGTATCTGTATTCCTTCCACCTCCTTCACCGGGCACACACCGACACAGGACGCGCAATTGTAGCAGTTGATGGAGCGCCCCGTGCCGGGGGTCAGCATTGACTGGAGCGCATATTCAAACACTGCGAACGCTGCGAACAGGATGGCCAGCGTGTTGAGTGTCACTCGGCCAGGCCATTCGCCGATCAAGCCATGGAGGAATGCAGAAGAAAACGCGCTGTACCGAGGATAATCGGGAATGCCTTTGGATAGGGCAGATTCTATCGCGTTTGCATATCCCGTGAGCGTGGCTTTCGCGCCCCTGTACATTTGCGGCTGCTGCGGGAGAGCCAGGTACCCGTTGTCCAGGATCGTCTGCTTCAGACTTGCCACATCGTTGTCGAGCACGGAAATGGCATCCGGATATTCCAGGGTATCGAGGCCGACAATGCGATGATCCTGTACAGCGACACGAACCGCGATCGGCCCACGAAACCCTGTTCCGATCCCTGTATAAGTCCCATCCCTGACCTGGGAGATCCCCGGTCCGTACGGTCTCATGGTCAACCGTTTCTGGTCCACTGTCACCACGTTCGTGCGGGCAAATCCATACGCTACGGCCACGAGGAGCACCGCGCCAGCCAGATAGAAGATTCGGCGACTCCCTGTCCTGCTATAATCGCGAGTCCACATGATCCCAAGGATCATCACAAGTGCAACTAACAGGATAAACCTGCTCGATGGAAAGAGCGCCGCGGTAAGGAGGACGTAGAAGGTCAGGCGCACGCCTCTGGTGCTCACGGCCTCCCACAGGACCCCGGCGGGATCACGATAGAACCTTGACCACGTCATCGATGAATTCCTTACCAACCAGTCCCTGAGCCAGGCTATTCTCAAGGGTCCTGCGTGGAACGATTCCTTTCTTCATGGCTTCCCGGGTATCTTCTTGCATGGCTGCAAACATCTGAGGCAGCGGGAGATACTGGACGCAGTAACTTTGACAATTGCCGCACCGGATGCACTTGAGGCCTCCGTTGCGAATGAATCGGTCGTAGTCGGCTACCCTTCCTGCTACGACCAGCTCCGCCTGAAAAGCGATTCCTACCGGACACCGGTCCTGGGTGGCATAGCAGGCCCTGCATTCATAGCAGTAGATTGTGGCAGGATTGCCCCGGAGCAACGGCTTGACCACTGTAGCCAGGAGTCCGGCCACAATACCGAAAAGCGCTACCCGGTCCAGGTTCTTCGTCCATCCTCGATCCCGGAGATTCGTGAAGAACTGGTACCGATGGATCCCCGGCAGCACCATGGGCTGCGATGTGTCCTCACGTGTGTGTCCGATTTTGCCTGTTTTCTTTTCGTCTGCCATGATGGCAACACTCATTGCTGC
>CAYZET010000180.1:0-10434 GCA_964477215.1 uncultured Syntrophaceae bacterium | reverse complement strand
ACTTTTTTCACCGCCTCCGCGATAGCGAGGATCCCCGCGTACGCTCCTTCGGCCGCGTAGGTCGGGTATCGGCCAGTTCGCTGGAAGAACTTCTGCACATAATCCTTGTTCGCTTGCGTTTCGGGCCAGTTGTTGTGATGACGAGCACTGAGAACAAGACCGAGAGGCAACTCCCCGCCAGTTGCTGACATGACCTCGTAATTGCCTCCCGCGTCGGGTGAGCAGAACAACGTCTTTTCAAACAACCCGTACGGAGTGGCCTGCTTGATAAACGCCACCGTGTCACCACCCCAAAGCCCACAAATCAGGACATCAGGCTTATCCTTCAGAATGGAGGTAATATACGGGGTATAGTCAGGAGCAAAGAGCTTGGGCCAGTATTCGCCCACCACCTTGTACTTGATCCCGAATCGATCCAGGTTGTACTTCAGCTCGTTCCACTGATCGTGCCCGTACGCATAGTCCGGACCGATGTACGCGACGGTTTCCCAGGGTTTGCTTTGTTTTAGCTCCTTCAGATAGAGAGCACCCGCAGCCATGGACTGGAACGTGTTGTTCGAGACACGGAAATAGTAGGGTTGGAACTTGTCTACCGTGAGCTGGGTTGAAGCGTGGTCCGTGCCGATGAAGATCTTCTTATTCTGTTTTGAAACCTCAGTCAGCGCAAGCCCTACCGCGGAACTGACCACTCCGAAGAGGAAGTGCACCTTGTCTTCGTCAATGAAGCGTTTGGCTACCCGGACCGCGTAGTCAGGCTTGGCCTTGGAATCGGTGTTGATGAATTCCAGCTTGTATCCCGCGACTCCGCCGCTCGCGTTGATTTCCTGCACAGCCATTTCAGCGGCGTCCACGGAATCCAATCCGTACAGACCGGCTCGTCCTGTCATGGGGTACAGGGCTCCGATCTTAATGAGCTTCTCCTGCGCGACCGCCAGCGCAGGGGACAGCCCCGCAGAAATGAAGGCCACCAGTATCAGCAAAAGAATTTTGCGGTTGAGCATTCTCCTCCCTCCTCTTTTTCGGATTGATATCTCGCGGCATGGGACCTGTTACGGCACGGGCAAGAGGTGATGCAACAAGCGTGCCAGGGAAGGGTATTGGTAAGAGGCTGAATAGATTGGGGAAGTGTTGTGTGCGTTGGTGAGGGGCTATTGCAGTTTTTCAAGGTGGTGAGACGCTGGTGAGGTGTTATAGAAAATAGCAAGGTGAAAGCAATAGGTTGGCTTTCATTGCGCTAATGCAATTCTATTGCGTTTCTGCAAACCGGCCGCGCTCTCCTTCACGAACCAGCTTCCTCCACAGCGTCGTTGGATGAATCCCCAGAGACTTTGCTGCCAGAGACATCGTACCGTGCCGACGAAGCGCTGCCGCAATCATTCTCGTCTCAAATGCTCGCAGCGCGGCCTTCAAGGTGATGCCCTCCCCGATAGGCTCCTGAAAGCGCTCTTCAGCCTGCCTTATCTCACGCGGAAGATCGGAGACACTGATGACATCCCCTTCGCTCATTATGATCATGCGCTCCATAATGTTGATCAATTCGCGTACGTTTCCGGGATAATCGTATCCCATGAGCCTGTCGAGAACCTCCGGTTCCATCCGTTTGCTGAATCCCATGGACCGGTTCGTGCTTTCCAAGATGTTCAAAGCCAGCGCAGGAATGTCTTCCCTCCGTTCTCTGAGGGGGGGTATGTGGATGGGAATGACGTTGAGCCGATAATAGAGATCCTCTCGAAATTCTCCCTTCCTGACTAATTCCTTCAGGTCCCGGTTTGTGGCGGCAAGGATTCGCACGTCCACGGAAATGGGCTTGGTGCCTCCCACTCGGGTAAAGGTCTTTTCCTCGATGACTTGGAGAAGCTTGACCTGCATGGCAGGGGTCAGGTCGCCGACCTCGTCGAGAAAGACCGTTCCCGTGTGGCCTGTTTCGATCAGGCCCGCTTTGCCCTCTGGTGCAGCGCCCGTGAAGGCCCCCTTCGTGTACCCGAACAGCTCGCTCTCCATAAGTGAGTCGGGAATGGTCCCACAGTTGATCTTGACGAGGGGCCGCTCCTTTCTCGGGCTCATGAGATGGATAATCCGGGCGAGCATGCTCTTCCCCACGCCGGACTCACCCTGAATTAAAACCGACGTATGTACGCCGGCAACTTTCACTGCTTTTCGAATCAGTTGAGTCATGGCGCTGCTCTTGACCACGAGGCTGTCCAAAGCATGCTCGAATTTTTCCTGCTCCAAGAGAGATTGGTAGTACCGCGAGCTCAACCGCTTGCTCTCCTCAAGCTCGGCCCTCAAATCGTTGAGAGCGGTCATATCCCGCACGTTTGTCACGACAAGCGCGATGTGCCCTTCCTCGTCAAGAATAGGTGTTCCGGTCACCATCACCTGCTTGTTGCCTTTGATGTTTTGCATCAAGGTCACCTGAGCCCCTTGCTTGAGAACTTCCAGTGTCACCGAATGGTCGAAGACCTTTTCATTTACCAGGTCCTGCATGTTGCGGCCGATAAGATCTTTGCGCGAGAGACCGGCTATGCGTTCGTACGCGCTATTCACCCTGATGGTGTTGGCCTTACCGTCAGTAATGTACATCCCATCGTGAGAGGACTCGAAAATAGCCTCCAATTCACGATGAAGCTTCTTGTACCCTTGGAGCTCGGAAATGATCGCCTCGTATTCCGATATGTCCTGGAACACGCTGATCACGCCGGCTACTTTTCCATCGACAAAAATCGGGTTCCGATTGGCGATAATCGTCGCAGTGGGAAACACGATTCTCTTGCCTATTTGGGGCTGGCCCGTCTCGAGAATGCGTTTCAGGTCCGGCCAGGTTTCCGGCCTGACGTCGGAGAAGTGTCTCCCGACCGCGGCAGGGTCTTCCTCATCCAGCATCCGCCTCGCGGCCTGGTTGTAAACGAGGATTACTCCCTCTCTATCAATAATAACTATCCCGTTATGCGAAGCGTCAAGCGCTGAGGCCCACAAGGGTAGGGCTTCTTGCGCGATGTTGACATGCGAGCTGCGTCTGATCATGGAGAGTTTCAGACTAGTCCAATTCTCGAACCGCTCTGCCCAGTTGTACGAACGCTTCCGTTACTTGACTTCTCGTAATGCTGAGGCGATTCGAAAGCTGCAAGGGGGTGGCCAATCCTTCAGCGATGATTTGTCGAAAAACGCTTTGGAGATCGCGGGCAGCGAGAGCATACCTGATCATCAGGGCCTCGTTATCCATTCCTGCGTCCATGTCCGAGAGGAATTGTTTGGCATCGATTTTTCTCTTTTCCCGTGCTTGCTGCTCGCGCTCTTTCGCTATAATATCGAGAGCAGTAGCCTTGTAAAAAAAGAATTTCTGAGCGGATAGTCCGTACTTGACTCGCAAAGCTTCATCCGAAAGCCCGGCCTTTACATCGGCCACAAATCTTCGAGCTCTACTTCGCTTGTCGGTCATCACTTTTCTCCGCCGCACCCTTGGCCCCTGCCGGAGCACAACCGGTGCGGCAACGCTAGCGGTCTTTCATGAGTCAGTATAGGCAATGTTCGTCATTTCTGCAAGGAGAATAGTACGTTACACAGGGTCAGGCCTTGATTCTTGCTGTTTGTTTTCCCGCTTAACTGCGCTGCGCACTGTAGAGTAATGCAGCCCGACATGCGATGCAAACCGGGTCAGGAATCGCCAAGGCGGAAACCAGCCATGGCAATTGCCCTGTCATGTTTCGATGTTGACCAACTTTCGGCACGAAACGATTTGGAAGGAGCGTAAGGCAAACCTTCGGTAGCGAAAGATTGCGCCAAGAATCAAGAAAAAGACCTGACCCTGCCACGCCTCCTGAAAGAGATCGTCTGGGCACTCACTTTCGCAATGCGCTCTGCAATTCTTCAACGAATGAGCCGAGCGATCGGTCAATCTTTCCAGCCTTGTACAAGTCCATTGCCGCGACCAACTCTTCGGCAAATTCGATGCCACTAAGTGTGGGCGGGTGCCCACCCTGCCTTACTGCACTTGCCAAGGCGTTTTTGTAGTAATCTCTCTCGCACTTCTTTTGGCGGATGCGCGGAGCGCTTCCCACGACCCTATGGAATGATTCTGGATCGGCCATATACCATCGCTCAACATGTGGATCAGGGCAGGCCACGATCACGGTCCTAATTCTAGCCGACGACACGGTGTCCATAATTTCTTTTCTCTTCCTAGGAAATTTTGCGCAGTTGGCATCTATTGCTACGACGATCAGTCCGGGATCAGACAAAAGACCTTTGTCGAGCAGTGCTTGGTAATTCCTGAATTCTCTTACCGCTCTGCCGTGTCCGCCAGTGCTGGATCGTACCTGAACATCGAAAGAGAGTCCTTGTTCCCGGGCCAGCCGCCGGACAAGTGCACGAATGAAGTACTCGTGGGCGCGGTCTTCGACAAAAATGTCCAGACGGCGTTCACTATTCATCTAGCATCCCCCGCAGCACAAGCCCTTCAAATACTCCTTCCTCACCCCGGTCGGCCAAGGCATTTGCGATTTCAATGTCTTCAAACAGGGGCCCGGTCACAGCAAAGGGTTTTACTTCAGTTCCGGCATCTTTTCTCCTGATCTGAAATAATCCGATATTGCCGGGATTTGATCTTGCCTTCTTGATCATCGTTGCACAGAAAAGAGGTGAATGGGTGGTGACGATCAACTGGCAGTCCCGTTCAAGAGCCAGCGATGTCAGGAGCTCAGCAATCAATTCAAGACGCCGCGGCTGTACCCCGTTCTCCGGTTCCTCAAAGGCCATCACGGGAGCCGGGCGAGGATTCACAGCGATGGCGCAAAGGGCCAAGATCCGCAAGGTACCCTCCGAGATGATGCGTGAAGAATACGCAATACCATTCTGTCGGATGGTGATGTCCAGAGTACCGCGCCTCTTGTCCAAATCAACATCGAGCTGTTCCACGCTGGGAATTAATGTCCTGAGGAGCCTGCCGACCGCTTCAAAGTGCTTCGGGTCCTCCTTTTGCAGGCGGTAGAGGTAGGGTGCGATGTTTTCCCCTAAGAGACCTATGTCGTAGACTTCTGAGGGTGGAGCAGCCCGCCTCATGGCAACACGAGGGTCCAGGTAGTACATTCGCCAACCAAGCAGCTCGTTGCGGCATTTCTCGATTCCCCTGTATTCGGGGCCGCTCAACCGGAGGTCCGATAGAAGCGAATGGTTCAGCTCGATAGGTTCCGTGCGCGGGTGAGCGGGCTTACTCTTTCGTCTTATTCGCAGCTCACTGTCAACCTTTTCAATCAACGGGCTGCCTTTGACCGACCCCTTGGAGGTCAGCACGCCCAGGTATTCATCCCTCACATGCACAGCGCCTGTGGAGGGAACAATACCTATTGACACGTTGTATTGGTATCGGTCCTTTCCGATAGTCAGGAGAGCTCCCAACTTGAACTCCGCGGACTCCATGCTCAGAAGCTCAGGAAGTCCTCCAGAGGGAAAGGCGAATGTCTCTATGGGATAGCCGCGAATGGGGTCTTGCAGAGCGTCAGCAAGTGTTCGACTCGTGCCTATTCGAGAGAGGGCTTGAACAGCGTCCAAGAAATTCGATTTGCCGGCAGTGTTTGGGCCGAAAAGAACCGCCAAGCGGGGGAGCTCCAGGTTCTTCACTCCCCCGAACGACTTGAACCCCTCAATGGACATAGCATTGATCATAGCTTTGCGCCTCAATAACCCTGGAGTACCCGGGAGTCCGGTCGAAAAACCCTATAACTTGATTCACGCCTGACTGTCCGCGGCCTGATGTGGGCGATGGGGGAAGCAGCAGCCGAGTCTTCGTGACAGAACACGGGCAGCTCCTTCTCAGCCTCATTCTTGATTTGGCCACCGTGGCGGCCCAGTTGCCCCGCCAGTTGTGGGGAGTGGGGTAGAATGTCTATCCGTGCAACTTTGAGGATAACGCCGGCCAACGGCTGCCGAACCGACCATGGATGCAAGGAGGACGGAAGGCCATGCCGCATGGACTTTTCTAGCACCGAGTGCTTGGACAACACTGCAATCGGGAAATCCGCCGGAGCAAGGTGTGTGCATTCCTCGGGAATCATGGGTCGTTATTCCTCTGGGCCTCCTCGCTCCCCATAGTTTTTGGGTTCGCCCAATTTGGTTGGTGGCATCTCATAATAGGTTCCTCGGCGCTGTCCTTTCTGCACGAGCCGACCGGCAAAAAGTCGGTCTCAGGGATTCCCGACAAATTCAAGAAACAAGACCTGACCCCATTTACACGGGCCGGATCCACTCACCCATGTCGTGGTAATCCTGGACGACTTCCTTCAACTCTTTCCGCTTGGCGATGAATTTGTCCTTCATGCCCCGTAGAAACTCGAAATGCTTTCTCGCGTCGTCGCTCGTAAGGAAAACCGCATGATCTCCGCGAGCCGTTTCCATGCGAAGGCAACCGTTGTCCCAGCCATAGGTCCCTTCGCTGCTGCAGACCATGCACCTGACATTCCCGTTTTCCAGGAAGCGAAAGGTATCGCCTCCACATAGGTTGCATCGCGGAATTGACGGTTTGCCGGGTGGAGCCCCCTCGACGAGAGCTGTGGCAAGCCTTTTCGCAGCCTGTTTCGCCTCATCGGAAAGGAACACCTCTCCAGGAAGCGCTGCGTAGACGACCTCGGATCCTCTGTGATCCGCCAACGTGAACTTGATGAAGCTGTCCACCATGAGCTTGGCGTAACCTTCCATTCCCGTCAAGCCCGCGAGTATCACGCCCACGGCCGGCTTGCCCCAAAGCTTTTCTAATCTGCCGCTGAAGGTCAATCCTCGGTCAAGAAATGCCTTCAAGCTTCCATGAGCGCCGAACAGATAGGTGGGAGCAGCGACCACGTATGCGTCGGCCTGAGTCATGGCTTCGAGCACAATGGGAAAATCGTCTTTCTGGACACATCGCCCCTCGTTGAAGAGGCACTGGTAACAGCCCTTGCAGGGCTTCAGGCCGAGCTCGGGAATCCTGACCAGGGTAAGCTTCCACCCGTCCGGGAGCTGCCGATAGATTTCCTTCACCATCAGCTCGGAATTTCCCATTTTTCGGGGCGATGCGATGATCCCCAGCAACGTTTTCAAGATTTTCCTCCTCACTTTTCGCACGATATTCTCGTCGCTACCTGAAAAAAAGAGATATTCACGACCGGCAGAACCGCGTGAGAGGCGTGGCTGCCATCCCGATTCCGGCAGTGAGACTCGCTTCACGTAATGATTTGTACTACCTGTTGCGGCTGAACGCAACGTCTCCAGCGAACGCTATCGAGTCACAACTTGCATGTGGCTGCAGGCGCTCAATAGCAGGCCCGACAGCCGCCGTATGTAGCGGTTCGAGAACCGTATCCAACATTCCCCATTGACATTGACGGGATAGAGCCGATCGGAGTATGTTCGGACGGCCCGCGGTTCAGCCGACAACGGCTTCAGGCCCCGCCTCAGAAATGAGATCCGAAGCGGGGACGAAAGGCGTGCTACCAAATCGGCGCAGATCGACCCGGCTGAGCAGAATGCCTGCGACGGTTTGATCTACGCATTCTACACGGGCATATGCAAACGAAGATTAGCCGCTACATCAGATCTTTTTCAACGGTCGTCCTCGGAGCCGGTCTCGTTCTTGCCGTGACGATTGCCGTTGGCAATCTTCACCAAAACGAAGATCTCAGCATGGCTCTGTTGGCTGGCAGAGACGTGCTCGAGGGCAATCTGGCCAAGCCTGACCAGTGGTCGTTCACCACTGATGGGAAGATCTGGGTTAACCAGGGATGGTTGAGCGGTCTGGTCTTTTACCTGTCCTATGCTCGTATGCACGAAGCCGGGCCGGTCCTGATCAAGGCGATCCTGCTTGCTGCATGCATTGGGATATTGTACCGACGGTGCAGAGATCTCAGCGTACCTCGCCATGTGGCAATCCTTTCCGTCACTCTCGCAACACTAAGCGTGGCTCCGCTCCAGTCGATCAGGGCGGAGAATTTTGGCGTCTTCTATTTCGTGATCCTTTCGTGGCTACTCGCCAGAGCCCCCAATCCGGGCATGTGGCGTCATGCGGGCAGCGTGGCTATAATAGCCCTTTGGGCCAATTCCCACGGTACTTTCCTCGTCGGGTTTGCCTTGATAGCTGCAAAGGCTGGTATGCAGTTTTTCCGCTCTTTGCTGCTGCCAAAATTGAGCGAATCGGCCATAGCCGCGGATGGCCTGTCCGAGATCGGAGCAGGCAAGAGAGGGAGAGCTTTCTCTGGCACGGCCCAAGGGACAGCGGATGCGGTCGCGCGAGAGAGCCCATCCAGTGAGGCGTACAAGCTCGATTCTCTGAAATGGATGCTCGTGTTGCTTCTGTGCGTGCCGGTGATGGCACTCGCCAATCCGTATGGACCTGCGAACCTGTACATGCCTTTCCGTCAAACCGGAGCAGAGGTATGGACTAATGCGGTTGAGCTGTGGCAGCCGCTCATCAAGCTCGATCCGAACCACGGCATGGTGCTGTACATGGGGGAGGCTTCGCTTCTCTATCTGTTTCTGGCGATCCTGTTCCTCGTGTTGTGCGTGCTCGGGTTAGTCGTGAGTGGCCCGAGAGAGTCCATGATTCGACTTCTCAAAGGTTCCTGCCCGCGTGATGGTTGCGGCGATCTCCTCATGGAGGTCACGATCGCCGTGGGAATGATTCTTCTTGCGCTGCGTTTCGGGCGGACAGTGGTTTTTGCAGGATTGGCCCTTGTCCCAACTCTGGGCTTTCTGATCCGCGATCTCAGCCAAAGGGCTCAGAGCTACCTGGAGCAGCGTTTTGGAGAGAGGGCGTCTTCTGCAACATCGCTTGGGCTTTTGGCCTCATCGCTGGCTCTTTTCGGGTCCGCTGCTTGGTTCTTTTTCTCGAGCACTGTTCCTCCGTACTTGCCGAACAATCCTCTCTTTGAACGAGCTTCTCCTGTGGAAAGGGCTTTCGGGACGTCGGCAAAGCTGAAGGATCTTACACAGTTCGTTAAAGATAATCCGGTCCGGGGAAGGGTATACGCGGATTTACTACTCTCGGATCTGCTCCTGCTGCATGTGCCGGGCTTGCAGGTGTTCATGGATCTGCGAGCGCAGAGCATGTATTCGGACGCAACCGGCAGGGCTTACCTCACCGTGGCCCATGTGGATCCTGCGAATCGTTCGTCCGTACAGAGGGCCTTGGATACGCTGGATAGACACTCCGTGTCCGCGGTGATAGTGCCGACCGACAGCGAATACTGGCTCCCCCTGATCCACGTCCTCCTGACCGGCAAGGCATGGCTTCCGGTTTACGTTGACACTTCGGGATTCGTTTTTGTGAGGGCCGACTCCCCCCTTCTGGGATCGTTCAGGCAAACGGGCCGTGTAACCGGGCTCCGGTATCGGCGAGAACGTGCTCGACTGCTCACGGAGGCCTATCTCATGGGCTCAACGGGGAGAGGCATAAGACCCGAGGTAATTCAGGAGCTGAAGGACGTTTCCGAGAGGGAGCCGTGTGGTTTGGCGTATCAGACCATCGCCCGGTCTGCACAGCGCTCCAATGGTTGTCTCGGTGAGGGGGACAGACTGTACTTCGAGGGTGAGATAGCCAGGTTACGTGCTGTAGACTTCATCCGGCCGGGAGGGTACGAAGCGATACTTGGTAGCATGCTTACAATTCTCAAGATTCTCGACGCAAATGCTCGCTCGTGCGGGTCAGGCGAAGAGGCTCTCGTGAAGGCAGAAGGGCTCCAACTTCTCAGCGTCATGGACCGCGTGCGAGGCCTGTATCAACCGTGGCCTTCCAATTGATCCGGTCATTTTGGGGGAGCAGCAGAATCTTGGACGGAGCACAGCGTTTCATAGAATCGATCGTGTGATCTGCCATAGTATCTACCGAATGGCGTACTAACGCTCGGTCCCACTCCCCGCTGTCCTTGGTTTTCCGTTGGATCACAGGATGGATTACCCCCCAGCCGCTTGTCGTGTCAGCCTGTCCTCAATATTGATTTCCCCGGACTTTGCTTAGCAGTCGATGCCTCCAGGCTGTGGGGTATTCTTGGCTCAAGCGGTCGTAATGGCCGCAGGTCCTGCACCATGTGCAGAAAACCGGCGGTTCATCGCCGGAATGCAAAAAGATGGTTCTCACGTGGAGCATAGAGCCTCCGCATTGGCTGCACGTTTCACTGAAGTTACCAATGGCCTGGATGACAAGCCTCATGCAGTCGCTTTCCAATTCGACGCCGTCCAAATAGACTGCCGGCATGGCGCAATTCCCCCTCAGCGGTCCAGTAGCATTTGAGTAAGCTATAACTCCCCTAATTTTATTTAATAACAAGATGATTCCCGAAAATCAAGCAAAATTTTCAGGGGAAAGGCCGGACCCGAAAACCACCGTTACAGACTTCCACGAAATAGAGCTCATCAAATCCCTCATCATATGAAGGAACTTCCAGCTTTGCGTAGGTCGCTCGAATCCCTTTC
>CAYZET010000179.1:0-10483 GCA_964477215.1 uncultured Syntrophaceae bacterium | reverse complement strand
ACCGCAGAACTGGACCGCTTTTTCCAGTCCCACTTCATGAAGCAGGACGAGTAGGCTTGGCAGCACTCATACGTGTGTACCAGGTGTTCATCTCACCGCTTTTTCCGACTTCTTGCCGCTTTTATCCCACCTGTTCTGAATATGCCAGACTCGCGGTCACCAAATACGGCGTCTTGAAGGGTTCATGGCTCGCGTGTAGGCGTTTGCTCAGATGTCGTCCGTTCGGCCCCTGCGGGTTTGATCCCGTTCCATAATGAGAACTGACGGTAGTCGCTTGAATAACACAATTACCGCGATACACGCGTCCCGCTGGGGTAGATCAGCATGGACCGAAATCTGATTCTGGCCATAGTCTTGTCAATTGCAATAATCGTGGGCTTTCAACTCCTCTTTCAGGTCTACTCGCCGCCTCCGGCCAAACCGCCTGTCCAAAAGGAAGCGCCCACAGGCCCGCCGCCGCAGCCCACTGTGAGCAGAGAGGATCTCCGTGAGGACGAGCCTGGCAGGCAGCCTCCTCTCGAGAAGCTGCCTACGCCTGTGTCTCGGCAGCCAGACGGGTCAGAGCCTGCAAAGGAGCTTCGCGTTACCGTCGAGACTCCCGAGTATCAGGCGGTATTGTCTTCTGTCGGCGCGAAAATCGTTTCGTTCAAGCTGAAAAACTATCGAGAAGCACTAGATACTCCCAATCTTGTGAACCTCTTTCCCCCAGGAGGAGCTGACACCTCAGGGCCGTCGATCATATTCACCAGGCGGGACGAACGCTTCAACGATTCGGATTTGCGGTATCAATTCGAAGGGGAATCCGCGGACATACGCCTCGATCAACGGGGTGCGAAAAAATCGATCACCTTTCGCGTGTCGGTTGCAGGACTAATCATTTCCAAAACCTACACGTTTGTGGAGGGCACGTACAAGGTTGGATTCGATTATGCTCTGACCAATACCACGGACGAAGCACGCAACTATCTGATTACGTTTCCGTGGAAAAAGGCGTTCAGCACCCAACCTGATACGCGCTTCGCGTGGAACAGCGTGGAAATCCTCCTGAACGGCGAGCTCAAAGACTATTCGATCGAGAAAATTCAAGGAGATGAAGAGCCGTCCGGTCGGGTTGAATGGGCGGGTTTGGGAAACGTTTACTTTTTCAATGCCCTGGTTTTTGGGGACACTCCAGCGACAAAGGTAACTCTCTTCAAACCCACCAAGGAAGGACTCGCTGAGATAAAAGTCCGGTACGGCGCCGTTGACGTGGCGCCCGGACAGACTGCAAAGAAAGCTCTCGCCCTGTATCTGGGGCCCAAGCAACGTGACGCGCTCAACGATGCGGGCCATGGTTTGTCAGGAGCCTTGATATATAGTAATTACAAGCTGCTGGATGTGATGGCCGAGTATTTGATGAAATTCTTGAGATTCTCCCATTCTGGGTTCACGCTATTCGGCATCAGGGTTCCTGGAACTCACAATTTCGGGTGGGACATCATTCTCCTGACCATCGTTATCAAGATCCTTTTCATACCCCTGACTCACAAGAGTATGAAATCGATGAAAAAAATGCAGGAACTGCAACCGCAGCTCCAGAAGTTCAGAGAGAAATACAAGGATAATAAGGAAGAGCTCAATAAGGCCACCATGCAGCTCTTTCGCGAATACAAAGTAAGCCCGCTGAGCGGCTGTTGGCCCATGTTTGTGCAGCTACCCGTCTTCATAGCCCTGTACCAGGCACTGTCCTATGCCATTGAGTTGAGGCACGCAGCGTTCATTTGCATCCCCTCTATCTACCTCTGTCTCAACGATCTCTCCGCCCCCGATCCCTACTACGTTACTCCCATTCTAATGGGCGGGACGATGGTGCTGCAGCAGTGGATGACTCCCTCAGGAGGGGACCCGACCCAGAAGAAGCTGATGCTCCTCATGCCCGTCGTCTTTACATACCTGTTCCTGACGTTCCCGTCGGGCCTCGTACTCTATTGGTTGGTCAGCAATCTCCTCCAGATAGGCCAGCAGCTCCTGACAAATAAATTTTGGAGTTAGGGTGAATGCGATCATGCAATTTCAGGAATTTACCGGAAAGACAGTGAAAGAGGCCGTCGCGAAAGCCTGCGCGGAACTTGAAACCGATGAGGCCCTCCTCGAAGTGGAAGTGCTGGAAGAAAGCACGAGAGGCTTTCTCGGAATCGTTGGACAGAGAGACGCCCGGGTTAGAGTCAGGAAACGAAATGTTCTCGAGGAGGTCCTGGGCGTAGCGGAATCCCCTACCGGTCCGAAGTCTTTGGAGGAGGACTTTCACGGAAGCGCAGAGAAGATCGAGCCATTTGCCGGTGGAAACGAGGTCGAGAACTCCCAAGACGAAGCGGAGCCGGCAGTCGATGTGGCCGACGCACTGGAGCAAGCCAGCACTGTGCTGCAGGGAATACTTGACCGCATGCATGTGGAAGCCGAGGTACATGCCTCTGTGCAAGAGGGGGCTGTGTACCTGGACATCAAAGGGGACGGTTCGGGGCTTCTCATAGGCAAGAAAGGTCAGACCTTGGACGCGCTGCAGTTTATTGTGAGCAAAGCCGTCAACAAGAGCAATGCCCCGGGCAGCAAAATTGAGATCGTCGTCGACACGGAAAATTACCGGACGCGAAAGACGGAGAGTCTTCGCGAAATGGCCTTGAAGATGAGCGAAAAGGCCAGAAAGACTTTGAAGCCTGTCTCCCTCAACCCCATGCCTCCCAACGAACGAAGGATTGTCCACCTTATCTTGGCCGAAGAGCGGGAGGTCTATACCAAGAGCTACGGGGAGGGAGCACTTCGCAGAATAATCGTGTACCCTCGCAGGGGAATGACGAGCAAGCGCCGGAGACGGTAGCAGCATAACGAAGGCGGTGCCGGTCCGCTCAGAACATCGTGGGTGGACCGAGCCTTCGGCGCTAAACCCTCTCTCAATCAAGTACCATCCATGGGCCCCTCCCTTCGTCAGTTTGCCGATACCATCGTGGCAGTTTCCACTCCTCGGGGATACTCGGGAATTGGAGTCATCCGTCTGAGCGGACCCGACGCGGTGCCTATAGCGCGTCGGGTGTTCCGGGCTGCGAAAGAAGCTGGAGAATGGTCCGACCGCCGTGCGCTGTACGGTTACGCCATAGATCCGGATTCCGGTAAGATCCTGGACGACGGCATTGCTCTCACCATGAAGGGACCGGCTTCATATACCGGGGAGGACGTGGTGGAGCTCAGCCTGCACGGAAGCCCCATGGTCCTTGACATGGTCACTCACCACATCGTACGCATGGGGGCCCGTCCGGCCGAACGGGGTGAGTTTACCCGCAGAGCCTTTCTCTCCGGTCGCATGGATTTGGTTCAGGCTGAGGCTGTAATCGACCTGATCGAAGCCACGAGCCCCGTCGGTGTGGAGGAAGCCAGAAGTCGTCTCGACAGGTCGCTGTCTCGAGAAATTGAAAACCTGTCCACAGCTCTCAGGGATCTGGCTGCAGACATAGACGTGTACACCGACTTCGACGAAGACGACGAGCAGCCGCCGCCTGAACCCGAACCCCAACTTCGTGCCGTGCTCTCCAAGATGGAGGAGCTCCTCGCGGATGCAGCGTACGGCAAGATTCGGAGAGAAGGAGTGAAGACGGTAATAGTGGGGAAACCCAATGTGGGAAAATCGACTCTCTTCAACCTCCTGCTCCGATCGGACCGAATGATCGTAACCCCCTATCCGGGGACCACCCGAGATCCGGTGGAAGAGCGCCTGGTGCTCAATGGCACGGCTTTTGCCCTCTGGGACACGGCAGGTATCCGGAAGCACCCGGAAACCGTGGAGGCTGAAGGGATTCGTCGAACCGTGGAGCAGATGATCTCGGCAGACCTCGTGCTGGCTGTTTTCGACGGCTCCAGCGAGCTCGACGATGAAGATAGGGAGGTGCTGGAAGCGTGCCGGGAGAAAGAAGCCATCATCGTCGTCAACAAGATTGATCTCGGGAACGCGATTGACCCCCACTCACCGCAGCTCGGTCCTCGCGAGCGGATTCGCGTCAGCCTCAGCGCGATGACGGGGACGGGCCTGGATTCGCTAGTTCACGCGCTGCAACGGATTGGGATGAGAGTCACGGGATCCGGCCGCGACACGACCTCGGCCGCTCTTTCGCTTAGAGGCGTGCTTCTCGTAGAAAGCGCGGCCGCACCTCTGAGAGATCTCGTATCGTGCATGGAAGCAGGTGAGCTCCCAGGACCGGAAATCGTCTCTTTAGAGATCCGCCGATCTCTCCAATGCCTGGAAGCGGTGACCGGTGAGCGGTTAGACGAGGCGATTCTTGATCGGATTTTTGAACGCTTCTGCGTGGGAAAGTAGTTTTGGGAGTCTGGATGGGGGCGGGTGCCAGGCGGCGCCATATTGCTGGCAGTTTGACTAATAAAAGCAGTATGATGCCTGAAAAACTTAGACCACAATGTGGCAATCTGCTTTAATAAATTATCATAAGATCTTGAGACTTAACCAAATTAAGACTAGAAAATCCTTGACTTTCACGCCGGTTTAGGATACCCATCAGGAGCATCATGTGGAGACCCGACCCACGGGTCTTCAACCCAGCGGGGTCTAATCGGTACGGTCCGGAGAAAGTAGTTCTTTTGATAGAGAACCACGCTGCTTGTCTCGATGACGGGTTCGTTGCTCCGGCTCATCACCGTCTGGAGGTACGCTCATGGTAGCAAGGGGCACAATGAGAATTCCCTGTGCTTTGACAGCTCTACTCGTTCTCGTGATCGGGACGACCTTCGCGGGAGCGTGGGAATCCCAGTATCGTTATCCCATCAAGGTTCGCGTGTCCGGAATGGATGGCGCTCACAGCACAGTCGGGCCGACGAGGATATCCTCGCACGGTCCGGAGGACTGGGGCGTGGCAGCCGGCGCCTCCCGCTCGGAAATTTTATGCCCGAGACGCGGGTACTCCTTTGGGATCGGAATGCGGCCGTTTTTCAGCAATCTGAGCGGCTCGACCAAGGTCGTGAGCAAGGGGGGTGAAGGCACCTATCTCAACCTTGGGGGACATCTCAGGATCCCGACAGAAAACACCCTGTGGGAGTTCTATTCCGTGCTGAGGTTATGGGACAAGGTCTCGGTTAACCTGGAGTACGTCCCCTGGTACTGGTCGGGACCAGGGCACGCGGGAACCGACGGAAACTTTGCGGGCCTGCTTCTTCATCTCAACGATCCGATACATTCCGACTTGGAAGTCACGAGATTCGTTCTTGGTGCGGACTATGACGTTGCATTTGGCAGGGATGTGGTTTTCGGTCCGAACGCTGACATGAACGTGATCAAGTGGAGGCAGCGGGTGGGCAAGGACATGGGTGAAGCGGCGGACTTTACTCAAACGATTATTCAGCCATCCATCGGCGCGCACATTCGTTACGAACCGACAAGCACCGGCTATTTTTCCTGGTTCAAGCCGTATCTTGAGGGCCGGTTCACGTGGATGAGCTTCTACGGCCTCGGTCTCGCAACGTGGGACATGGGAGCAGGTGCGGCCCCGCCGGTAAGTAGGAACGTGGATGCAGGAGTTAAGCTTGGATACAAGCAGTGGAAGCTTGACGGCAACAGGGGACGGCTCTTCGCGGACGTCACGGTAGAAGGCCCGTATCTCGACTTCGCCCTGCGGTTTTAGCAGCCCATCTCCGCCCTTTGCCACCTCGAATCCCGCGGGGTTTTCGCCTCGCGGGATTTTTCGTTGTTCGCCTTGACAGTCAATTGGTGTGGACCTAGAATGTAGGTTAACCAAATGATTAATTTTACGGGCGGACGCGAAGCTTCGCCACGTGGTCCAACTCGCCAATGGACATGAAGACATTCGGAAAATTCGCTAGGCAGAGGATACGAGAACTGGGGAAGAGCCAGAAAGCGTTGGCCGAGGAGCTCGGGGTGTCGCCCGCCTATGTGTCTCAAATATTTTCCGGCAAGAAAAGCCCTCCTGATCTGGGGAGGCCTCGCAACCGTCTGCAACTGAGGCTCTGGTCGGTATGTCTTCAAGCGTCAGAGGAGGAAATTCTCGAGGTTGTGAGATTCGAGCTCCATCGTTTGCCTCCTCCGCCCGAGCCGAGATTTCGAAAAATGCGCGATTTGCTCCTCATGAGCCTTAAATCGACCGAAAAAGGGTTGAAGTCGGAGATTAGGGCTCTGGAGTTGCATCCTGCGGAGGCGCGAGCGATTAGCGTGCTGGCCAAGATCTATCTTGTGCTTCTGAGAAGAAGTGGCAGGTGGGAAGCGGAATCAGAGGAGAGGTTCAGCGAGAGCGCCATCGAGAATCTATGGGACCGCGACTTTGTCGAGGAAGCTCTCGTGGGATTCTTGCAGCACCACCCCTTTCAGTGGACATGGGACCCCCTTCTGAACGACGTTCATGTACTTTCTCGGTCTCCTGCGCTGGTCGATGCACTTTCATCTATCAGAAATCTTGGCAGAGAGAGGCCTGGGCAGGTGCGCACCCTTGTAGTGCCTGTGGTGGGAGAGGTGAGTGCAGGTGAAGGTTTTGTTCATCCGGGAAAAGCGTTCCTCATGGATCACGCGCTAGACTGGGTGCAGCTTCCCCTTGGAATGGATTCTCCGGAAGTGCAGGGTCTCTACTGTGTCAGAGTGAAGGACGATAGTCTGCGTGAGCTTTTCGGACGAGGAGCACTCCTCTTCGTGAAGATCGATTCTTCCGAAGAGATAAGAGATGGAGACGTGGTAGTATTCAGAGCCAGGGAGAAGGCTTTTGTGAAAAGGGTCGAATTTGCAGGAGATTCCCTAATACTGAAGACCAAGAACCCTTTGCACAAGGACCTCGTGCTACGCCAATCGGATATGGATCTCCTGGAACGTGTTGTTTCAGTGATATTCTGACGAGGGAAATCATACGTGGAGTTTGAACGCGCATGGCCCTGTGGTGTGAGGGGCAGGAGGCGCGTGAGCAAGGATTGATCAGGCAAGCAGCGACAAGTGTCCTTTGGAAGTTAAGTTTGCGTAGTAATTGTGCTTACGCCAGCTACCGTCCCCTTTCACGAGATCGGCGGAGAGGCTCGGGGGGCGATCTTTTTTCCGCGCTGGGTCATTCTGATAGGAGGAGTCGCGTTGCCGGTTAGAGAAAGCGAGAGTGTTCATGATTCGTAGCTGCTCGTTGGCACGGGAATTTCTTGGCTGGTCGACCATCATGTTGGTGGGAACGATGTTGGGCCCGGGAATTGCCTTGGCGGACGTGGACGCGTCCACTTCACACCGGGTGCCGCATTTCTCAGCACTAGGGTCGGATCTTCAATATGGCTTTCCGCCTCGCTTAGAGAAGGAAGGACTCAAGTTCGCCGGCCACACCATACCAGTTTCCCGGCTGGATGTACGGAAGCGTATCCTGGAAGAAATCAACTATTTACTTCTCGACAGGCGATCGCGAGTCCTGGTCTGGCTTTCGAGAGCGGACTATTTCAAGCCGGTAACGGCAGCGGTTTTCCAGAAGTACAAGGTACCTGCGGAGTTCCTTCTCCTGGCCGCCATAGAAAGTAGCTATGATCCGCGTGCGCTGTCGTCCGCGGGTGCATATGGGTACTGGCAGTTCATCAAGTCGACTGCGTTGTGCGGTCCGACCGGCTGTGACGAGTATGACTGGAGCATGAAGATCACGCCCTGGAAGGATGAGAGGGCTGATCTGGTGCGATCCACCCATTCCGCCGCACGGTATCTGGCGTGGTTGTATCGGGTCAAGAAGGTGCAGCTCGAGAATGGGGAGTCCCGTGACGGCTTCCGGGATTGGCTTCTCACGGCCGCCGCGTATAATGCGGGGCCTGCCCGGGTTAGCCAACGGCTCAATCTTTTCGGTGCTTCCTCATACTGGGATGTGCCTCTCCCGACTGAGACGGAGAAGTATGTTCCACGTCTGATCGCTCTCTGGATCATCAGCACGAACAGGAGGTTCTACGACGTTCAGGTGCATCCTCAGCGGACCATGAGCTTCGATACCGTGGCGGATGTGCGACTCTCCAAGGACCTCTCCTTTGCCACAATGGCCAAGCTTCTTGGCACCACGCCTCGGTCCATATGGGAGCTGAACGCCCAGATTTCACCGTACAAGGCGGTCTTCCCCGCTGGCAAGGGCCGAAAGCCCATTCCCCACACCATACGGGTTCCCAAAGGGGATGGGGAGAAGTTACGCTCACAATTGAAGGCCCATGGGTATGTGAAGAAATGAGGGGCTCTGGGCAGCCCATGCGAAAAGAGTCAGGGTCGGCACCTGATCACCAGTGCAACGCTGGGATTTTCCGAAAGGTTTTCGAGCATCGCGGACGCTTCGGGAAGCAGATAGAGGATATCGTGCATGGATAGGTCGTACGTCTGATCGTCGGCGCTGGCCCGGATCTCTCCTAGCAGACAACAAAGTATACGGTCGGTCCCCGGTTCTAAGGGAGGAGGGGATGCAAGCCCGGAAACGACCGTTACCATGAACGCGTCCATCTTGTTGAACGAGACTGACTCCGTGAAGTGGTGCACGTGGAGGCCAGCCGGGCCCACCTGGGAAGAGACCAGCGCCGGAGCCCGGGCAAGAACGGCTTTGCTGTACAGGGCGTTGGCGAGAAATTCTCCGATCCTCATGTCGAAAGCGTGAGCGATCTTCATGAGTGTGGCAAGGGTGGGGGACGACTTGTTAAGCTCTATGGAGCTGAGATTGGAAGGCGCGATACCTGTTCGTCGGGAAAG
The DNA here is from genome assembly GCA_964477215.1 of uncultured Syntrophaceae bacterium. GTDB lineage: Bacteria > Desulfobacterota > Desulfomonilia > Desulfomonilales > Desulfomonilaceae > JBFMDN01. The sequence goes on along the minus strand of CAYZET010000179.1, from coordinate 1,770 downwards.
CTCCACGAGGGAGAGCCCCTTGCCCTGTCGAAAGGCTCGTATGCGTGCCCCTACGTTGATGTGCTGATCTGTCATGAGCGACTCACAGCAGCCTCATCCTAGACGCGAAAATACAGAGCTCCCTAACTCCTTGATATGGCTTACTCCCACCACCTGCGCATCGTCGGGGTGTGGGCCTATACCTTGCACACGATTGCCCGGTGCCACGATACGGTTGTACCCCAGGCGCGTCCCTTCGCGTATCCTATCCGGCGTTCGCGATACACCGCGAATCTCTCCCGCGAGCCCGAGCTCGCCGAACACCAGGGTGCGAGGAGGGACGATTCTGTCCGTGAAAGAAGAGAGCAGGGCGGTCGCAACCGCCAGGTCCGCTGCGGGCTCCGTTGCTCGCACACCTCCGACGGCATTCACAAAGATGTCCTGATCGTTGAGGGTTATGCTGAGCTTCTTCTCGATGACCGCTATAACAAGCGCCAGCCTTTGAGGATCGATTCCCAGGCAAGTCCTCCGCCCTTGGCCGGGAACCGGCCCCGAGACAAGTGCCTGGATTTCGGCCAGAATCGGGCGCGTTCCCTCCACGAGCGCAGTCACGACGGACCCTGCTACGCCCTCGGGTCGCTCGGCAAGAAAGAGCTTAGAAGGGTTTGCAACCTCGGCGAGCCCGTCGTCCTGCATGTGAAAAACCCCGATCTCGGATGCCGAGCCAAAGCGGTTTTTTACGGCTCGGAGCACGCGGTATGGATGCCCCCGCTCCCCCTCGAAATAGAGTACCGTGTCCACCATGTGCTCCAACAGCTTGGGGCCTGCCAGCACACCGTCTTTCGTTACGTGTCCCACAATGAACGATGCGCACCCTCCCTTCTTGGTCCACTCGAGTATCCGTGCTGCGGAATGGCGAACCTGGGACACAGTACCGGGTTGATTGTCCATCATGCGGCTGAACACGGACTGTATGGAATCGACGACCATCACTGTTGCTTGCACCTGTCCAATCCGATCGAGAATGGCTTCCAGGTCATTTTCTGCAAGGATGAGAAAGCTTCCCGAATCGACAGCCAGGCGGTTGGCACGCATCTTCAACTGTTCGAGTGATTCTTCACCTGACACGTACAATACCGACTCGCCTTGAGCAGCAAGAGAGCCAAGGGCCTGCATCAGCAAGGTGCTTTTTCCAATGCCCGGATCGCCTCCCAGAAGGATCAGGCTCTTGCGAACGATCCCCCCTCCCAGGACGCGGTCCAACTCCTCGATGCCGGTTCTTACGCGGGCGTGCAGATCGTCAGGGATGTCAACGAGAGACAACACGCTCTGCGGAATGCCGAGAGCGGGGCTGTGCGCTGATTTTGATCGTCGCGCTTCCTTTTCCACCACGGTGTTCCACTCTCCGCACCCAGGACACCGCCCCATCCATTTGGCCATCTCTCTTCCACACTCTGTGCAACTGAACAGAACGTCCGATTTCACTATCGAGCTCCCTCGTGAGTTTCTCCGCAGTTTTCTCCGTTCGGCCGGGTGTAGTTTCTCAGCCAAAGGTTTACAATGGGAGCGAGATGTGGGCAAGAGGCAGGTTCGGCGATATTCCGCGCACTGAAGGGAAATAGCACTTGCGTCGAACGTACAGCTCGCAGAGGGCACGCCCACGGTGTAGAATGGATGCAGCTCACTGGGGATCACGATGACCCGAATGGACGCTCGGCCCAAGAGGCCCCCCCAGGCCCGGAACAGGAGGTATCGCTCTCTTTCCTCCTGGCTCAAGGAAATGTTCAACGA
>CAYZET010000178.1:0-10529 GCA_964477215.1 uncultured Syntrophaceae bacterium | reverse complement strand
GCCACTCTACCCTCATCAATGCAGCCGTCTCCAAAACGAATCTGATCCCGATTTCGAAGCTACCCCCATACTCGTCCGTTCGGTGGTTGGAAAGCGGGGAGTAGAAGCTGTGACAAAGATAGCCATGTGCGGCATGCAGCTCCAACCACTGGTATCCGGCATCCACTGCGCGCCTGGTAGCTTCCCCGAACGCCTGTTGAACATTGTGAATATCCTGCGAAGTCATCTCACGGGGTACGCTCGTCAGCTTGTGACCAAAGGCCAGAGAGCTAGGGGCTATAGTCTCCCACGCTCCCTCTGACTCGGTGAGAGAGCGGTCTCCTTCCCATGGGCGTGTGGCGCTTCCCTTCCTCCCGGCATGGGCGAGCTGAATGCCCGGCACCGCCCCGTGTTCTTTGATGAACTTTGTGATACGGAGAAGAGGACCTATCTGATCGTCCGACCAAAGGCCTGCGTCTGGAGGGGAGATTCTGCCTCTGGGCTCCACGGCAGTGGCCTCGGCTATGATGAGTCCCGCGCCACCCACGGCTCGGGACCCCAGATGGACCAAGTGCCAATCTGTTGCCCTCCCGTCGTGAGAGCTGTATTGGCACATGGGTGATACTCCTATCCGATTACGCATCGTCACATCTTTGATTCTCAGTGGATCAAAAAGGTAGGGCATAGGGTCTCCTTCCTTTGTCATCTTTCGCTTCAGCGCAGGTTCGCTGAAGCCACCATCGTATTCTCGTCTCATATAGATGCTTCGACCGAGGCAAAGTCGCGGAGATCCAGTGTTGGTACGCATCGAGTTCTGTGGATGAGAGTCTCTTCGGAGTGGTGCAGACAGATCAAGTGGCGATCATACCGGTTGCGAACAATGGTCAGACCCTCGGGCTCAAAGCCCACACCGGATCGAGACCCGCTGCTCTCCAAGAGGGATAAATTCCGAAGATAAGGCCAACCGCTGCAGAAAAGGCCATACTGAGAAGCACATACTCGAAAACGATAAGAATGGGCAGCCCTGACGCTGCCTCCAGAACGCGGCTGACGGCTATTCCGACGACGGCTCCCAAGACGCCCCCGCATAACCCGAGAAAGCACGATTCCACCATGAACTGAACGAGGATGTCATGCCGAGTAGCGCCGACCGCTCTGCGCAGGCCGATCTCGACCTCCCTCTCCCGGATGGATAGGAGCATGACTCCCAGAATTCCCACTCCTCCTATGACAAGGGAAACGAGCGCGATGCACATGACGAGAAAGCTGAAGGTCTGAGCGGCCGAGCTTCGGGCTGCGATTACGTCGGCCTGGTTTTGGATGGTGAAATCGTCTGCCTTCCCTTCACGCAAGCGGTGCTTCTCCCTGAGAACTTCTCGGATTTGCCCGTCGGCATCGTGCATCCTCTCGAAGTCAGCAGCCTCAACAAAAATGTTGCTCAGATATGTGACATGAAAGAGCTTGTTCATCGCTGTTTTGAGAGGAACTAGGATCTGGTCATCCTGATCCTCCTCTGCCAAGACCCCTTTGGGTTCTGTGACCCCGATAACCGTAAGGTGAACGTTGCCGACCATGATGCGCTCTCCTATGGGGTCTTGTCCCTGAAAAAGGCTCTCAACGACCGTGGGGCCAAGCACTGCCACGGTGGCCATGACCTTGTCATCGTCCTCATCGAAAAATCGCCCCGACCCGATCTGAATGTTTCGCACAGTCTGGGCGGCCGGGACAGTTCCCACCACGTTCGTGCTGTAAGTGACGCTTCCATGTTTCGCCTGCAATTTCTTGACATGAGCCGGGGCAACCAAACTCACTTCCGGGCATTCAGCTTCTATCGCAGCGGCGTCTCTCGGCAACAACGTCGAAACGATGCCAATGCGGCCCCCCACATCCCCTTTGACAGTGCGAGAAATGGCAGCGCTGACCACAATCAGGTTCGGCCCCATGGACTCCAGCTTCGTGCGAACGTCCTTCTCTGCTCCCTTTCCCACTCCAACCATGATGATCACAGAGGCTACGCCGATTACTATGGCCAGAAGGGCAAGGGCTACTCGCAAACGATGCTCTGTAAGCGATTTCAGGGCGATGCGAATCCCTCTGAGGGATCTGGGTCCCATGGTCTCACCTCAGGGCGTCGGAGGGGTCGATATTCGCGGCCCGTCTGGCAGGGAGATAGCCTGAAAGAAGTCCTACGACAAGCGCGCTGGAGAGGGCGAGCGCTACCGGTTGCCACATGAGAAACGCCGGGATCTTGGACACCGTCTTCAGTATGTAAATGCCCGCCATGCCCAGGCCAAGTCCGATTATTCCCCCGAGAAAGGCTACACAAAGGGCTTCAAGAAGAAACTGGAAGAGTATGTCTTTCTTGCGTGCGCCTACTGCCCGACGCAGACCGATCTCCCTCTTTCTTTCGTGCACTGCGATGAACATGATGTTGGCGAGCACTATCCCGCCCACTGTGAGGGAAACCCCTGAGACGAGAACGAGAAACAGCGCGAAAGTACCTGAGAGCTTCATTGCCATAGCAATTACCTTCGTGGGCGTAACGATCGTGAAGTCGTCTTCAGCTCCCCTGGGAAGATGGTGCCGTTCTCGCAAGAGGGACCGAATATCTTCAACCGTCTGCCCCATTATCGAGGCATCGCGTACAGCTACCTTGATGGCTCTAACATGCTCCTGGTTGAAGACCCGCTTCTGACCGGTGGTCAAGGGAATCACGATTCTACTGTCCATGTCCAGCCCTGTGACCGAGGTACCTCTGGATTCCAGTATTCCGGTGACTTCGAAGATGTTGCTCGCAAGATTGATTTTTTTCCCGATTGGGTCTTCCCCGTCAAAGAGATCGGAGACGATCGTTTTTCCGATGACAGCCACTCTGGACCGACGGCTGACATCTTCGTCTTCCAGGAACCGCCCCTCTTCCACCTCGGTGCTCCAGACCAATGACCATATAGCAGGGGCAGCGACTACGAGGCCGTAACTGCTCTTGTTCCCACGTTTGACGGGAACTTCTCTTCGCATTATCTGCGGACAGACATGTTTGACGTTTGGGATTTCGGCTGCCATCGCCTCTGCGTCTCCGACCCGCAATGTCACTGGTTCCGCTTGGATGACTCCCGGACGTCTGCCCGCTCCTGCCATTATCATGAGTGAATCGAGACCGAATTTTTCCACGCCCTGCATCACCGTGACCCTTGCCCCCAGGACAGCGGAGAACACTATGTTCTGAGTGGCCACTCCAATGATCACGCCGAGCATCATGAGCAGAGATCTCGTCTTGTGAGCGGCCAGCGTCACCAGCGAGGTTCGGGCGATTCTCAGGACCCTCATCCTGCCGCTCCGTCTCGGAAGGCACTGGTGCTCCGATCCGCCAAGATTCTCCCGTCTTTCATTTCGATCAGCCGGTCGGCCTCTCTTGCAACTTCAGGATCGTGAGTCACCACAACGAGGGTTCTTCCCGAAGAATGGAGCTCTCGGAAGATCCTCATGACTTCATCACTGGACCTTGAATCAAGATTCCCGGTCGGCTCGTCTGCAAGAATGATTCGCGGATCGTTGACGAGAGCTCTGGCAATGGCGACTCTTTGGTGCTGGCCACCCGATAATTCGCCTGGCACATGGTCCACTCGGTCACCAAGGCCCACCGATTGGAGGACTTCAATGGCCTTCGATTTCATGTCGATATCTGAATCGCTATAGATGAGTGGCAACGTAACGTTTTCCCATGCTGTCATCATTGGAAGGAGGTGGAAAGACTGGAAGACGAATCCGATTTTCTTGTTCCTTATATGGGACAGCTCGTCGTCATTCATGTCTTGAACTGGGACACCGTCCAGAAGGTAGGTCCCGCTGGTCGGCCTGTCCAGGCATCCCAGAATATTGAGGAAAGTGCTCTTGCCCATCCCGGAGGGAGCCATAATTGCCACGTACTCTCCTTCCGCGACAGACAACGTAATGTCATCCAGCACAGAAACTTCGATGCTTCCCTTGCGGAACACTTTTGACAGATTGCGGACCTTGAGCATGCCGATCCTCCTAAGGCCTCACGAACGGGACGGTTTTTCGAGCGCTACACGCTCTCCTTCTTCCAGCCCCTCCAGGACCTCCGAGTGAGAGGCGTCTTTCCAGCCGGTCTTGATGTACCGCTTTTCGTATCCGTTGCCTTTGGCGACGTAGACGCATTTCTTTTGACCTTCTCGTTGAACACTCCTGTTGGGTACCGTGAGCACATCTTTCCGCTTGTCCACGAATATCCGAACGTCCGTGGTCATGTCGGCCATGAGTTTTCTTTCCCGATTATCTACGCTCACCGTGGTAATGTAGTACACGACGTTATCTTGAATGGTTGCGGATGGATAGATGGACGTGACTTGACCTTTGAATTCGATGCCTGGGTATGCCGCCACGGTGAAGACGGCTTCCTGCCCCAGTTTCACTTGGCCCACGTCGTTTTCGTCAACGTAAGCCCATACCTGCAGGCGATCCAAATCTATCACACGGATGAACGTGGGAGCCTGAAGACCGGTCGTCACCGTCTCTCCCTGGATGGTATTGACCGCTGCGACGGTTCCCTTGATGGGCGAGGTTATGTTGGCATACGCAAGTTGGGCTTGTGCGTACTCCAACTCCGCCGCGGCCTTTTTGACCCGTGCCTTGGCAACCTCGTACGCGTAACGGCTCTGATCGAACTTCTGATCCGAGATGGACTTGCTTTCGGCAAGCTTCTTGTCCCTCGAGAAGTCAGCGGCCAGTCGTTCTTCTTCTGCCCTGGCTTCGTCCAGAATGGCCTCCTGGAGCTTCACCCGGGCACTCAGGTCATCTTGTTCCAGCTTTGCGATGATTTGCCCCTTTTCCACAAAGTCGCCGACGTCTATGGGGAGCTCGACTACTTTTCCCGGGGTGCGCGCACCGACTTTTACGTCTGCTCCAATCATCGGCTTGACAATCCCAGTTGCCTGAACGAAAGCAACGAGGTCTCGCCTCGTGACCTGTGCATGAGGAGCTTCTTTGCGGGCTTTGCCCTTCGCGATGTCCTTCTTTAGGTACAGCCCGCCCAGGGTGGCTGCCACAACTACGCAGACACTGATGAGAATCGTGCGAGCCTTCATGTTTGTAGATTGACCTCCCTATGGAGAGCTCCATGGTCTCTGAGAATTATACAAGGAGATGCGCGAAAACTCGCGGCAGACACAAGAAAACTGAGGCGTCTTGAGGATATGTTTTGGGCAGGGTGTCGAACCGGCAGGAACGCCGCTTCCGAATACGTAGGGTAGTCCCGCGGGACGCGGGGCTGCCAAATCTTCAGATGCAGGCTAAAAGCCTGCACTACATGCTGCGCCACAGGGAATTTCAGGACGCACACGCTACGGCTGAGCCGATGATTGCTTGCCGTGTTGCTTTTCGTTCGAGGCATGACTGTGCGTCAGGAGCTTCGACAAGGAGCCGGTGAGAGAGAGAATAAGCCTTTCCATAACGATTGATATGGAGAGGCCGTTCTGACCCTGTCGCTGGAGCCTCCCTTCCACGGTGAGTACCTCGCTGGTCAAAATGTGTCGGGCGAAGTGGGTTTGCGCCTTAGGAAAGACCACAACGTCGAGCAGGCCGGTTTCGTCTTCCATGGTAATGAACATCACTCGCTTTCCGGATCTGGTCGGTGGAGTGTGCATGATCACGAGGATACCCGTTACCACGACTCTACTTCCTGAGGGAATGCGCCGTAAATCTCGCGCAGTGACAATCCCATGGGCTGCCAGCCAGTATCTGAGTCCCGCCAGCGGATGATCCCTGCAGAAAACACTCATGGATGAGGCTTCCCTGGAAGCTGTCCGGATGAGATCATCCGATGTGGGTGGAGTTGAAGGATCACGCATTGGCCACCTCCTGGACCAACCTCCACTCACGTTCCTCAAGCCCTTCCAATGCGCCGGCCAAAGAGAAAAGCCTCACAATCCGTCCTGGAATCGAGATTCTGACGAGGAGATCTTCCAAGCTCCGAAACGGTCCTCTCTTGTCCCTCTCCGCAATAATCCTTCGGGCCATTGCCGGTCCCACGCCGTTTACCACCCACAGCGGCACACGAATGCCCGCTCCGTCAGCCTCGTATTCTATCTCGCTGGCGTTCACGTGGGGAGGATACACGGGGATTCCCCGTCTTCTCGCCTCGTTGAGAATCACGGATGGCGGATATGACCCCACATGGCCGGCATTGAGCAGTCCCAGGTAGAACGCCTGGGGATGGTGGGCCTTCAGGTAGGCGCTCTGATAGGTAATATGAGCGAAGGAGGCAGCGTGAGCTTTACAAAAGCCGTAGGAAGCAAGGGTTGCAGCCTGTTGAAATACTTTTTCGGCAAGCGTCCGGCTATGCCCCTTTGCAAGCGCCCCCTCCATGAACTGCTGCTTCAACAGAGCCATTTTTCTCGATTTACGGTCCTTGGTCATGGCTCTCCGAAAAGCGTCCGCATCAGCATAGGAAAGACCGGCAAAGGTATGGACGATACGGAGAACTTGCTCCTGGAAAAGAATCACCCCGTATGTCTCTTCCAGGATGGGGGCAAGGTCTTCATGGAGAACGCGCACCGGTTCTTCACCATGGCGCCTCCGCAGGAATACTTCCACCATGTTCCCTTCAACAGGGCCGGGCCTGAAGAGGGAAATTTCGGAGATCAAATCGCTGAAGCGCACAGGCTGAAGGTGCCCCAGGAGATTGCGTTGGCCAGGGGATTCAAGCTGAAATACCCCCACGCTCTCGGTGCTACGGAGCAGCGCATAGGTCTCCCGGTCCGTAAGAGGCATCCGGTCAAGATCCAGGTGAATACCTTTCCGAGCCAATAGCTTTACCGCCTTCTGAATCGCCGTGTGCATCCGGAGCCCAAGAAGATCCAGCTTCAACAATCCCAGGACATCCACGTCGTCCTTATCCAGGTGCCCTACAGGGAATCCCTTGGGCGACGAGCAGACCGGGGTCCAAGCCTTTATGTCTCCGGGGGCCACGATCACCCCACCCAGGTGAACCGAGCTCTGAAAAGGAAGGCCGGTTAAACGTGCAGCTACCTGGACGAGCCTGGGCTCACGGTGAAGGGGAGAATCCTTCAACTCAGGAAGATGCTCCAGGGATTCCCGTAGGTCACGGCCTCGAAGGGACCAGGGTAGACAAGAAGCGAGCCGGTCGATCTCGGCAAGGGGATATCCAAGAGCCCGAGCAGCCAAGCGGACAGCGCTGCGCACCTTGAACGTGTGAATGGTACACACCATGGCCGTCTGGCGGGGGAAAAGACCCATGGTATGGTTAATGACCTCATCCCTGCGGTCCGAATCAAAGTCAATATCCACATCGGGCATATCTCCCCTGCCCTCATTGATGAAGCGCTCGAAAAGAAGGTTATGCTCCAGGGGATCCACCCCTCCCAGGAGCAGATACACGACGAGACTCCCCGCGGCGGACCCTCGCACGCTATGACGAATTCCCTCTTTGCGAGCAAAGTCAACCACTTCTTTGACGAGGAGGAAAAAATCAGCCAGTTTCAATTCTCTTATGATCGTCAGCTCCCGGTCGAGCTGCCTGAGGTATTCGAGGGGCACGGCAACCGATGGATGCGACCGTTTGATCAGCTCTTTCAGGCAGAGGACAGCCACCTTCCTGGATGCGTCCTCAGCCCCCAAGAAGGAGGGTGGATGAAGCTCTCCCACGGGCAAGGAGAATTCACGGCAAAGGTCAGCGATATATCTCGTGTTCTCAATGGCTTGCCGATAAGGAACTCTCTGCTCCATTTCTTCACCCGAAGCCAGGTAAAAACGATCATTGGGCAAAGGCTCCACCACGCGGTGATGGTGGTGCTGTTGGATGCCGGTGAGAGTCCTGTGAACGACGTAATCATCGGGTTTGAGAAACGCCACTGCATTGGTAGCTACAACAGGAAGACCGAGATCCGAGGCCACCTCCGCGGTACGGCGCATGACATCTTGTGCCGATCCCGCCCTGTCTGGGTCTTCCGTGCCGTGGTTTTGAAGAACCACAAAGAGTCTCCGCGGATCTGAGAAGACGTTTCGGATCTCCAGAAGACTGAAACGAGCAGCCTCCATCCTCCCTTTCTCCAGGGAAGCGCGAGCGCGAGATCCCCTTCCCCCTGCCAGACAGATCAGCCCTTCGGACCAGCGGCTCAAATCCTGCTTGGTAATGAAATTCTGCGGAGAGGTCCCGCCTTCGTACGATTGAGATACCAGGCGGCAAAGATTTTCATACGCTTCAAAATTCGTCGCGAGCAGGGTCACGGGGGAACCATCCCAGAGCATGACTCTCGCACCGATGATCGACTGGATTCCCACCCTGCGTGCCGCTTGATAAAACCGGACTGCTCCGTACAGGCCTTCATCCGTGAGGGCTACGGCTCTTTGGCCGAGCGCAGCGACCTCTTGCACCAGATCCTCGGGAGTGAATGTTCCCCAGAGGAAAGAAAAGGCGCTTTGAACCTCGAGATGTACGAATCTATCCATGTCCGGTCTCTCACGATATGCACTCGCGTACGATCCGACTCCAGTTTCATCACACTAATACCCGGAACAGGCGACATCCCCCCGTGCAACAGAGACAAGCCGGGAGAGCGTTTCCTGTGTGAGAACAAGATAGTACTTCACGAGAGATTTTTATGCTTTTGGGCGTATCACCCCCACCAGTCTTCCCAATATTCTCACCCTCGCTCTCTGTGCCCCCCTGAAGATCAGAGGCTTGTATTGGGAGTTCGCAGGATGAAGCTCAATGGCTCCGTTGCGTCTGCGCAGTACCTTGAGGGTTGCTTCAGGCTCCAGATCCTCCACCTGCACCGCGACAATCTGTCCGTCCTGTGCTTCCTCCTGCGGCCGAATGATCGCCAGGTCTCCATCCTGGATATGTGTATCTACCATGGAGTCTCCTCTGACCCGGAGGGCAAAAACCTCCCCCGCTCCAAAAAGCGCAGGATCAATGGGAAGCTCTTCTTCCCTGTTCTGCTCGGCCAGGATGGGAGTGCCCGCGGCAATCTGTCCCAGGAGAGGGATAGAAGGGGACACAGGTCTGCCGATCATGTTCCAGCCTCTAACAGTGAGGTTCCACGTGCGCTTCTTTCCCGGGCTCCTCTCCAGATAGCCTTCTTTCTCCAGGGCCTGGAGATGCTTGTGCAAGCTTCCCGGGGAAGCGAGCCCCAGGGCCTTCCCGATTTCGCGGACAGCGGGAGGGAATCCGTTCCTTGCCTGAGAACCGGCGACCCACTCGAGGATTTGTTTTCGTCGTTCTGTTATGCTCATATGGAGAGTATAGGGAACATTTGTTCTCTTGGCAAGAAAAAAGAGGCCATCTCAATAAGTTTGCCTGGTAAGGCTCCAATTGCCGAACCACAGCCTGCCCCAGGAACGGGTCCAGTCCCCCAACGATGAGCTACCGCTGCGTTCGTCCCGGGGGGTCTCACAGGTTCCATCAAAAGCGTTCTTGCACGCGGATTGAAGATTCCCTTGACAACTGCTGAATATGAGCTTACAAACAAACTTATCGTTCCGATTTCACATTGTTTTGGGTGTGCGGCTCCGATGGACCTTCGAGCTTCGGCCCATTACGTATTGGGGGAAGGTGTGGTATGGACAGATTCCGGTTCGCTGTTGCCGCTTTTGCCGTGGTCGTGTGTCTTCCGGGACTAGCGACCGGGCAAGGATTTCCCTATTCAGAGGGATGCGGCTCGTTCGGCCTTGGCGGTGTCCAGGTGTCACCCTCAGTCAGAGTAGGTTATCAACACCTAGCCCTGAATCTCAACATCCCTGTGCCATTCAGCGGTTCGTTTGGAGCGGAAATGGCCACACAGAGCGAGCTGGACTTCAAATTGCAGGACGGCGGCGTGTGGATAGGGGCGGCCCAGGTGGAAGCGCGCAGGGACCGGCTCTCGGCCTTCTTGAGCGCTGAGGCGAACGCTCCTAAGAACGTCCGGATCCTAACTGCTTCAGACCCATTCTGGTATAGCACCTATCCTGTCGAGTGGAGAGGCTCCCGGCTGGAATGGTGGGCAATAGATGGAGGGGGAGGAGTCGCTCTAAATGCGGCTCTTGCAGTCGTGGGCGGACTGAGACTGGAGCACTTGTCCATCGGGCTTACCGACCCCGTGGATCCTACCGGGATCATTCAGGCCTTTCAAGCCATATACAACGATCAGTATGCCGGAGATTTCCTGACGAAGACGTGGCTGCCTTACGTGGGAATTCGAACCGTCGGCCAGTACTACAGGGGATTGCTTCGATTCAGCCCTGTGGTCTTTGCCGACGCCAAGATTCCCTTGCGATACCGTTTCGTCAATTTGCCGACTAACGTGGCTTTCGAGGAAGCGGATTACACTTTTAAGCGCTCCGGCCTCTGGATTGAAGGGAGCTTCGACTCTGACGTGCAAGTCAGTACCAATTTCCGATGGACGCTCTGGCTCAAAGGAAGCTGGCTGCAGGTCCGGGGTACGGGTCGCGAAGGATATCGTCTGGACAACGTCATGGGGGGTGTTGCGACGCATTTGTTGGATGACTCCGGCTCTGCCAGCGGGTCGTACACG
>CAYZET010000177.1:0-10531 GCA_964477215.1 uncultured Syntrophaceae bacterium | reverse complement strand
TTCGTCACATTTGGGAATTCTGGTGGCCTCTGTATCCGGGTATCATTCTCGCCATATCCCTCTTTTCCACAGAGGCTTGGAAGCTCTGCGCAGTCCAGGCGCCGCTAACTCTCGGGTCAGTGCTCGGCGGGATAGTCTTTATCCTTCCCGCGGTCTCCCCGGGCCATAGTACGCCGTCCACATTGTCCCGCGACAAGTTTGTCGAGCTCCTCCAGGAGGTGATGCCGATCCTCGTGGTGATTTGCGTGCTCTTCGGGCTCGAGGGCTCGGTCGCGTTGGCGGAGCTCGTTACGGGTGTCACAATTGCTTGGCCACAGTATCTGAGTTTTGTTCTTGCCCTGGTGACAGCGATCGGCATGGTGAGCCGGACGAGCTCTATGGGCATGAGAACCGTGAGCGCAGCCGCGTTGAATATGGGGGTGCTCCGTATGGTGCTTACGGTAGTCGGGATCATGGTTTTCAAAGGGGGTCTGGTACAGTCCGGTGCCATCGATCAGGTGCGGGTGGAGCTGGATGCGTACCAGGTGCCCACCTTGACGATCATTGCGCTATTGCCCTTCCTTGCCGGGTTAGTCACGGGCATAGCGTTCGCCTTTGTGGGGGTTTCGTTTCCCCTCGTCGTTGCGCTTGTGCCTGAAGGCCGATCGCCACTCCCCTATGCGGTTCTGGCGTACGGGTTTGGGTTCATGGGCATGATGCTATCTCCGCTTCATCTTTGTCTGCTGGTAACGAAGGAGTATTTTCGGGCTGACCTAGTCGACGGGTACCGTTACCTGTGGAAGCCGGTGCTGCTGTGTCTAATCTGGACTGTATCACTCTACTTCATTTACGGGGCGCTTTTGGGATAAATAAATGGTAGTTTGTCTGATGTCTTGTAGCATATGAGTGATTGGGTGTATGTATATGGGGTACAGCACGAGGCCCGTTCAGTATGTCCATTCTGACATAGGTCTCGCCTGACGTAATCTTCCACCATATGTCTGAGCTTATAGATGACACAATGACGTTCGTTTTCTCTTGACAGACCCCCGTTGGGGCTCTAGGCTGTTAGCATTGAGGCGGTTTGTCGTGTCCTTCCTCATTTTTTCAGTCAGAGAGATCCGTTCGGAAACATGCTTTGGGGCTGTTTTAGTGCGCACCAGACACACGAAGGCCAGCGCGAATCCTATCAATTCCTTTTCCGGAAGGCCCTCCCAGTGCGTGAACCATCGCGATCTCTCGCCAACTCAACATCACATGTCAAGAGAAAGGAGGCTGCGAGTATGAGCCTGACACGCCGGGAGTTCCTTGTGATCTCCGGTGCGGTGGGAACAGGTTTGGCACTGTCGTCTCTTGGAATCGACTTGGGTCCGGCAAAAGCGTATGCCGATGAAATCAAAGTGAAAGATCTCAAGAGCGCCAAACAAAGTACCACGATCTGTCCGTACTGCGCTGTTGGCTGCGGGATTATCTGCAGCGTGGATGCCAAGACGGGCAAACTAATCAATACAGAAGGCGATCCCGACCATCCCATCAACGAGGGGTCCCTGTGCGCCAAGGGGTCGGCACTTTTCCAGGTCGGTCCAGGTAATCCCAATCGGCTCAAAAAAGTCCTCTATCGGGCTCCTGGCTCCGATAAGTGGCAAGAGAAGTCCTGGGATTGGGCATTGAATGAGATCGCAAAACGGACAAAGAAGACCCGTGACGCAGATTTCCTGGAGAAGAACAGCAAGGGCGAGGTAGTCAACCGGGTGGAGAGTATAGCCCACATTGGCAGCGCAGCCCTTGACAACGAGGAGTGCTGGCCTTTACAGGCTATGATGCGTGCCCTGGGGCTTGTCTGGATAGAACACCAGGCCCGCATATGACACAGCGCCACTGTTGCGGCTCTGGCAGAGTCGTTCGGACGCGGCGCAATGACCAATCACTGGATCGATCTCAAGAACAGTGATTGCATTCTCATCATGGGCAGCAATGCTGCCGCCAACCATCCCATCTCCATGAAATGGGTGACACGGGCCAAGGAAAAGGGCGGGAAGGTAATCTCCGTAGATCCTCGGTTCACCCAGACCTCCGCTGTAGCCGATCTCTACACCGCTCTTCGCTCCGGGACGGACATAGCGTTTCTCGGTGGCATGATCAACTACATCCTCGAGAACGAGAAATTCTTCAAGGACTACGTAACGAACTATACCAACGCAACCTTCCTTGTTACGGATAAGTACAAGTTCGACGACGGACTGTTCGCTGGGTATGACCCTGAGAAACGCGCGTATGACAGATCCCTCTGGGCGTTCCAGAAGGACGAGAAGGGCATTCCGAAACGGGATCCTGAAATGAAGGATCCTCTGTGCGTGATGCAGATCCTCAAGAAGCACTATTCTCGCTACACCCCAGAGAAAGTCTCCGAAATTACCGGCACCCCGGTGGAAGACCTCAAGAAGGTTTACGAGATGTATTCAGCCACCGGGCAGAAGGACAAAGTGGGAACGATTATGTACGCCATGGGGTGGACTCAGCACACAGTCGGCGTGCAGAATATCCGCACCATGTCGATAATTCAGTTACTCCTCGGCAATATTGGCATGGCTGGTGGTGGAGTAAACGCTCTGCGAGGGGAATCCAACGTGCAGGGGTCGACGGACCAGGCACTCCTGTTCCACATCTGGCCTGGATACCTCAAGATGCCTCTGGCATCGCAAGCCACCCTGGAGGAGTACTTGAAGCAGAGCACTCCCACGTCCGCGGATCCTCTGTCGGCAAACTGGTGGCAGAACTATCCCAAATATGCTGTCAGCATGCTGAAGGCATTTTTTGGAGACAAAGCGACGGCTGAGAACGGCTTCGGGTACAACTGGCTTCCCAAGCTGGATGTGGGGCAGAACTGCTCGTGGCTGAACCTGTTCGATGCCATGTACGACGGGAAAATCAAGGGATTCTTCGCATGGGGCCAAAACCCCGCGTGCAGTGGAGCCAATTCCAACAAGGTTCGGCACGCTCTGGCCAAGCTCGATTGGCTGGTGAATGTCAACCTCTTCGAGAACGAGACCGGATCCTTCTGGAAGGGCCCGGGAATGGATCCCAAGAAGATCAAGACCGAAGTGTTCATGCTTCCGTGTGCAGCATCCTTCGAGAAGGAAGGCAGCATAACGAATAGCGGCCGATGGGCCCAGTGGCGCTACAAGGCCGTGAATCCGCCCGGGGACGCCAAGCCGGACGGGGACATCCTGATTGAGCTCATGGTCAAGATCAAAGATCTCTACAAGAAGGAAGGTGGCAAGAATCCGGAAGCCATCCTGAATCTGAAGTGGGACTACGATACCAAAGGACATTTCGATCCGCACAAGGTTGCAAAGGAGCTCAACGGGTATTTCCTGAAAGACGTGGAAGTAGCAGGCCAGAAGTTCAAGAAGGGCGAGCTCGTTCCGTCCTTTGCATTCCTTCAGGCTGATGGCAGCACTTCCAGTGGAAACTGGTTGCACTGCAGTAGTTATACCGAGAAGGGTAACATGATGGCTCGGAGGAAGTCCGATCAGTCAGGCATTGGACTCAATCCCGAGTGGGCCTGGTGTTGGCCGGTGAATCGCCGCATCCTGTACAACCGCGCCTCCGTTGACCTCGAAGGCAAGCCATGGGATGCAGACCGAGCGGTCATAAAGTGGGTCGACGGAAAGTGGGTAGGAGATGTGCCTGACGGTCCGTGGCCTCCAATGACCGATAAGGAGAAGACGAAGTACCCGTTCATCATGCGGCCCGACGGTGTGGCACAGATCTTTGGCTCCGGTCTCAATGACGGACCGTTGCCCGAGCATTACGAGCCCCTCGAGTGCCCCGTTCCCAAGAACCCCATGTCGAGTCAGTTCATCAATCCTACGATTAAGCTGTTTAAGGGAGAGATGGACAAGCACCTCACGTGCGATCCTCGATTCCCCATCGTAGGGACGACGTATCGGGTCACGGAACACTGGCAGACGGGTCTGATGACCCGGTGGCAGCCGTGGCTGGTGGAAGCCGAACCGCAACTCTTTGTAGAAATGAGCAAAGAGTTGGCCAAGATGCGAGGCATCGAGAACGGTGAAAAGGTCAAGGTGTCGTCTGCCCGGGGAGACGTGGAGGCCGTGGCAATAGTGACGACTCGTTTCCGCCCGTTCAAGTTGGGCCAACTGACTGTTCACCAGGTGGGGCTCCCCTGGTGCTTCGGATGGATTCAACCCAAGGACGGCGGTGATAGCGCAAATCTCCTCACTCCTACGGTGGGGGATCCCAATACCATGATTCCGGAGAGCAAGGCTTTCATGGTCAATGTAGAGAAGATAAAGGGAGGTGCATAAGATGTCAGGATACTCGATACTTGTTGACACCTCCAAGTGTACAGCCTGCCGGGGATGCCAGGTGGCCTGTAAACAATGGAATCAGCTTCCTGGCACTGTGACGAAGAACACGGGCTCGTACGAAAACCCGGTCGATCTCTCGGCCGACACGTACAAGACTGTACGCTTCTCCGAAGGTGAGTCGGGCAACGGCCAGCCCTACTGGTTCTTCTTCACGGAGCAGTGTCGCCACTGTCTTTCTCCCGGATGCATGGGGTCGGCCGAAGACGACGAGATCGTCCAGGACGAAAAGACAGGCGCGGTGGTGTTTACTGACAAGACAAAGAAGTTGAAGATCGACACGGTACGGAGCGACTGCCCGTACGACATTCCTCGCCAGAATCCGAAGACCAAGGTCATGCAAAAGTGCACTATGTGCAACGACAGACTCAATAACGGGATGATGCCCGCATGCGTGAAGTCGTGTCCTACGGGTGCGATGACATTCGGTGAACGGGACAAGATCCTGGACACCTGCAAGCAACGGGTGGCGGAGCTCAAGAAGACGTTTCCCCAGGCCCAAGCCATCAATCCCGACGATGTGCGGGTCATCTACATCGTGAAAGACGACCCGAAGAAGTACTGGAAGTTCGCAGCCGGTAGATAGAGCTTCCGTTTTTTTTGAGATGTGCCGCCCAATCGCTTTTCCGGCAAAGGGCGGCTTTTTTGTGGCTGCTCTTCGCCTCTCTTGTGGGGTAGCCTTTTAGGCTGCCATGTTCCGCAAGTGTAGGGTAGTCCCGCGTTCGGCGGGGCTGCCTCTTCCCAGAAATGCAGGCTAGAATCCTGCGCCTCGCGGGACTGCACTACATTGTGTGGTCCAACACCCCCACCATGTGGGGTAGCCTTTCAGGCTGCCATTTCACTGCATCGTGGCCAACTACTGTGTACGCTCCTTGCGCATGGCTCCGCTCATGCGATAGAGTGGCATTCTTCCCCGAGGGACTACCAGGAGGCAAACATGACAGAGCGGCAGTCGGCCCAGGAGGCTTACGAGCGAATCGACGTGGCAATCCGCAGGATGGAGGACCGAACTCCCCAGTTGTCCAACATACTTACAGCGTTCAGGGAACTAATGGCCCAGCAGGCGGCGGTAAAGGCGGATCTGCCGGAGCCGGCACCCCTGGAGATCGAGGTGGACACGGCTCAGTACACCCAGGGGGTGCCTCTGCTCGATAAAGAATTCTTTGCGATATCCTGGGATTCTCTCAAGAAGGCTGCGCCCAGGTTGCTCCCTGCCATGGAGAAGGGGTTCCCCAACCTGTACGATCAATTCTCGGCTCTCCAGAACGCTATAGAGAAGACGGATTCCGGGGACGCGCCACTCGCGCGTAGCCTTGTCACGGGTGACGGGGAGGCCACTCGTAAAGTAGCCGAAGAATTGGGCATCGACCCTTCGGTGATCGATTTCGCCGGCGACCAGCTGAGAAAACCGTTTGTAGAGAAGGTTGCGAGTGCTGTTCCCGCGCTTCCCAGTGATATTGGGTGGCTCAAAGGATATTGCCCTCTTTGCGGCTCCTGGCCGGAATTGAGCTATCTGGAGGGCAAGGAAGGGCGAAGGTGGCTGCGGTGCTGCTTTTGTGGCCACGAATGGCCGTTCATGCGGACTCAATGTCCTTTCTGTGAGGCGGACAACCTTGATGACATCGAGATTATATTTCAGGAAAGTAGACCATACGAGCGGGCCGAGCTCTGCCACGCGTGCAAGAAGTATGTGGTTTCCGTTGACTTCAGGGACCTCGCGTACGAGCTGCCGCACGAAGTAGCCTCTCTCGGACTCGTGTACTTGGACATCCTTGCCCAGGAGAAGGGATTTTCGCCGGGAGCGGTTTGCCCGTGGAACGTGCTCAAGTGAGGGGTCAAGTCTTGTTTCTTGCTTCGAGCCGTATGCGGATGGCTCACAGTTGGAGTGCCGCCTCGGGGGCTCGGGGGTCCGTTTGGCGAAGCTGAGCTGAGAGTCGGTTTGAAAGTCGCCCGTACGGCGGGATTCTTGGTGCTAATTTCCGTAGCGCCAGCGTCTCGCCGGTCGTCTTGTTCTGGTCCGTAGGCCGGATGCCTTGAGCTGGACAAGAGAAGTTAAAAAACAAAGCCTGACCCCCTGCGTCCCCCAAATGGGTGATGTGCCACTCCGTCTGTCAGCGTAAACTCAGAGGGGTAAGTCTTGTTCCATGCCGCGGTGACGATGGCTTGTCGTCGCGGTAGCACGAATCAAGACGAGCGGTCCCGACGGTGACGGTGAGCCGAGAGAGGTTTTGAATCCGCGCTTCCGAGCGAATTCTTGGCGCGAGCTCCTGTAGCGCCGGCGTCTCGCCGGTACCCTTGTTCCGGTCAGGTGGGCAAGGTGGCTTGGGCTGGAAAAGAAAAGTCAAGAAACAAAGCCTGACCTCAATGCCATGGAGAACGTCATGGAAAACATCGACAAATGGGATGTCATCTATTGGGATTATGTGAAGCAGGTCGCGGAAAGGGATCTGACGGCTCTCGCAAACAGGCTAGGCGTGACGGTCGAGGCCAACAGCGCAATCGTTCCACTCTTTGGCAAGGAATATCGGATTTCGGGTCAAGGAATCGTCGATAATGCGGGCAATCGGCCCAGTCATTCCGTGAGCGTGGTCCTATGCAAGTACCTGCTTCTGTGCCCCTCAAGTGAGCCTGCCCAGACCGACTTGGTGACGTACAAGGACTTCCCGGACGCAGGGCCTTTTGTCGGCGGCTTTCTCAACAACGTTGAAAAACCGATCGGTCGAACCTTTGCCGGTCGCGTGTCCGCATTGGAACGAGCGTGCCGGGAGCTGGGCGGTAGGGACCCCGAGATGCATTTCTCCGCGAACCTCGCCTTGCGGTTCGACGCACTACCCAAGATACCCCTGGTGATGTTGTATTACGACCAGGACGAGGAATTCCCACCTCATTGTTCGGTCCTGTTCGAACGCCGTGCAGAAAAATACCTGGACATGGAGTGTCTCGCCATTATCGGCTGGATCCTCGCGGAATGGTTGATAGCAAAAGCTGAGAGCGGGTTGTCCACGCTTCTGTAGCTCCCCCGCAGCGCTCCGACCCCAGCGTGGCCCTTTGGTTGCATCCTGTTATGCCGAACAGGCTCGAGCTCGGCAACACACTGGCAGAGTGCGAGGGGGCGACGGCTTCCTTTTGGCAGGTGGAACGACCTCAGAGAGTCCTGAGAGGCGCCGAAAATCTCTTCCCGAAGGGTCGAAGAGCTCTCTTCGGCAAGATAAGCGTGATCCCCGAAATCGGCCGCACGGCTCCAAAACACCCCTCTTCCCAACTCCTGCGTTATGGGGTAATCCCTCCGACAGGTCTCACGTGCCAGCTATTGTCCCCACTAGTTGTTGCTTCGCTAGAGAAAAGATGTTGACAGACGTACCACGTCCTGGCAAAGTGTGCTACGCTATTATGCGTGTCGGACACTTCACCCAGGACGGGGCGAATCACTGGGTGCTTCACAACATTGTTCAACCTGGCGCTATTGGCCTGTGGGAAATCCAGCCACCGCAGCGGCCAATACGTTGTCAAAGGAGACACCATGCGTCGTCTCAGAGTTGGAGATCAGTTATATGAGGGGGTCGCCGGATTCGAGGAAGGGACCCATTACAACTACACCCTAGCGGGTCATACTCTCATCCTTTCCATGAAGGATCCTCTTCCCGAACACGTGGCCGCAGTCAGTGACGGCGAGGCCGTGTTCGGGCTCGCGACGAGAGATAAAGCAGCGTTCGTGCTTTGCCGATTTGGCAATCTCCCATGGAGAATTGCCCACTACAACTGGTGGATAAATCCACCGGTTCTCCGGCCGGATCCATGGGACGACCTGGAAACGGCTGACAGTGGCGTGTATGTCACTGTCACATTGGTGGACGCCGCGGACGGCGTTGTGAAGGCTCTGCGATCGGTGCGACTTGCCAAGGAGCTCAGTCGCATGTTGCTGCTGACTGTCGAAACTCAAACAAGACCGACCTTTGACCCGTGGAGTTACCTAGAAGTCGTTGAGCCCGTCATCAGTGGCGATTCGGAAATTGCCCCTCTGCTTCGGGAAGCTCTTTGCGTGTGTACGTGTGATGGGCCGGGCGACCTGTCTCCAGGAGGATGGGTTGCGTGCCCAACGCCGTCATAGAATCTATCACCAAGTCGATGCGGCCAGTCAACCCGGGATCTCGCGCTGAGCGATAGCGTGAATGCCTTGCGGAGGTGTCAACGGATGGCTACCCGAACAATCGTAACTCGAATCGATCTACGTCCGGCAACCGAGGATGACGATCATCATCATCATGAGGACGGCTTCCACCTGTGCTGCCCTAGAGACTGTCGGCATACCGGCAGTTCCCACTCCAGTATTGTGGACGGGAATCCCGGGGCCGATCCGATCCCCCACACCTCGGCCGATTCACCGGGAGAGAGCAGCATAGATCACTGAAGAAAAGGGGGGCGGCGTGGCATCGGGCAGGATGCGGCGCCGCCCCATCCACGGGCCGGTTGCTCCGCACGGGCCTGCATCCCTTGATGCCGGAACTTCCAGCTACTCTGGCGATCGATTTCACATGGAGGCTTCATATAGCGGTTCTGGCAAACCAGGACCCGTACCGTCGAATGAAGGCACGATCTGCCCGCAGGTTTCAGCACGCTCTGATTCTATTGAATCTTCCATGATTGGCCGTACGTCTCCTTGATAAAATGAGAGCTCCGCTTATAGGACTGGCATCTTGCCCGTCATCCTTAAGAATAAACGGGCGAGAGGCCCGTTATACTGGATTCTCATTCAATCGACAGTGCCGATTCAGAAGCTCCTGCTACTGTCACCACGATTCAGAGGACGACCGCCGGTCGCCCCTACCGCGGGATTCTTGCCACTGACCGCCCGTAGCTCCGGCGCTCTTGTTCCGGTCTGCTAGCCTGGAGGGCTGAGCGGAAAAAAAAGTCAAAAAGCAAGACCTGACCCCCATTCTGCCTCTTGACGCGACTGCCACAATTGTGTTTTATTAACTAGTTTATCAGCTCAAGCTCGGACGCCGGGAGCCTCCGGTGACCGCTTCCAAAGGGGTATCAATGAAGCAGTACAAAACAGAAGACGTGCGTAATCTGGCGGTCGTTTCTCATGCCGGCTCAGGGAAGACGACATTTTGCGAAGCCATGCTTTTTGATTCCGGAGCCGTGGATCGCCTAGGTAAGGTTACCGATGGCAGCTCGAACTTCGATTTCGAGCCGGAAGAAGTCAAACGGGCGATCACTATCAGCACCTCCCTGTTTACCATTGAATGGAAGAAGAAAAAGATCAATATTCTCGATACTCCTGGAGATCCCAATTTCACTGCAGAAGTGCAAGCCGCGCTTGCAGCCTCGGACATGGCTGTGCTCGCAGTGGACGCGGTAGACTCCATAAAGCCTCTGACCGAAAAGGTCTGGTCGAGTGTGGAAGCTCGAAACATGCCGCGAATGGTCGTCGTCACCAAGATGGACCGAGAACGGGCTGATTTCGACAGAGTAGTTACTGACGTAAAGGAAATGCTCAATGTCAAGCCGCTTGTCCTCCAGATTCCCATTGGAAAAGAAGCCAATTTCAAGGGAGTGGTGGATCTGCTGGCCATGAAGGCTATCGTCTTCGAGGGTGATGGCAGAAAGGTTTCGAAGCAAGATATTCCGGGAGATCTCACACAGGATGCTGAAGCCCGAAGAGAAGTTCTCATCGAGGACCTGGCGGAAGTAGACGATAGCCTTATGGAACGGTACCTGGAGGGGGAAGAGCTGACCCCCGAAGAGCTTGCGGGCGCACTGAAGACCGGTATCCTTAAGCGCGTATTTGTCCCAGTCTTGGCTTGCTCGGGCACTGTGAACAGGGGAATTCAACCGATCCTGGATACCATCGCGGATTCTTGTCCGTCCCCAGCGGATTTACCTCCCGTTATCGGTCGAACCCCGTCGGGAGAGGAAGCAGCCCGAAAGCCGGATCCAGGGGAACCCTTTTGCGCATATGTATTCAAGACTCTCGCTGATCCCTACGCGGGCAGGCTCAGCCTGTTCAGAATCTTCTCAGGAAGCTTGGCCCCGGATTCGACGGTGTTCAATTCATCTCGGACTGTCAAAGAGCGCTTCGGACAGTTGTTTGCTATACAAGGAAAGGGCCAGAAGCCGCTGGAATCGGCCCAAGCAGGTGACATCGTAGCCGTGGCAAA
>CAYZET010000176.1:0-10595 GCA_964477215.1 uncultured Syntrophaceae bacterium | reverse complement strand
TGGTCGCTGAGTTCGTGTCGGGAGTGGAGGAGCCCGCTATGAATGCAGCCCGCAAGCTCGATTTCTTCGAGCAAGCCGTACTGAGAGACTACGTGAAGAATCGACGTGGCGAGTATCACGACCTTATCATCATGATCAAGACCATCCATCGAGAGTGGAGTGATTTTTGAGAAGTGACATGGGAAAAGATCGACCTGACCGTCTGCCGAAACGCATCACCCTCAATACGCCTCACGGAGAGGTCACCCTGTACCACAAATGCCCTCCCGGATACTTCTCTCACTTGCAGCTCGAATCGGGACTGGGCAACTTTGCACACTATTCCTCGATCATACAGAAGCTCGATGTGTTCGAACGAGTCGCGGCTCAGCCGGAAGGCCGAGTGACCATATGCTTGAATGAGCAGGGGGCCCTCGTGGCGTACGCCTGCTGCTGGTATCCGGAGAAGGAAGATCGGTGGAGCAAGCTTGGCACCCTGATGTACGAGTTGGGGGCTCTCGAGGTGAGCAGGAATTATCGACACGGGGGGATTGCTGACGCTATCGTGGGCACGTTGATGGCAGACACGTTTTTCGAAGAGAAGATAGCCTACATGAACGGGTACTGCTGGCACTGGGACCTGGATGGAACCGGTCTGACCATGATGCAATACAGGCAGATGATGATCAACTTCCTAAAAAAATTTGGGTTTCAGGAATATTATACCAACGAGCCAAATATCGCCTTACGCGAAGAAAACATCTTTATGGCGCGCATCGGCTCTCATGTCTCCGAGGAAGACCAGAGACGGTTCAGGAACCTCAGATTTGGAATCGTGGATCGAAGCTGAGTCTGTCAGCCCTTTGTTCAGGGGCAGCCGCGAGACTTGAGTCTTCAATTCGTGGCCAAAGAGCGCGGCCCGCTACATTTTCACCTCAGTGCTTGACCCGGCGCCACTGCGGTGATATCGACAGTGCCCATGATTCCTCCAGATCAGTTCGTGCCAGACTGCTCCTCAAGTGGCCGGTGGAGCGTAGACGATCTCATCTCTGTTGCCAAGAAGGCGAGAGAGAACGCGTCAGTTCCTTTGAGTCGATTTCGCGTAGGTGCGGCAGTCGTTACCAAAAGCGGCAGGATCTTCGAGGGATGCAACACCGAATCTCTCATCCCTGTCCTCGGTGTATGCGCGGAACGTAACGCAGTTAATCATGCTCTCATCCACGGAGAAAAGGGGTTTCTAGCGGTGGCCGTTGTTTCAGACCTTAACGCGCCGCTGCTGCCGTGCGGAACATGTCTTCAGTACCTCCAGGAATTTGCCCGTCAAGATGGACAGGATATTCTCATCATAGCCGAAGGCCGGTCCGGCGATCGCGTTATCGCGGGTCTAAACGAGCTCTTCAGGGGCGGATTCCCTGCAGAGACGTCAGTGAGAGAAATTCAAGAGTCATTCCGGTGGACTATTGATGACGAGGATTGACACTCATTGATCGGTCGCATGGCGTGAAATCTCGGTCCCGGCATTGCAGGTTAGGGATCACGGCCCGTAGCGTCTCCATCCCTTGCGGTAGTACTTCACGAGCACTTGATCGTCGATACGGTTTGCAAGGATCTCGCCTCTGGCGAGGCTGTCTTTGGGAAAGATGAAAAGGGTACGAAGCAGATCGTCGCTCAAGAACTTGACCGGCACTCCTGGTAGGCGAAGCGCGGACGTATCGATCTTTCTCCTGGAGGCCATGACAAACCCCCAGTCGCCAAAAGAGGGCACGTACACGTGATATGGGTAGACGTTGAAGCTCTGTGACGCTGCCGGCGCTGTCGGCACCTGCTCCCAGGTGGCCGCGATGCACCAAAAGGCGTCCGGCGCGTAAAAGGGGCTGGTCGCCTGGGTAACGATCACCCCCTGGGAGGCGAGCGATCTGGCCACGAGCTTGTACATGCTCGTGGTGTAGAGCCTACCGAGGGAAAGGTTGTTTGGATCGGGAAGGTCTACCAGTATGAGATCCCATGATTCCGAAGTCTTCTCCAGAAATTTTCCAGCGTCTTCCACGTGGACGGTGACTCTGGGATTGGAGAGCGCCTGGTCGCAGAGTGCAGCAAGTAGGGAATGTTCCTGAAAGAGGCGAACCATCTCGGCATCCAGGTCGACCAGGTCTATTCTGTCGATATTCGGGTACTTCAGAAGCTCTCGGGCAGCCATTCCGTCGCCGCCACCGAGGATCAGGGCGCGTCTCGCTCCAGGCACGGCAGACATCGGCACATGCACCATGGCTTCGTGGTACCGATGCTCGTCTACGGACGAGAACTGCAGATTTCCATCGAGATACAATCTCACGTCCCCGTGCCACTTTGTCACGATTATACGTTGATACGGTGTCTGACGGGCGAGCACAATGTCGTCTTGGTAAATCAAATCCTCTATCATGGATGTAAAGACTCCCGAACCGGCCAAGCCGATTCCTAAGATTGCGGCGGATGCCGCAGCAAAGGCGGTGAGCCGTTTCCTGTGCTTCAGCATCGTGCCAAGGACTCTGATGCCAACTCCTGCCACTGCGACGTTGACCAAGCCGAAGAGAAAGGAGGTGCGAAGCAATCCAACGTACGGCACGAATAGGAGAGGGAATGCACATGACGCTACAAGAGCTCCCACGTAATCCAGGGCGAGCACATTGGATACGGTCAGTGTGAGTGCCGATCGGCTTCTGAGAATCCGGATGAGTATCGGAATCTCCATGCCGACCAGCGTGCCGGTGACCGAGAGTATGGCCACGAGCACCGGCAAGTACAAGGGTAGCAGAGCGAACGCACACAACAGGATGGCTGCAGAGAGACCGCCGGCCAAGCCGATCCCGATCTGGATAGCGATGAATGTTTCCGAAAGCCGAGTGTGTACGAACCGCGTGAGGTACGAGCCGAATCCCATCGCAGAGAGAAAAACACCTATCACGATGGAAAACTGTGTAACAGACCCTCCGAGCAGGTAGCTCGAAAGTGCTGCAGCGAGCAACTCGTAAACCAAGCCACAGACGGCAATGACAAATACCGCGGCGAGGAGGAAAATTCCGGGTAGTCGCTCATTCATTTCGGCAGGGTCCTCGCCTATCCCCGAGATGTTCGCGCAGACCTTTCGAGCCGGGAGAAAATGGCCGAGACGCGATCAACCTCGTATGGCAGCTTGAACTATGATTGCAATGGCAATGAAAACCGACCCCATCAAGATAGCCAGGGCAATGTTCTGATCCTCTTCGATCTCTTTCTTCACGGAGAATGGGGCGACTTTCACCATGATCCAAAGGGCCAGAGCGAACAGCAAAAAGCCTATTACGGCATAGATCACAGTGCTCAGCATCACCAGGGGCCTCAAATCGAACAGCACCTTTTCCATACGCCTCCTCCCATGTGGCACAAGCCGCCACCCTCAAACCACGCCGCAACGGACGCGTCTTTGATATAGTAACACGCGCAGCGGTACATAAGCTCCTCCAAGGCTACCCCTCTCAGGTATTACCCAGAAAGGCCCTGTGGGTGCCTCATTTGGAGACGGGCCCCAGGCTGGCATAAGGAATCCAGGGGTAGGAGCCCTATTTCGTGCAAAGGCGGCGAGCCGGCCCAAAATCCGGATTCTCCGGTCAGTGGCATGCGAGCGTCACTTTCCGCCTCTGTATCCTCCACCGTAATGGCTTCGGCCCGCTCCGAGGAAATACAAGGCCCGACCGTGGCTTCCCGGTCTCTGGGAACCCTCTTTCAGGCTCACGGGCTGCTTCAGCTCCGCGGGCAGGAACCACCCACGGAAGCTTCCTCCGATCGCGGCCACAGTGAATAGGCCGAGAACGCCAACAATGAGAGCTTTCGTTAAGAGATCGCTCACGGTAACCTTCCCGGCGAATCAGTCATCGTCGTCCTCGTCGCCGAGTACAGGCAACCATCGTCTCGCTTCGAACAGGTGCTTGTGCACCGGGCCCAGGGACGCAACGATTCCCGACAGAAGGATCGGTATCCAGAAATACCAGGTGACAGTGTGTCCAGCGCTCACTGCAATATCGACTGGCTCGTTCCGCGGAGGCCCTCCTGAGCCGCTTCCTCCAGTGGCATGCACCAGAAGCTGATATGTTCCCGCTTTCTTGATCCAGAAATAGGTACCGAAGCTTCCCGAACCCTCGGTCCACGACCCCTCCGAATCCACTCCGTGATAATATGACGCTTCGTCGTAGAATTCAGACACCACTTCCTGATCCCTATTCACCACGGCAAAATCCAGTGCAAGCCAGGAATTGTTGAGCGGTGACTTGCCCGCTACTCGCAGTATGGTTCCGTCCTTCTGCACTGTGAACGGACTTGTCAGATGCTCTTGCGCGTACTGCTGTGCCGTGATCTTCTCCTTGAGAAGTACGGTTCCCTTATCAGCGGCAAGACTGTAGACCAGGAGCATGACATTTACGACAAGGAAGATCCCTGCAATGGGGCTCAGACCCGCCATCCATCCGGGCCGTTCGTAGGGCTGACACGAGTAGACGCCTTGGGGAGCAGGAAGCTTCAGCCCTTTGGGTATCGCTGTCTCCATTTCCCGGCGGCTAACGTACCTCCCGCGAAAGAGCTCCACCTCGGTGCCGGTGATTTCCTGGTCCACGCAGTCCGGAGGCCTTATGCAGTGCTTGTACCGAGTCCTTTCTCCAACCGTGGCGGTCCACGGGAGCGCACCGTCAACCCACCGGAGAGTTACCTCCCCACCTTCGTAAAACTGGAAGAGTTCTGACCCCACCCTGACTTTCATTTTTGGAACAGGTATGGGGGGTGCCGAAAACGAGATATGAGTGGGCCGACTCACCGTAAAGTGGCCTTCCTCCTCTGAAAGCCACAGATAGCCTGCATCCGGACTATAGAGGACATACTCTGCGGAGCCGTAAGGGCCGTCATCAAATTCCTCATAGAAAAGCCGCCCCATCACCTCGTACCGCACGTTCTCCATGGTAATGGGTGTTCCTATCCGGAAAGTGAACCTCGGTCGTTTTCCAATGTTCTTTCCAACAACCCTGGTCTCAGCCTCATCCAATTCCAGCCCAGCCCCGCACGCTCCGCAGACCACCATCTCTGTGGTCTCCAGCCGGGGGCCTTCGTACGGCTTCCCACATGAGGGGCATCTGATCGCTTGGGCTGTCTTGGCTGAGGGAGCTTCTTTGTCCTCGGGTCTGGCTCCACTGTCCTTGACCGACAGGATTTTGCCGACAAATGCAGTGGGTTGACCCGTCCGTGTATCGTATTCCAGGCCAAATGAGAAATCGCCTTCAACACCTGACCCGTCTGCGTAGGCATAGGTCTCGCCGATCTCCACCACGAACGGTATCTGACCTTCTCCACCGAGGCAACGGGCAGTTCCGAGCTCTTCCACCACTCCAATCTTGTCGTTCAAAAAGACTCTTGTGCCTGGTTGGAGCTCTTGGAACGGAGGCGCCGGGGCGCTCAGAATCAGAGGTTCTTCGAGAAAGAGCTCCCCCTCGTCTTCCGAGAGCCACTTGATCTCTCCGTTGCTCATCTCGATGAACCATTCGTTCCACGTACCGCTCTCGTGAGCGTAAGCGAGTCGTCCCAGAACAGTGAACGCTGTCCCTCTCACCTTCCCCGTCGCGCCCACTCGGAATCTGGACGATCGCGGCAAGTCCATAGATTTGCGGCCTGCCCGCAGGGCAGAATCTTTGTCCCAGTAGATGGCCGTCTTGCAGCAGTCGCAGACCTTCATCAGAATTCCGGGATTGGTGACGAGATTCGCCGCACCGCATGAAGGACAGTGGAATTCTCTCTCCATGGTCTCTACACTAGTCTACCCAGCCGCAAGATATCGAATCGGCGCGATAATCATGGGCTCACTTGGTCGCGCCCAGTTCCTCCCCCCGGCGCGTTGCAGCGACAACGGCATCCATGAGAATCCCTCCGAGACCTTCGCGCTCCAACACATGGAGGCCCGCAATGGTGGTCCCCCCGGGGGACGTGACCCGGTCTTTAAGCATCCCAAGATGGACTTCCTCTTGAGCAGCCATGGTCGCTGCTCCCAATACGGTCTGGACCGTGAGAGCTCTGGCTGTCGGCCGGTCCAATCCCAGCAGCACGCCCGCGTCAATCAACCCTTCCATTACGGCAAAGACATATGCAGGCCCGCTGCCTGCCAGACCGGTGACCAGGTTCATCAGTTTCTCCTGGACTGTCACCGCCCGGCCCACTGCAGAGAAAATATCTAACGCGTTTTCTACATCCGCATCGCTAGCCCCACCAGCCCTGCATAGAGCCGTGGCGCTCTCGCCTACCATCGCAGCCGCATTGGGCATGGCCCTTATAACCCGTGCCCGTTCGCCGAGCCGCTCAAGGATGAATTCCGTGGAAATGCCTGCTGCTATGGATATCACGAGAAGTTCATCGTGAATTCCTGCGCGCATAGAATCAAGCACTTCGGCCATGTTCTGCGGCTTGACAGCCAAAATAATGGTCCGTATGTCCGGAGAAAGAGTTTCTTCCAGCGTCAATGCAGCGCGTACCCCAAAGTCCTGGACAAGAGATTTGGTCTTGCTGCTGTCCACATCGAAAATGAGAATGGACTGGGGACCAGTCTTCCCGGCCCGAATGAGCCCACGTACCAAGGCTGACCCCATGTTTCCTGCACCGATGATACCGATTCCTTCCAATGCTGTCTCCATGTGAATCGAGAAGATCAAAGGTCTGACAAATGCGACAGATCGGCAGATGCTATGACTTTCCCGCCTGGATATGTTATAGTTGTATAGCGCTTGGCCGTTTTCGTCTCGATCCTTCGGTATATTAGCATGGATTCGTACCGAGGTAGTCGGAAATTCGCCGTTAGCGGCCGCAGGGGAAGATGTGAGTCTACACTGCCACGCATTGAATCAGCGCGGCAGTCATCACGGTTGAGAGCCAGTGAGCCTTCGATAGACATCTGGCAATAGCACGTGTCGAGATGTCCGAAAAGTGCCTGCAGAGCTTTTGAATTATGGCCAACACCAGAGTGGGGCGCGGTCAGTACTTTCACGCTGTCGTCTATGACACTGTCTAAGAATTGGGCTCAGAACCGTTTTTGATGCGCTCCACTCTAGCATTGCCGGGCCCAAATGGAGGAAACATCATGATGGATGCCGTCACCGTGGATGCTCGGGGGCTGGCCTGCCCCCAGCCGGTACTGGAGACCAAGAGAGTTTTTGACGAAGGCCAGGTGAGCCAGTTCATTGTGTTGGTGGACAACCCCACTTCCAAGGAGAATGTGAGCCGATTCGCTCGGAATCAAGGCTGTACGGTACGGGCAGAGGAAACGAGCCCCGGACAGTACAAGATCACCATTGATCGAGGAATGAGCTCATACTCTCTCCCAGAACAGGAGCCGCTCCTTCCCTGTCCGGTGCCCCAGACGTCCGACGGAGGAAGGTACGTGGTCTTCATCGGGACCGAAACCATGGGCGCGGGGGACGACGAATTGGGTGCCAAGCTCATGAGAGGATTTCTCCGAACGTTGATAGATTGCCCCCCCAAGCCCTGGCGGATGATATTCATCAATTCCGGCGTGAAATTGACAACGGTCGACGACGATGCCGTGGAATCCATATCCCTGATGCAAGATAAGGGAGTGGAGGTTCTCGCGTGCGGCACGTGCTTGCAGCATTTCGGTCTGGAGGACAAGCTGAGGGTGGGACGCGCCACGAACATGTTCGAGGTCATCGAGTCACTCAATGCCGCAACCAAAGTGATCTCCCCCGACTGAGCGCTCGACAATTACGGGAAGAAACATACGAAATCTCTCGGAAGTAGGCTGACCATTTCCCATGCTTGACACCGTGGCCATACAGACCGGCCCGTAGCGAGCCTCTTCGCAATCTTTGCCCCGGAGGGGCTGACCAACAGTAGTCCCGCGGGACGCGGGATTTTCAACCCATGGCAAGGAAGGCCATCCATTTTCTTACAACGACCCTGACGGGGTCGACCAATAATCATGTCCAAACCGCCATTTGCGTGATTGGTGGACCCCTCCAGGGTCCAGACCGATTGGGCCCCCTTTCCGTGGGTTAAGAATCTTGCGTCCCGCCGGACTACTCACGGTTCAGCGCTTCGGGGTGGTGCCCCGTTATTTCAATGGCTTACACAATGGCACGGTGTCAAGTGTATCCAATAGTAAGGGGAAGTGGCGGACAGGATTCTATAGTGGAGCGGCGACAGTCCTTTCGCCCGGCTGTTTGCGACTCAGGTCATTAATTCGCCGCAGACCCGTTTTCAATGCGCTCCACCACGCCCTTTCACGGCTGCGGCATCGTGCCGCTCACTCCATGGCACGGACGTGGTTCAGAAATGTTGGTACTCTAGATCTCGATAGTCAGGCCTTCATAGGCCGCAAGGGCATGAGGAAATCTCTCCTGAGCGCATCGCTCGATCTCGGTGACGATCTGGTCGGGGTTACCGTGGTGAAAGAGAATCAGTTTCTTGGCATTGGCCGCAATGGCCATCTCTACGGCTCCCTCCCAGGTGCTGT
This sequence comes from uncultured Syntrophaceae bacterium, assembly GCA_964477215.1. GTDB lineage: Bacteria > Desulfobacterota > Desulfomonilia > Desulfomonilales > Desulfomonilaceae > JBFMDN01. The sequence goes on along the minus strand of CAYZET010000176.1, from coordinate 2,101 downwards.
GACCCCAGCATTGGCGCGAAATCCCATCAGAGAGGCCAATGTATTGCTCCGGTGTGAACATTCCGTCAAAGATCAAGATGTCCGCGTCTCGTGCCAACCCAATGATATGAGGGTCCTGCCCGTCCAGGTTTTCGGTATCGGTCGCATAGACCACCGCCTTGCCGTCGTGCTCCAGGCGATACCCGAAGCTGCCCCCCGGGTGATTCAGCCGCTCCGCGCGAACCACTGCATCCTCTATGCAAATTACGGCACCGGGATCAATGTCGTGAAATATGAGGGATGCCCGCATGTCAGTGAGCGTCACCGGAAAGTTCGGCCTCGACATCTGTTCGTTGATGATGCGGTAGATGGTGGAGTCTAGCCTCTTGCCACCGTACAAATGGAATTCGTTTCTCGGTATGAACGCCGGACCGAAAAATGGGAATCCCTGGACATGGTCCCAATGGAGGTGGGAAAAGAAGATGTGACCGCGTATCGGCGGCGCGCAAGGCCCCAGCACTTTCATCTCGCGCAACAGGTGCTCTCCCAGGTCCCGGATGCCGGATCCCGCGTCGAAAATAACGAGCGAATCACCGAACCTCAGCTCCACGCATGCAGTGTTTCCGCCGTACTTGATGGTTGTGGGGCCAGGGCGGGGGAGGCTGCCGTGGACGCCCCAGAATCTGATCATCATGAGACCTGCCACCTCGAGTCCGAGGCCCGAGATATCTCGGGATACGGCACGATTTCGGTACAATTGAGCGAAAGTACTACATTTATTAGCACAGGTCGATTCATGAGTCAAGGCCCCTTGCTGCGGCCCCGAATTCATTCCCCGCAGACTGCTTGGTTGAGATCGATCCACACGGTGATATGCATGAGAGCGAGGGTGGAGGCACGTCGGTGCTTGAGTACGGCTCGGCAGCCCGGGAAATTTTCGTTGTTCCCCCAAGATTCACGAAATAGTAAACTTGACAAGGACATGACGGTGCTTATCTAATTCATAAACCTATAAGGTTAATTTGGCTGTACGAGAGGTAAGCACCATGCCCAAAATCATAGGAATAGACCTCGGAACTACCAATTCCGTCGTCGCAATTATGCAGGGAAAGTCCCCGGACGTTATCGTTAACGAAGAAGGGGGCAGAACGACGCCTTCAGTCGTGGCCTTCAATGACAAGGGGGAGCGGCTGATTGGACAGGTAGCCAAACGTCAGGCAGTCACGAATCCCAAGAACACCGTGTACTCCGTGAAGCGATTCATGGGGCGGCGATTCGATGAAGTGGAGACCGAGCGCAGCGAAGTTCCGTACGAAGTGGTGAAAGGCCCTGACGGAGACGTTCGGATCAAAATCGGAGGACGAAGTTACACTCCGCCAGAGATTTCATCTGCGATTCTCCAGAAGCTCAAGAAGTCAGCGGAAGAGCATCTTGGGGAAAAGATCACCGACGCGGTGATCACTGTTCCCGCGTACTTCAATGATGCGCAGAGACAGGCCACCAAGGACGCGGGCCGCATTGCGGGACTCAACGTGAAGAGGATCATCAACGAGCCCACCGCTGCAGCGTTGGCGTACGGCCTGGACAAGAACAAGAATGAGCTGATCGCTGTGTACGACTTCGGTGGCGGTACATTCGACATCTCCATTCTCGAGGTAGGGGACGGCGTGGTCGAAGTGAAGGCCACCAACGGTGATACGCACCTTGGAGGCGACGACATTGACCAACGGATCATCGACTGGTTGGTTGGCGAATTCAAGAAAGAAAAGGGCATTGACCTGAGCAAGGACAAGATGGCCGTCCAGAGACTGAAGGAAGCTGCCGAGAAAGCGAAGTGCGAGCTGTCGACCGCCATGGAGAGCGACATCAACCTGCCATTCATCACCGCCGACGCGACGGGACCGTACCATCTGAACCAGAAATTGACACGCGCCAAGTTTGAGGCGCTGGTCTCCGATCTGGTGGAAAGGACCATGGAGCCTTGCCGAAAGGCCCTCGAAGACGCGGGGGTAAAACCCTCTGACATCGATGAGGTAGTGCTGGTGGGCGGGTCCACTCGAATGCCGCTCGTGGTGTCGAAAGTCGCCTCAGTCTTCGGGAAAGAGCCCCACAAGGGTGTGAA
>CAYZET010000175.1:0-10798 GCA_964477215.1 uncultured Syntrophaceae bacterium | reverse complement strand
ACTTTTCGGAGCCCACTTCCAGCCTCATGGACTCGCTTTGGGCATCTTTTCCTTTCATGGAGGCATAGAACGCAAGCGCCTCGACGGAGTCCTTGATGATTTTCGCTTGAGAGAGGAATGTCAGGTCCTTCACGGCATTCTGAAAGTATTCCACGATATACTGACGAGCTAGATCTCGAGTTGCCTCGAGCTTCTCCAATTGCGTTTTTTCCAATGCCGCTCTCGCGTCCCTGAATGACAGGTATCCCACGATTGCTGTGGGCACCATGACCATTGCCAGACAAAAGAGCGACACCTTGGCCATCAGACTTCTGACGAGAATTCTTGCCATCGCCGGCTCTCCAATCTTGGAACAGGCAGAGTTCAGCGAGTTGACCCTGGCGAACCAGCCACTGGGGAGGGAGGTCTTGGTTGGCGCGGCGAGGAGCTGCCATTCAGGGCGATCCGCTCTATCCCAGGTCTTTTGCCTTGGCCATCCTGAAGAGGGGTAGATTCTTGACATCGAATCGAGCCCCTCAATGACGCTCCCCGCCGCCTGTCTGAATTTGGTAAGTTGCTGACTACGGCCTGAGCATACCCTACTCTTCCGATTCGGTCAATGGTGCAGTCTAGGGGGGTCAGGTTTGTTTCTTGACGAATCTACGATGACGATGGTCTGTGAATAGGCCACTGGTCTGGTCTAGAGCGAGCAGGCGAGTTTAAGAGGTGACAGAAAGATCAAGAAACAAGCCTGACCCCTCGTGCGTACAAACCTTGACACCAGGAAAGAAACGCCGGATCATTGCTCCAGATGTGTGTCCCGCGGCGGCTGGTGGCGCCTCGGGCTTCACATAACCCCATGTTGCTAACGCTGTTGACCTCGATCCAGCCGGCAGGACAAGAGCGGAATCGGAGGATTTTCATCCTTCGGGGCTTTTCCTCGGCACGTAGATATTTCTCCGGGGTCCTCCATGAACATTGCGGAATCGTCGGTAAGATTTCCCATAACGGTCATTGTCCGGGTTCTGCTCGTTTTCGTGTTCGGGTACGTGTGTCTGACATTCCTGTCGGTCGAGCTCAAACCCGACACCGAGAGGCCCACGCTCGTCGTATCCACTCGCTTTCCAGGGGCGGCACCCGAGGAGGTGGAAGGGGAAGTTACCAATCGGTTCGAGGAGAGCATCAGCGGCGTGTCCAATATGCTCTACACGATGAGCTTCTCGGGATTCGGACAGTCTTTCGTCATCGTCTTCTATAAACCTGGAACAAACCTTGATATCGCGGCCTCCGAGCTTCAGCGCAACATAGACCGAGTAACAGACCTCCCCAAAGACGTGCTCAAGCCCCAGATTTTCAAAGCGAGCGAACGGGTCAGCCTGCCCGTATACCAGTTCGCGATGACGGGAACCGCCGACCTGGTGACCATGTCCACGTGGGCAGAAAAGGAGATAGCTCCTTCGATCAAGACAATCCCCGGGGTAGGGGATTGCCAATTCGACGGCAACAGGGTTCGTGAGATGCGGATCACCTTCGATCCGGAGCGCCTCAAAGCCAGACGTTTGACTGTCGCTCAGGTCAAATCCTACATCGACCGCACCAATCTCAATCAGAGCTCAGGATACTTTGTTGAAGATCACCGTGAGTGGACCGTCCGAACCGTGGGAGAATTAGGCAGCCCCCGAGCCTTCGGCAGAGTCATCATCTCAAAACCTGGCGATCCCGTGGTTTATCTGTCGGATGTAGCAACCATCGAGGACAAGTACGAGCGGCCGGACTCCTTTTGCCGTATAAACGGCAAAGAGGGCATTGTATTCAGCGTCTTCAGCCAGGTTGGTGCCAACATCATAGACACCATCACCATGGTGGACGGGAAGCTGGCTGAGCTCAGAAAGGAATACGAGCCTCTCGGCGCGCGCTTCGAGAAGATCTACGACCAGAGCTATTACATACGTGATGCTGTCTCCGTGGTCCGAGAATGCCTCGTGGAGGCGATTATCCTCGTGTTAGCCGTGCTCTTCGTGTTCCTGAAGAACTGGAGGAGCATCCTCATTGTTGGCACGTCCATCCCTGTGTCCATTATTGGAACTTTCGTGGGGATGTACCTGTTCGGATACTCAATCAACGTGCTCTCCCTGGCAGGTTTGGCCCTTTCCATCGGCTTGATCGTCGACGACGCTATTGTCGTCCTGGAAAACATTCACCGCCATCGATACGAAGAGGGCAAGAGCATTGTCAAGGCATGCGTGGACGGAACTCGGGAAGTGGGGATGGCTGCCTTTATGTGCACGGTAACTACTGCCGCTGTGTTCATGCCTATCCTGATGCTGTCCGGCGAGGTTGGCACCCTCTTCGCACCTGTTGCCTTCGTTATTTCCGTGGCGATTTTCCTGTCCCTGTTCGATGCCTTCACAGTGGTCCCAATGCTGGCCTCCCGGTGGATGAGGGAAGATAGGGAGCCCACGGGACTTCTGAAGACGATTCTGGCTCCCTTCACTGCATTGGATCGTGTGGGGGCTGTGGTGTCTCGCTCGATCTTGAGATGGCTCGAGATCTTTCTGGCTGGATATCTCCAAAAGGTCGCTCTCATCTGCTCGAGCCTGATCCTGTTCGCTGTCTCTATCTGGATGCTTCCAGGAATGGGATACCTCCCCACTGGCGGCACGAACCTCATTCGCGTGCAAGTGGAACCGCCGGAAGGAACGAGCCTGCAGGAAACGAGCAGGTACATGCAGGTCCTCGAAGATCGGTGGAAAAACATCAAGGGTGTTCGACACCTGGTCGCCATCCCCAACAGGAACAGCCACCGCAACCACATCTACATTGTCTGCGAGCGGCAGGAAGACAGCGGGGTGAGCGTCGAGGAGATAGCTCGGAAAGCCCATGAGTATTCCCAGGATCTTCCACTTCGTGTCGTGAACCCGATCAAATTCCCGCTGTTCGGCAACATTTTTTCCAGATCCAATGTGGTAGACGTGCGGGTAATGGGAACGAGTTACGAAATCCTCGAGCCGATTATTAACCAGGTCATGGCAATAGGAGCAGACACCAGCGGTGTTGTGTTCCGCTATACGGACCTGGCCTTAAGAAAACCCCAGGTGGAGATCCGGGTGGACCACGATCGCGCCGCATACCTGGGATTTGAGGTCAAGGAAATCGCGGATGCAGTGGAAGCCGCGGTGGGCGGCCAGAAGACGGTTTCTCAGTACGACGTTGCGGGCCGGTACTACTACATCAGGGTTATGGGTAGTGAAACGAATCTGCAGACGGTCGCGGACGTGGGCCGCATCATTTTGACTTCCTCCCGCGACAGCTCCGTTCAGGTTCCTCTGACTGCCGTGGCTTCTGTTGAGACCACGTTCGGCCCCATGCAGATAAATCATTACAATTCCAAACGGAGCGCGAGAGTCCAGCTTACCATAGAAGATCGCCCTCTCGAGGACGTCTTCCGCGAGGTCATGGGAAAGATCAACTCAAAGGTAGCACTCCCTCCACGATATGCAGTGGTACCCGTCGGAGCGGTCAATGAATTGAGCGCGCTTACGAAGGCAATAAAATTTGTGTTTCCCCTCTCGGTGGTCGTTGTATATCTGTTGCTGGTCATGCAGTTTCAATCGTTTCTCAAGCCCCTGTCCATCCTCTTAAGCGTTCCTCTGTCCGTGGTAGGCGCCAACGTCCTTGTTACCGTGTCCGGCGTCAACTTTGACTCGTTCACGATGCTCGGGTACATCATGATGGTAGGCCTGGTGGTCAAGAACGCAATCCTGCTCATAACATACGCGGTGCAGCTCATGGACGAGCAGAGAGTGGAGCGGGATCGAGCACTTATCTTGGCGAGCTCCAGGAGGATGCGACCGATTTTTATGACCTCCATTGCTATGGTCCTCGGTATGCTCCCTCTCGCGCTGAAACAAGGATCGGGGTCTGAGATCTACAATGGGCTTGCCACGGCAGTAGTCGGCGGGCTGGCGGTGTCCACTTTGTTTACCCTCATACTCATTCCTGTGGTTTTCGCACTTTTAGACGACATAAAGAAGCGTTACTGGAAAGTTCAGCCCTTAGTGTTCGACGATGTTGAGCATACTCCTCGGAAAGGATGAATGTGCTCTAATTGCACAGGAGCATCGAGGATAGTCACGTGTCAATGAACGGAATAGTACCTAATACCCAGAATCAAAACGGAGATAGTCCTTACCCTTCAGAGTGGAGCACGACAGAGACCGAACGGGAGACGTCCGGTCGCTCGAGGGCCAGGACTCGAAGTCTCCGAGCCTGGTTCGGCTTTGCGGTGATCCTTGCTTCTGCCGGTGCGCTTCTCTTCTCTTCGGGCTGCAAGGACACGAAAGCCAAGAAACCGGCTCCCAGGGCCGTGAGAGTAGGGGTGCACAAGGTGGACGTGGGTGACATTCGCCATTCGGTCAAGGCTTCAGGTTCCCTCAGGTTCATAGCCAACACCGTTGTCTCGTCGGAAGTGTCCGCACAGGTCAAATCGATCGTGGTAACAGACGGACAGGCGGTGAGAGAGGGAGATGTGCTCCTCGTCTTCGATGATACAAAAATCAAGGAGACAGCGAATCATGCCTCTTCCACGCTGCAGAAAGATGAAGCGACTCTCGCTTACAGACGGATAGAATGGGAGAAGAACCGGAAGCTCTTCGAATCGGGAACGATCAGCGGGACCGCGTACGAGCAGAAGCTCTCAGAATTTCAAGAAATAGCAGCTCAGGTGGAGGCGGACCGAGCCACCCTTGCCAAGGCAATGAACGATCTGACGAAATGTCGCGTGATCGCACCGATTTCCGGACGAATCTCAAAACGGTTCATCGAGAAAGGTGACTGGGTACCGGAATCCGGCAAGCTCTTCCAGATAAGCGATTTCAGCCGGGTGTATCTTCAGGCATATCTCTCGGACACAGAGATAGCTAAGCTGAATGTGAAGAGAATCCTTGGAGAAGGTGTTGATGCAGAGGTCACGGTGGATTCCTATCCAGGAGAGACGTTCAAAGGCAAGCTTTCCTTCATTGACCCGGCTTCCAACGATGCCAACCTTTTTGAAATACGGATCTATATCGATAACAAGGACATGAGGCTTCTCCAGGGCATGTTCGCTCGGGGCGACGTGGTTTACAGCGAGACAAAGCGAGTAGTCCGACTCCCTACCGCGGCTCTCATGGATCAAATGCGCGTCAACCACCAGAACCGAGTCTTCACTGCCACGAGAGATGGCACCGCGCACCTTAAGTCGATACGGGTGGGCACTCTCAACGACGTGTACGCGGAAGCTCGTGAGGGCCTACATGAGGGGGATTGGGTCATCATTCGAGGAAAAGACATCATCGGTGAAGGACAGCCCATAATCATGAGCACCCAGGCAGAAGACACCTGACGCGCCGGCAATCATAGTGATCACGGATTTCGTTAACATGGTCATTGCCAAAAGTTGTGTCCGTTTCTCGCGTGTCGAGGAGACATATGGGAGGATCGCAGACCGGTTTGACGGGCGTCTCACCCGTCATTGTCACGCTGGAGAAATGGCCATTATTATAGGCAGCCGCCACAAAAAGCGCCGTCAGGCAAGTGCCAGCAGCAGCGGAACCCCCCGTCCCGGGCCAATCGGCTCCGTCGTCCGGACACGAACGTTCCTCAGGTCGCCTGCTTTCCGCGCCGTCCCTGCCTGCCATCGGCAATGCGCGGAAGTCCACTGCGATTTTCATTCCCCATATTAGGAAAGAAGGTTGCCACAAAGCCCCGGCAGACAGGCTCCCTCAAAAGGGAGATTTCCTTAGTATGCTTTGGTCCCGTGCCGGTCCCACGGAGACGAGCGTGACCGGAACGCCCGTTAGGTGCTCGATGGTCTCCACGTAATCCCGCGCGTTTTTCGGCAGGTCGTCGAAAGAGCGGCAATCTCCCAGTGATTCTTCCCAGCCTTTCACCTCCCGATAACGGGGAACGACTCGCTCGAGATCGCCCATGTCCGCAGGGACCCGGTCAATAGGTTTGCCGTCCAGATCGTATCCGATGCAGATCTTGATGGGGTTTATTCCGGTGAGCACATCCATCTTCGTGAGGGCAATGCCGGTGATGCCATTGAGACGGACGCTGTGATTCAGCACTACCATGTCCAACCAGCCGCAACGCCGAGGTCTACCGGTAGTGGCGCCGTACTCGTGGCCCCCTTCACGAATAAGATCACCGAGCTGATCGTGCAATTCCGTGGGAAATCCTCCCTGGCCGACGCGCGTGGAATAGGCCTTCACCACTCCCCAGATCTGCTGGAGTCTCAAGGGGCTCACTCCCGATCCGCAGCACACATTACCCGAGACCACGTTGGAAGAGGTCACGAAGGGGTACGTGCCATGATCGATGTCCAGGAGGGTGCCCTGAGCCCCCTCGAAGAGCACGCGGGCTCCACCGGATATTTTTGTCCACAGCACTGCGGTCGTATCTTGGATGTGCGGTCTTAGGAGGCGACCGTACTCGAGGTATTCGTCCACTATCTCATCGGGGTTTAGCTTGGGACGGCCAAAACGGTGCTCGATCAGGAAATTCTTTTCTTCCAGCGATCCCGTCACCCGCTCCTTCAGCCGGTCAGGTCTTATCAGGTCGCTTATCCGAATGCCCATTCGGGAGGCCTTATCCTCATAGGCTGGCCCGATACCTCTGCCCGTAGTTCCTATCTTCGCGTGGCCGAGAATTTCCTCGCGGGCGTGATCGATCACCTTATGATAGGGCATTATCACTTGGGCACGTTCGGAGATGATCAGTTGCTCGTCCCGCTGAAAGTGCCCTCTCTTGCGCAATTCGTCCTTTTCCTCGAGAAGGACTTTTGGGTCCACGACCACTCCGTTGGCGATGATGTTGAGCGTGTTCGGGTACAGAATGCCAGACGGAATCAAGTGAACTATTATCTGTTCGCCGGCAACCTTCAAGGTATGACCCGCGTTGTTTCCGCCCTGAAAACGCACGACCACATCTGCACGGCCCGTGAGCAGATCAACGATCTTGCCTTTGCCTTCGTCCCCCCACTGAGTTCCCACAACCACCAAAGTGCTCAAAGCAGCTTACCTTTCTACATCATGATATTGCGCTCTAAGAATCGAGGACTACCTGTTGTACACTCAGGATACCCGGAATGCTGCGAATTGCATCCAGAGTCGATTCGCTAGCAGGACTGTCCAGGTTCAAGATGGACATGGCCTTCCCTCCCGGTGACTCCCGGGAGAGATTCATCTGGGCAATGTTGACGCCACCAGCGGACAGTGCGCCAGACATTCCCGCAATCATTCCGGGGATGTCCCTGTTGGTCACGACCAGCATGGCCCCTGCGGGCACAGCCTCGGTGATAAAGTCGTTAATGCCAATGATTCGGGGCTCGAATCCGATGCGCTGGATGAGAGCACCGTGCACACTCAAGACTGACCCCTCGGTGCACGTGAGCGAAATTTTTAGTGACGACCCGTGATCGGAGCTCTCTTTCATCGTCGTGGCCAGGACCTTAATGCCTCGCTCCTCCGCGATGAAGGGGGCGTTCACCTGGTTCACGTCCATTCCTTCGGACCGCGCGAGGAGGCCGACAAGTACAGCGTTCGTGATTGGCATGACGTCCCAGGAAGCCATCTCGCCCCAGTATTCTACAGACACCTCGGCCATTCCGGCAGGCGCAAGTCCCGCGAGAAATTGGGCCAGTCTGCCGGCAAGCTCCACATACGGTCCGATCTTCTGACCAAGAGCTGTATCGATCGCGGGAACGTTGACAGCGTTGCGTATAACCCCGTGAGCCAGATAATCGATGATCTGCTGGGCAATCGACACGGCAACACGCTCCTGGGCCTGATCTGTGGCCGCTCCCAGATGTGGTGTCGCTATCACCCGCGGGTGCATGACAAGAGGATGGTCTCCCGGTGGACTGACAGAAAATACGTCCAGAGCAGCGACGCTCACCTTTGCCGATTCCAGGTTTGCCAAGAGCGCATCCTCGTTTATAATGCCGCCTCGAGCACAGTTGACGATCATGACACCATCCTTCATGAGCGAAAACGCGCGGGCGTCAACAAGGTTCCTGGTCTCATCATTGAGCGGCGTATGGACTGTGATGATATCCGCCTTCCGGAATATGTCTTCGAGCGTAGCTAGCGTGATGCCTGCCTGAGCTGCCGCGTCGGAGGTCGTAACGGGATCGTATCCGAGCACCTTCATCTTGAGCCCGCGAGAAGCGCGCCTGCTCACAAGGCCGCCTATCTTGCCTAGCCCGATTACTCCCAGGACTCGCCCTGCCATTTCGCGGCCCTGGAAGGATTTCTTCTCCCACTTCCCCTGTTTCATGGACGCGTTTGCGGCAGGGATATGGCGGTGAGCCGCCATGATGAGCGCGATGGTATGCTCGGCTGCTGCCACGGAGTTGCCACCCGGAGTGTTCATCACGACGATGCCCCGCCGGCTGGCCTCCCTGACGTCCACATTGTCCAGGCCTGTGCCTGCTCGACCGATAATCCTGAGCCCCTTCGCGGCGGCAAGAACATCGGCAGTCACTTTGGTGGCGCTCCGGACCACCAACGCATGAAACGGACCGATGACCTCCTTCAACGCGTCGGGCGACAGGCCTGTATTAATTTGTACCTGGAAGTCGGGATGCGAAGCAAAAAGCTCGATCCCCTTCTCATGAAGATTGTCAGCAACGAGGACGTGGTAGCTCATTTCTGTCCTTTCTGCTGGGCAAGCGAGAAGCGTTGTCCCCGCCGGCCTGGAAATTCCTTCCACCCCCAAAATACGCGGCCGCATGGCGATCAGCCCCGCTTTGCCTCGAAATCCTTCATGAAATCTACCAACGCACGAACCGACTCGATTCCGATGGCGTTATACAACGAGGCTCGACATCCCCCTACCGAACGATGCCCCTTGAGGCCGCCCAGGGCGCTCTGGGAGGCCGCTGCCACAAACTCCTTTTCCAGTTCTTCCGACGGAAGGCGGAACGTTACGTTCATGAGAGAGCGACTGTCAGCGTCCGCCGTTCCCTTGTAGAATCCGCTTTCATCAATGAATGTGTACAGCAGGTCCGCCTTTTCACGGTTAAGTTTCTCCATGGCCTCGAGTCCGCCGATGGTGTCTTCCAGCCACGCAAGCACCAGGTCGACAACATAGATGTTTATGCACGGAGGTGTATTGTACAAGGAATTCTTCTCCGCGTGTGTCGTGTACTTGAGCATGGTGGGCAAGTTCTTGGGGACCCGGTCGAGCATGTCATCTCGAATTATCACTACGGTCACCCCCGCAGGGCCCAGGTTCTTCTGCGCTCCGGCATAAATCAGGCCGAACGGGGTCGGATCGAACGGACGGCTCAAGATGTCTGACGACATGTCAGAGATGAGAGGCACATCCCCGGCTGAAGGGAATTCGCGCCATTGCGTCCCTTTGATCGTGTTGTTCGACGTGAAGTGGAGATACGCTGCTCCGGGCGTAACCGTGTACTCCTTGGGAATATAACAGAAGTCTCTGTCCTGACTCGAAGCAATCACTTTGTACTGCTTGCCTAGAATGTCCACTTCCTTGATGGCTTTGGTGGACCAGGAGCCGGTGTTGATATAGTCTGCGGAGCTCCCTTCCGGGATCAAGTTCATGGGAATCATGAAAAACTGCGAGCTCGCGCCTCCCTGGAGGAAGAGGACTTTGAACTTGTCCGGCAGATTGAGCAACCGCTTGATCCTGGCCACAGCGTCGTTGAGCACCTCCTCAAAGACGGAAGATCTGTGGCTGATCTCGGCAATGGACATGCCGGTGCCACGGAAATCAATGAGCGCTGACTTGGCTTCTTCGAGCACAGACAACGGCAATGCAGCAGGACCTGGGTTGAAGTTATGGATGCGAGCGCCCATTTTCCTCTACCTCCTCGATTTAAGGCTTTTGGAAGTCTTTTGTCCGTGAGACGAGCGATGTAATGTACCCTATGAGCGGGTAATTTTTCAACACAAAATCGCGAATGTCGCCAATCCGGGGGAGGATGGCCCCCTCACGGAGGTTCTGACAGAGCTCAGCGGATCAACTCTTCATCAGGCAATTGAAGCAAACCGAGTTTTGTGGCATCATAACTTTAGATGGCTCGGAGATCGTCGGAGGAACAACCCTATGGAAAAAATAGATAACCTGCTGTACAGTCTCATCCCCCTGATAGTCATTATCCTACTTTCCTGGTTGTTCAGCTATCTCGGGTCCAGAAGGAGAAAGGAAACAGAAGGCGAAGAAACCAGCGGAACCAGGGCTGGCGACCAGTTCTTCGATTTTTTCGACAGGAGCGAGGAGGAAGAAACCCCAACCGGGGCCACGGTCGGCAGACCGGAGGTGCGAGAAGAATTCGGGGGAGGTGTTTGGTCAGATCACCCAGCGCTCAGGGGCCCGGAAGTCACAGCCAAACCAATCAAACCGAAGTGGTGGGGCGCATGAGACACGTTGTGACGTCCGGCCTGAGACGTAAGCGATGTTTCTTGTTCGTTCTCTTGCTGCTCATACTGTTCCCTGTCTCGGAAACTGTGCTTGGCGTCCCCAGAGCTTTGGGTGAGGAGGAGGCGACGCCGGAGCCGACCACTTCGGCCGCTCCTCCGGTCACGGAGACCCCTGGCGAGCTTTCCTGGCAGATGCCCGGCAAAGTATCCATCTACAATCTGCAATTCGGGCCCGCGATATTCAAAGACGACGAATGGCAATTTGTTGGCGAAAGCCGCACGATCAACGTCACGGATTTCAAGGATCGACTGACGCTTATGGTCCGTTTCTCGTACCAGGGGACGCGGTCGGAAATCCCGTTGAAGTTCGTGATCCGTCTCCCCGATTC
>CAYZET010000174.1:0-10815 GCA_964477215.1 uncultured Syntrophaceae bacterium | reverse complement strand
GGACCCTATGTACCCTATGACGAGTGCTCCTTCCAGGTTGAGGCTCCTTCTCAAAGCAGGATCGGCAGGCCCTGGTGAGAACGCGCTCACGTCCACACCGTTGGGGACTATCACCAGTTTGTCTGTGCACACTCCGCGAGATTCCATTTCATCCCGAAGTGCTTCGCAGATGACACAGCAGCGGTCAGCTCCCTTAGCCGCCCTGGTTTCCAGGTGTCTTACCGTTCGGTACCGGATCGATTGCTCCTCCAAGCCGAATCGACCCACATGGGAATCCTCCCAGATACCCCGAACCTCGTATACGGTCGGGATTCCCTGCGCCCACCCAACGAGGTCTCCGATAATGCCGCATGTGAAGGGCGAATGAGCATGGATGACAGCAGGGCGGTATGTTCGCGCGATCCACGAGGCTCGCTTGAGCAACAAAACATTCTGCGCCACTCTCAGAGCAGACCTGACCGGCCTATCGTCATGAACTTCTCTCGTTGGCCTCAGGAGCCGCACGCAGGTACGAAAGTACCGGACTCCCCCGATGATTTCGCTTCCCTGTTGATCCAGGTCGCCCTGGGGCGCCTGGGACGGAGAAGTCACGACGAGCGGCTCCAATCCTTGCGCTCGTTGATTCTCAACGATCTCCCGGCTCCTTATTGCGTACCCGTGAGTACCGGGAATCGAACGATGAAGTATATGCAAGATCCGCATAGGATGCTCCGTCAATTGGATCGGCTCCATTTCGGAGAGAACCCTCTCGATTGCCGTTTTCTCCCGTGGATACGGGCGCATGACGCAAGCATGTGGTCCCTTCGGTGTCAGGAATCAGGTTGGGGGGAAAACTCGTTCGCTCCTTGTGTGCCAAGAACGATCCTTTTCTGCAGAATCTTTTCCAGGAGGGCACAATACTGTTCATATTGCAGCTTCCACGACAGAGCGGCAGATCTCCTGGCTGCATTCCGCGAGAGACTCTCCCTCAGCGCGGGAGCACTGTACAGCTCTAGGATCTTGTTTGCCAGCGCGATCGGATCGCCTGGTGGGACAAAGGCGATAGCATCTTCACCGAAGAGCTCTTCGAGCACAGGCAATCTCGTCGACACGATGGGAAGCCCGACCATAGCCATTTCGGGAATTTTTAGAGAGAGAGCCACATCCATGTGGCAGTCACTGAGAGCCGGATACACGCCCAGGTCTGACTCGGCCATGACGCGCGGCATCATATCAAGGCTGACAGGATTGTCGACTCGAACGAGATCCCTCACTCCTAGGCGATCCGCCAATCGCAGACACTCGTCAAGAGCCTTACCTTCTTCGCGAATCTTCGGAACGACGCGCAACTGGAGACCGGGAATTGCTTCCTTGAGACAGGGCAACGCCTCGACACAAATGTGTAGGCCATACCGCTTGGCAACGGTTCCCACATAGAGAGCGACGAACCTTTCGCATGGTTTCGAGCGCACTCTGTGGACGATGTTTCCACCAAAATACCTGGTGTCAGCAGCATTCACAATCACGGTGATCTTTTCCGGAGGTACGCCTCGAGCGATGAGGGCTCTCCGGAATGCCGGCGTGGCGGTCACTACGTGAGTGCTGAATGCTACCGAGGCCCTCTCTATAAGGGCCAGGATCCTTACGATGCGGCTGGAGGCCGAGAGCCCTAGTTTCGAGCGCGCCACCTCTGGTACGGGGTCATGAATGTTGAGAAGAAGAGGGCAGCCTCGCAGACGTGGAATCAGACCGCAGAAGGCAAGTAAGTCCGGCATATTGTGAATATGTATGCAGTCGTAAGGCTTCTGTAGGTCCAGTCGAGATACCTTGGCAAACATCAAGGCCCACAGCTCCGCCCAGTTCGTGACCAGCCGAAAACCTTCCTGTCGCCGTCGGGTCAGCGCTATGGGGTGAGCCGTTACACCCGGGTGACTATCTTGCGGTAAGCCGTCTTCTGAAGCGAGACAAACCACGTCCACCCAATGGCCGTCATCGGCAAGATACTCTGCGTACCTCTTCACGCGCACGTCGCGCGCGTACACGCTGTTCGTAACCATACAGAACCGAAGCGGAGACCAGGGGGAAGGGCTATGGATAGCCATTGGAGCGCTCACCGACCCATGTCCGAAAGCCAACATCCTCTCTCCCACCCCTCGAAAAAGGCTTTCACTCCATCCTCGGACCAGTCGTGTTTTTGTACCCGAGCGGGCTCGGCTCACAAGAAACGGTAAAGCCACTTCGGAATGTGGAGATCACGCTTGTTCAGGACGATTCCCAGGATGTTGGCCCGGTGGGTTCTTAGGGTCTTTATAGTGTTTTCTAGTACTTCCGATCGGGTCACGTTCGCTTCCACAACGATCACCACCCCGTCCGCATACCGCGACAAGACCGCTGAGTCCACCATCTTCCCAGCGGGTGCGCTGTCTATCAAAATATACTGGAAGCCCTGTCGGAGCTCTTCCAGGTATATCCTGATTCTCTGGGGGGCGGACTTGTGCAGCGAATCACTATCCTCGAGCGGTGTTGCTCCCGCGGGAATCACCTGAAAGTCCAAGCCCGGAACCTCATGAATTGCTTCCTGCAGACTTGATCCATCTTTCAGGATTGCGGCGAGGGATGGCTCAGCGGCGACGCCGAGAACGTGATAAAACGCAGGACTTCTCAAGTTGGCTTCCACCGCAAGCACCTTGCCCGATCCGTGGGTTTCGGCCAAGTACGTCGCAAATGCTAATGCAACCGATGTCACCCCCTCTGAGAAACGTGAGGATGTAAATTGTATTACACGTTTCGGCTTCGTTTCATCTTCCGAGAGCCGCTGGTCGAGCCGATGAAACTCCTCAAAAAATTCCTCAGAAAGACGTCTGATCATAGCTGACCCTGTTGGCGACGTGTTCGATTCACCTTATTGTCGGTCTCAGGCAAAGTCAAGCGCCTTTAACCGGCGAACCAGTAATGCCGAATTCGATGTCACCAAGAAGCCGGCGCGTACTCAAGGCCTCCGCGACATCCGAGAAAAACCTTTGGGAGAACTTTTGGGATGCTGAGTCCCGTCCGGAGAAGACGGGACCAATTCATCATAGAACACAGTTTTCCGGAAGCGTTCTCTGCAGAAGAGGCTTTCGGGAGCCGTTCGAGGGGTCTCACGTCCTTGCAAAAGGCCCTAAACCCACCGGGCAGTTACGGTCTTCTCATCTAAGAATAACCGCATGGATGCCATTCTGCTCTTAGCTCCTCCAAAGAACGATTTGCGCTTCGAACCGAGGGGAAAAAAGGCATATGGCTGGGGCACCCCAACGTTAATGCCGACATTTCCCACATTCACCTCACGAGCGAACTTTCGAGCGTGGCGTCCGCTTTCGGTCATTATGCATGCGGAGTGGCCGAGGTCGGTGGCAGTGTTTATCCAGTGAATGACCTCGTCCAGGTTGTCGGCTCGAATGAGACTGGCAACAGCGCCGAAGGCTTCTTCCTTAGCAATTTCCATGTCCGGTCGCACGTTCTCGATGATCGTGGGTCCCATGAAAAAGCCTTTTTCCAGCTCAGGCGGCAGAATTCTCCCGTCGTGAACCATGGCAGCCCCTTCGGTCAACGCTCGCTCGAGCCACTGTTCGACCTTGCTCCGGCCGGCCGCTGTGCAATACGGCCCCATGGCCGTGGATTCGTCCAGTCCGTAGCCGAGCTTCATGCTCCGGGCTTCCGCTGAAAAGCGCTCCTTGAACTCATCGTACACAGCGCCTACGACTACGACGTTGTCCGAACCCAGGCAGCGTTGACCTGTCATACCAAAGCATCCCTGCCTGACATACGGGACCACTGCGTTAACGTTCGCATCCGGCATAATCACTACAGTGTTCTTTCCGTTTCCGTTGATGGAAGAATTCTTGCCAAGCTCTCCGCACAGCTTGAACAGCTCCCATCCGGCGTGGGTCGATCCGATAAATCCCAGGCCCTGTATTTCGGGTTGTTGTAGGATGTACTTGTTGATCTCCCTTCCGCCATGGATAAGGTTTATAGCCCCTTTAGGCCAGCCTGCATCGAGAGCCGCCCGACAGATGTACTCCGCAGCGACCGGGTCCTGACGGCTCGGGCTAACCACAACCGAGCATCCCGCGGCAAGGGCGTACGGAACGAATGACGACCATGCGTGCATGGGAATATTGCCCGGGGTTACAATGAGAAATGCACCGAGAGGCTCCCACGTTAGCCACATGTCGATTCCGTTGGCCAGCTCATCCAGGTGCTCGTTTCTGCTCACGAGCCCGTACGCTGCCGAGCACGCGGATTCAATATTCTCGATTACCCGACGAACTGACCCGACAGATTCCTTGATAGTGCGACCGTGATCCTGAGTCAGCACTCGGGTGAGCCGGTCGAAGTGCTCCTCGAATCTTTGGCGCATGTCGAAGAGCATCCTGGCTCGTTCCCTGAGGGGGATACGGCGCATCGCCTCGAATCCACGTTGGGCTGCCTCTACAGCGGCCCGAGCCTCTTGAGTGGTCGCTGTGGGAAATTCCGCTATGACCTCCCCTGTTGCTGGATTGACATCTTCGTGTATCTGACTAGATTTGGATTCGACCCATTCACCGTCGATAAGCAGCTTGAGCATTCCGTAATGCTTTTTGACTTCCGGCAGCAAAGCCATTTCAATCTCCTTTTCTTAGAAGCCTCAGCGTAATCTTCCATGCAAAGTCTTCTCGGCTACCACTGGCTAATGGACCGAGAAATAGATGGAACCCGTCCCCGGACTGCAGGAAAGGAAACTGTCTCAGAGCTCTCTTGACATAGAGATGCGTCTGTAGGGGCGCTTCGAGAAGCGCCCTGATTTTAGGCGGTTCACGAACCGTCCCTGCAACGAAGTTCCTCGATTCAGTGGTACTGCCCGTTTGGGAGACAGTCTCCGGAGCGTCCGGTCTCCCATCCTCCCAGGTGCCGATTCCCGCTGTGCGGTCACTGGAGGCCGCTCGCCGTCTCATCGTTTCATCATGCCCGGCAGAAAGAGGGATATCTGAGGAAACGCAGTGAGAATAACTGCCACCACAATGATTGCGAGAAGAAATGGTGTCACACCTTTTATAATGGTTTCGACACTTGTATTCTTGGCAACTCCTGCCACGGTGAAGATGTTCAGACCCATGGGAGGCGTGATCAATCCGGCTTCCATCATTAAGACCGCAATAACCCCGAACCAGATAGGATCGAAGTTGAGTGCCAGAATGACCGGAAAGATAACCGGCAGGGTCAGCACCATCATTGAGATGGCATCGAGGAAGCACCCCAGGATCAGAAAGATCAGGATGATCACCGCGTGAATAACGTAGGGAGAAACCTGAAGTCCCGCGACCCAATTGGCCGCTTGTATGGGAATGGTGGACAACGCCATGAAATAACTAAATACATTGGCGCCGGCTACGAGCATCAATACCATAACGGAAATGCGTATCGCCTCTGTCATGGCCACAAAGAGGGCTGGAAAGGTAAGTTTTCGCTTGATGAGGGATATCAACAGGAGCACCGTTGCTCCGATCGCTCCTGCCTCATCGGGCGTGAAAAAGCCCAAATAGATGCCACCCATGACAAAGAGAAAAATGAACAAGGGCTCCCTGACGCCATACAAAGCGCGGAATTTCTCTCCCCATGTAACCTCATTCGGATTCGTGGGGGCTGCATTGGGAAAGAGCCTCACCCAGGCCACTACGATAGCGATGTACGCGAACGTGAGAAGGACGCCTGGCAAAATGCCGGCCACGAGCAGCTTCCCGATAGACTGCTCGGTGAGCATGCCGTACACCACAAACCCAATGCTGGGCGGTATGAGAAATCCCAGAGTGCCGCCCGCCGCGACACTTCCCGTGGCCAAACGCTGGTCGTATTTGAACCGTTCCATCTCTGGCAGAGCTACGGTTCCCATTGTCGCTGCAGTGGCTACCGATGATCCACAGACAGCCGCGAACCCGCCACAGGCACCGATAGTGGCTATGGCCAAACCGCCTGGAAGGCGCCGGGTCCACTTGTCGAAAGACGAGTACAATTCGGTGGTGATGCCCGAGCTGCCGGCAAAAGAGCCCATGATGATGAACAGAGGGATCACCGTGTACGGATAAAAGGATGCTACTTCCCACAACGTGCTCGCTGTCACGGGAAGCGCAGCTTCAACGGACGAAAGCACGGTCAGTCCCACGAATCCCGCGAACATCATGGCGAAGGCTATAGGCATGCCCAAGAATATGAGGATGAACACGAGGAGTGTGCCCAATATGCCTACTATGACTGGATCTGAGCTCATGACACCAACTTCCGGGCGGATTCCACCAGGTCGAATCCGAATTCGAGAAAGAGAAACAAAGCGCCCACAGACACGAGCAATCGGAAGGGGAACTGGGAAATACGGAGCATGTCGGAAACGCTCTGAGTTTCGCACGCCACAACGATGCCTTGCCAGAAAAGAATTGCCACGATGAACATGCACAGCAGAGTGGTAACGATGGCGATGGATGCGGCAACCTTCTCAGGCAGCCTACTGACAAGCATCGTTGCGCGTACATGATCTTTCGTCTGCTGTGCATATGCCAATCCCAGCAGAACAAAGATCGACAGCATGTAGCTGGATAGCTCGAAAGCGCCGGGGATCGGTCGAGACCAGAAGTCCCGAGCCACAGCATCAGCCGAAGTTAGGAGCATCATGGGCAGTACCAGCGCCATTCCGATGTAGGCGAGCGCCCGCGTGGCCTTCTGAATGATACCTTTCAACTTCTCAAACATGGTCTCCCCGATCGCTTTCGAGCTTTGCAGGTTTTGTGATTACTTGGCCGCCTTTTCCTGCCATTCTGGAGGAATGGCCACGCTCGTGGTACCATGCTTACTGGCTGCCTGGCCGAACAGTATTACGGCCTCTTTTGCAGGAAGCCCCTTTTTCTCCAGATCTGCTACCCATTCCTTGGTGGCTCCCTGAAAGCGTTCGAACCACTTCGTCTCCTCGTCCTTGGGCAGGTCATAGATCTGCACGCCCTTAGCTTTCAGTTCTTCCATCATCTCAGCGTAGGTCTTCTTGCCGAGCCCATGGGTAGTGGCAAAGGGATTACTGCATACTTCCAGGATAATCTTTTGGAGGTCAGGCGGAGTCTTTTCCCACACTTTCTTATTCATTACCACGCCCTCGGAAACACATCCGAAGGTGGCTTTCACCCCGTACTTGGCAACTTCATACAGCTTGAAGGCCAGAACCAGAGGCGGGCATGTCACCAGACCATCGATGGTGCCAGTGTCCATTGCCATGTATACGTCGCCCAACGGCATGAATACGGGTTCCGCACCAAGCGCCTTGATATACATGGTCTGCATCCCGCCCGGAGATCGAAGCTTCAGTCCCTTTAGATCCTCGATGGTGCGAACCGGCTTGGTGGTCCAGATGAAGGCTTGGATGCACCCATTGAGCTCCAAAACCTTCACATCCTCAAACTCCTTGTTAAGCATCTTTTCGTGCATCTCGTTGCCAATGGACGTGGCCAGCTCCTTGCCGTCGACCCACGTGGCCAGGGACAGAACATCCGTCAGAGGGAACCGGCCGGGAGTCCAGGTGGCCGTGAAGTACCCCATGTCGGAGAGACCCTTGCGGACGATGTCGAAGTGCTCGGGTCCTTTGCCTAGGGCTCCGCCAGCGTACATCGTGTACGTTATGCGCCCGTCACTCCTTTTCTTGAGCTCCTCGAGCATAGGAATCCAGACGGTCGTCACCTCTCGGCTTGCAGGGGGATGCCAGGTGCTGAATTTAAGGTGCAATTTGGATCCACTCTCTGCTAAAGCAGGGCTGGCTGCCAGGAGTGGCACGCTCAAGACGAACAGGCCAAGCAATAGCCAAGCGATTTTCTTCACGACGCTCCTCCTCTCGTGTTCTCCGGTCCATCCCTTCACTAATGGACCAGGTGAATGGCTGCGTGCTACCGCAGACCGTCCTCGAATTTCGCGTCTGCAACGGTCAACCCGCCCACCCTTGGGAGCGGTCGACCCGAATCGGTGACGACAAGCACCACCATCAGCTCATCGGGAAGGGGTGCGTCCTCCACCGATACTGTCATGCCGTCGAAATGCGAGCGAATGAACGCTGCATCCTTGTGGTTGATGGGAACATCCACAGTGCAGCCTGCAGGGCCTCGTTTCTTCACCGATGGGATGAGCGCCAAGCCCCTACCCAGCGCATCGCGAAAAGGCTTGCCCAGTTTGGGGTGCAAAATGGCCGCGGCGTGCTCCAATTCTCCACGAAGGCCAACGACGCAGGCCTTGGCATAGCTCTCTGCTTTTTCGGGTCCGATTCCCAGGGCTTCCAGACACCGGTGGCCCAGGAGACCGCCCAACTCCGCTCCCATGTCCATCAGCTCAGTCAGATCTTCCACATATTGGCGTGCAAACGGATTTTTGACCACTGCAATTGCAGCAGCCTTACGGGTGGGCGGAATGACGGGGCGGTCCATTTCCCGGTGCGTTTCCTCCACTACGGTGACCAACTTGCGTATCTCCATGGTTTTTCTCCTCATTTTTGCATGCGTGGAACAGCGAGTCAAACCACTTTGGCCTTTCGATTCGGCGGCGGTGTATTGCGGCTTTGGGTAACGACTATCTTTCCATCGACCAAGACCATGGACACACCTGGAGTGTCACCCTCCTGCAGGCAAGAGAGAAGGTCTTCGCCAGTGCATCCCATTGGAGCGTCAGCGAACACCAGGTCTGCCTCAAATCCAGGAGCAATCAGACCCCGATTCAGTCCGTACACTTTCGCGGTATTTCCCGTACCTGCGCACACCGCAAGCGCCGGATCGATTCCACCCAAGGAAACGAGCCACGAAATGTTCCGTAGAATGCCAAGGGTCACCACGCCGGTGCCGGAAGGAGCATCATTGCCCAGAATGAGACGACCGAGCTCCCCGCGTTCCCGAATTAATCGGGCCACTTGCCCTGCACGGTGTACGTTCCCGCATTGAACGATCTCGATCGCCGCATCAGTCCTTTCCACTACACGTTTCGCTTCCTCGAAGCTCATGGCCGTGGGCCCACCATTGATGTGAGAGACGACGCTTGGCCGGACCTTTGTAATCTGGTCCGCACCAACCACGGAGGAGCCGGGTATGGAGGTGCCCCCCGAGTGCATCATGACGACCATGCCCCGTTGTTTGGCCCAATCGCACATTGAGGCTGCCTCGTCTGGGTCCTTGACGGACCCTAGACCGATCTCACCCACCACCTTGACCCCTTCCCGGGCCATTTCATCGAAATCCGCTTCGGTCAAGCCCTTTTCCAGGATAACCGCTCCCCCAAGAACTTTCATTCCTCCCGGACGGAAATTTGCCCATGCCTTTGCTGCTAGTATGGCCAAGGCCTTCGTACCAGCAGGATCCTTGGGACGGCCAGGCAAATGGACCTCCCCGGCAGAGATCGACGTCGTCACTCCCCCGTGAACCGAGGATTCCAGAAAGCGCTGCATTTGCTGGCGCGGGGTGTAATCTCCTAGGACGACATGACAATGAGAGTCGATGAGTCCAGGGCAGACGGCACAACCGCCCGCGTCAATCACGACCGCTCCGCTCGGAGCCCCCAATTCCTTCCCGATCTCCTCAATCGTGCCGTCTCGAACGATCAGAGAATCCGCATCCAATACCGGGACTTGCACGTCCCCAGACAACATCAAGCCCACATTTCTTATGAGCGTAACCGCCATACGTGCCTCCTTCACCAGGACGGTGGACTGATTACCCACACCACTCGGCATGGCTCTCTGCCCTCATTGGTCCAAGAATGGGGAATCAGAGACGAATAGTAAAACGAAGAATTTTGTGGAACCACATGAGTGTCGTCGCCAACGCGCAGCGTTAGCTCTCCAGCCAAGACGATCCCAAACTCTTCCCCGGAATGAGAATACGGCTCGCGTGTACCTCCGCCCGGCTCGATGACGGTATAAAAGGGTTGCATGAGCTTGTTGCCTACGATGCGAACCAGTTGGCGTACGTAGGCGTCCCAGTGAGGATGCGAAACTCGCGTCCACTCCTTTTCGGACAGAACTATCGGGTCGTCTATCAGCTCATCGACAAAGAAATCAACGGTCTTCCGATCCACAGCTTTTGCCAATTTCTTTAAAGTCGCAAGGGATGGTGAAACTTTGCTGTGCTCGATTTGTGAGATGTACGAGGCCGTCACGCCGATCTCGTCGGCCAATTGCTGGAGGGTCAGCTCCTTCTGTTTCCGCCATGTGCTGAGCAGTTCCCCGAGTTTCATAATTTCCGTACAAAAAAAGCGTTGACCGGGATGAATGAAATATATATAAAAATTTGAACTAGCAGTTAAGTGCGGGCTTGTCAACCAGAAATTTTCCTTTCTTCCAGGCAATCGAGGACGGACAGAAAACCAGCCATCCAGGGCAGCAATCTGCTTCCCGCGATTGCGAAGACACAGTGAGTACCCTCATGAATCTCGAATTCATCCTGAACGGTAAGAACCAATCTGTCCCCGATGTTCCTCCCCATGAAAACCTGCTTCACGTGCTCAGAGACAAACTAGGAATGCTGGGAACTAAGGAGGGATGCGGCGTGGGCGAATGTGGGGCTTGTACGGTTCTGCTTGACGGAGAGCCGGTCAATTCGTGCCTCACGAACGCGTGGAAAGCAGAAGGCCGAGAAGTCACAACCATCGAGGGATTGGCGCGAAACGGACGTTTGCATCCTCTTCAGGAAGCATTCATTGAGGCCGGAGCTATCCAATGTGGGTTCTGCACGCCGGGCATGATCTTGGCTGCGTATGCTCTCCTCAAGAGAATCCCAAACCCGGATGACGACCAGATCAAGGCGGCACTGG
>CAYZET010000173.1:0-10870 GCA_964477215.1 uncultured Syntrophaceae bacterium | reverse complement strand
CATTCTGAAACGGTTTGTGAGCTCCCGCGCCCACATCCAGAACCCGACTGTCTGGTTCCAGCAATCGCTGAAGCTCGGCTTGGACGGAGCTGATCGGCAAGTCATGGATAGAGCCGAATCGCCTGTGACATTCGCTCCTCCACTGCATGAGGCGGGACCAAGATAACTGAGATGAATCCATCATGGTCGCTGTTCCCCCCATCTTGTGAGCTCGGAGCAATAGCTGCGTAGAAATCCCCGCGTTGCCGGTGCCTCGATCTTCTTGCTGGCCATGTACGCCTCACCTCCCGATTTGTACCTTTGTATCACTGCTTGCCTTTGACTTGGAAACAAGGGAGAACGACGTAATAGACGCATCGATTACTACCATAAGTCACGGGAGCAAACATGAGCGTCTGGCCTGGTTCAAGAAGCTCAAGCAGATTTCTCGTGAGCTGAGGCTCGAAGAGCTCAATCGAATATTTCCCAAGCAGTGACACAATTGCGGTCGACTTTACTCCCTTGACCTGGTGTGGCCGGTCTCTGTGGGACGGGGATGCACAGAGTCCAGGACAGGGGTTCGAACGGTGTCGAGGATTCGATCTATCCGTTCGGTGAGGTGGTCCAGGTTTTGGGCCAAATCTGCGGACGATGGCCCCAGTTTGCCCTCCGCCTTGTCAAGCCACTGGTCCGTGCGAGCGAGCAGGCCCATCAGTCCCTCCAATTCGGCGCGCAAGCTCTCCTTGTCAGGCCCTGCAGAAGTGAGGATCGACTCTCCCAGGTGCACAGCACCTCGGATAGCCTCTGTCACTCTGTCATAGAGCTCACCGGTTCTTCCGCCCGCGGCAATGGCGGCCACTGAATCCGTCAGCAAACGTTTGCGGAGCTCAAATCCGGTGCGGGCGATCTTGTTGACGACGGCGGCATCCTCGCTTTCCAGTCGGGGAATTACTCGCGCATACTCATCGGCAAGAGCTTTTAGCTCATCGAATTCTGACGAGGGGGAGGGGCGACAGAGAGGTTGAAAGCGTTTGCGCTTGAGGAATGCCCCAATTCCCATGGCGCCGAGGCCTCCTGCGGCCAGCGCCATTCCGGTCAGACCACCGGTCAAGAGTGCAGCCACGAGAGCAACAGCACCAATTGCCAGACCCGGATTCCATATGATGCTCATCCAGGAATCGAGAGATTGATCCCCACTTATGCGTCCCGGGGCCTTGTATGCGTTCAGGTAAGCGAGCGCGCGTCGAGCAGAATCTTCATCTATGCTCCGCAGGAGCACCACGGGTCCCGATTTCAGCCTTGCGTCGGCCTCGACAGGATCGATCCCCGGATACCAATTCTTCAACCCGTCGATGACCCGAGCGCGAATCTGCTCGGAAGGAATATCTTCCAGCTCCACAGCGAAAGCCCCCTGTGCGGAGATCGCGGGCGAAAGCGCGCCGCATTCCGGACAGAAGGGATAGTCGAGTACCGGGTGGGGACCACCCAACGTGCATTCCGCGTACTGCATGGTCTGTCAGTCCAGGGCCCGGCCTGAGAGATCCGCGGTCAAGTCCTCAATCGGCTCTGTAATGCCGAGACCCTGAGCAAGACGTCGAAGCTCCGTAAGCTCATCGGGAGAGATTTCGCCGTCGGCTCGAGCTACCAGCACACACACCCGAAGAAAAGCCTTCCTCAGAAACATGGTATCCAGACTGTACGTCAGCTCCTCTTGGGAGAAGGGTATCTGAGAGAGCTTCTCCAGTTCCAGCTCCGCATTCCCTTCTTTGAGAAACGTCTCGATGAGCTCCCGTTCGCGATCGGTGACACCGTCGATCCCTGCCAGGTAATAGAGTCCGTGGGCCATGGCTCGGACCTGATCGGGTCTCAATTCTTCTTCCGTGTTGCGTCGAATAATCATGATTTGCTCCAGACCTCTCGCCATCAATGCGAGGCCTCATCCAATTATCGTTTCTTCGCCGGCGCTGTCACCGCAAAATCCTTGCCCACGTGGAGCTCCATCTGGGTGGCGCTCCGCCATCTTTTGTCCGGCTCCTTTTCAAGACACTTGAGAATCATGGCATCCAACCAGGAGGGGACGGTATACTTGTGGACTTTGGGCGGGACAGCAAACGTCCTCAAGTGAGCGAAACTGTATTCCTCCGGGTCCGCAGCTCTGAACGGCGGTAGCCCTGTGGTCAACCTGTACAGGACGGCACCCATTGCGTAAATGTCGGCCAGAAAAGGATTCACCGAACGGCTATCCAGTACGAACGCTTCCGGTGCCATGCCCGCGAAATCAATGCCAGGCTCTTCCCACAGACGCCGCTTATGGCCACGGACCTCAACGAGAGCCCGCCAAACACCGCACCCTTCGAGCTTGACGGTTTGCGTTTCCTCGTCAAAGAAGAAGCGGGATAGCTTGAGGTTGCCGTGAGCGAGTCGGCGGATCTGCCCGTCCGAACCTCGGTGCAGGTGAGAGTAACCGAGGGCATTGAGCATTTGCGTCAGGACGACCTCGATCAGCTCGAGGGATATCCCGTCAGGCTCCCGCTGAGCCAGAGTTTCCAGGGTGGACGGTACATATTCGTACAGAAGAGCCGGATTGGTCCCAATGGATGCAGTGCCAAGAATCCTCAGTATGTTTACGTCGTTCATTGCCTTCTGAACAATAACCGCGTGACGGATCACTTCCTTCAATTGGCTTGCCGGCAGGAGGTCGGGATTGAAGACCTTGACCGCGATGATCGGCACTCCGGGCAGAGCCTCCGCCCTGAACATGGTCGACTGAGGGCCCGCAGTGACAATGCTGTGCACCCTATACTCGTGGCCTGCGAGACCGTCTGGAGCTCCCTCGAGAAATGATACCGAATCCAGGGTCGCACCCAGCATTTGGTGAAATGCTGAAGGGACTTCCTCGGGTGTCTCCTCGGCAATCTCGTCGGCTGGGAGCGACACCAATTGATCGGATTGCTCTTCCGCTGCCTCCTTCGTCTCAGGAAGGCTCGGCTCCTCGGCTCGTTCGAGCGTCGCGGCCTGCCCCACTCTCACCGGAGCCTCCAGACTGTGGCCACACGCTGGGCACTCTTGAAACGGAATCGGTTGTATGTGGCTGCATACCGGGCAATGATACAGGGATTTCAGAAAGTCTCTCTCCTGCCGCGCTTCGTGCTCCTGTATCTTTCTATTTCGGTCGAAATACTCGTCCTTGGTTATCCGACCTTCCTGGATGAGCTTCTTCACAATAACAACGAGCTCTTTGGCCGCCAACCCGTGCCTGGAGAGCAAATCCTTATCGGGGACTCCATTGCAGTAGTCCCGGACAAACGCATCGACGTTCAAGCGTATTGCCATAAATTCCTCAGCAGCAGGCGCCGCGAATTCCCATGGACTGACGGGAGGCCGAGCACTGTGTCGGCAATTGACCCATTCGGATGCCGCCTCGCCGTCGTCTTCTCACAATACAAGCCCGTACCCGCAAACAACCACTGCCAGAATTGGATCGCCCCATTCGGCCGGCTGCAAGGACCGACGGGGGTGCTACGGCACATCTTGCCCCGAGACATGTCCGGCCTCTTGGAAAGGAACAGGCGGAGGGGGCTCTATTTCGAGAGACCGCTCTTCGCACCTCCGCGAGAGTCTTCGATCCCTCCATAAGCTGCCGTCCCCTGGGCCTCGAGCTCACGAGCACGGGAGCTGAAAAGTGCACCACCACGGGTTGCCCCAAACGCCTGCCGTAGCATCTGAGATCCCGATTTCGAATCGGACACCAATTTTGGTAATGACCATCGAACCACTGACAACTAGAGGAAAACAGCGTCCTCCAGACACTGACCATCCGATTAGAGCACGATTCAATGGCCTCGAAGCTGACGCTCCCACCATTCCAGATCCGCGTGCACAAGGTCGGAAGAGTCGTTTGCCGCAAGTATTTCTTGAATCCACGCGAGAGACGTATCGACCGGATACTGGTAGATCTGGTCCCAGACCTCTCGTGCCGCCAATCCCAACAGGAGAACCGTAGCCACTGCGTCGGCAAAGTCCTCGGGGACATCTCGAGGTATGTGAAGACGACGTCCTGGTTCCATCCGGCTTGTATCCGTTTCCGCTGGGGAAATCCCGGCGAGACTCGAGATTACACACCAGCCTCCTAGGGGCCCTCTACAGGTCTGAA
Source organism: uncultured Syntrophaceae bacterium (assembly GCA_964477215.1). GTDB lineage: Bacteria > Desulfobacterota > Desulfomonilia > Desulfomonilales > Desulfomonilaceae > JBFMDN01. The sequence continues at coordinate 6,738 of CAYZET010000173.1, read as the reverse complement.
AAAGAACCCCACGATGACGCCTACCACTCCAACAAAGAACCCGATCCAGAAGGACCACTGCCAGTATTGACAGATGGACAGCCAACTCTCTGGAGAGATGCTGCCAGACTGCACGATAGAGTTGACGAGTGCTGATTCCATGACCACTTCCTCACCGAAAGAAATAGTGCTACTGTCTCAAATGGATAAGGAATGAATTCTGTCACTGTTGCCGTTCGAGCTGCTCCCGAACGATAGTGGCTGTATACGCATAGACCTGCGCGGTAGGACTCTTCCACCCGTCCCACGCCAGACCCGCCTTGTCCCGAGCGCAGTGGCCCAAGAATTCCTCCAGGGACCAGCCGGTCTCAGTGGCCACGTGCGGCAAGAATGTCCCCATGCGTCCTTGGTCCTCAATCACAATGCCGTCGCGACCGAGCTTGATTTCCTCAAGGGGATCGGTAACGCGACGCATGGGCGAGAGAACCGAGATCTCGATTTCCAGCTCGGAAGTTTCCTGAGGTCTGATGGGCGCGTCGGCAAACCGTGGATCCTCGGTGGCCGACGCGATGGCCATTTCCCGAGCCGTCTTCCAAAGCGGTTGGTCCGAATGGAATCTTCCTATGCATCCCCTGAGCTTACCGTTGGTCTTGAGCGTCACAAAGCAGCCAGCCTTTACCTGTAACTCCGCAATATTGCTCGGAGTGAAGGCTACCCATTCTCCGTTCACCGCCGCATTCACTGCGGATCGGGCTGAAGAGAGCAACTCTCGCCGCGCCTGATCGCTGAAGGTGAGAGCCAGAGGTTGCTGAATCCGAGAGGGCGGATTGTCGGGGCCGCTCTCGAAAACGATTGCTCCGTACCCCACCACTCGCTTGTCATCTCCGACAGCCATGCCCGAGTGAGAGTAGCTTACGATTTTCGCGGCCCGGACCCCCAGCGCCGCTCTTGTGCGCAGGAAGCACAGGGTAGCATCGATCCCGCACATGGCGCAACTCAGGCCCGGATAGGCAGCCTTGAGGAGCCTGACATTCTCCGATTGCAGCGTGTCAGGGCTCAGCGAAGCAACCGCTCTCAAGATCGCTCGATCCGACACCTCAGCAACTTCAGCAGAAGGAAAGTGGGACAGGTCGGAAGATATGACAACGAGCGTTCTAGGATCGCCTGCCATTTTGAGGAGGCCTCGGGCAACGATTTCCTGATCGAGCGGATCTGAGCTCCCTGTGACGACCGGCACTATCTTGAAGGGCTTTCCTCTCGCCGCGGCGATTAGGTATGGGAGTTGGGTCTCAAGGGAATGCTCCATGGCATGTGCAAGGTCGTTGAGCTCGATCCTATCGCTGCTTTCCACGAGCTCTCGAACGGCCTCCTTGTCCACGGGGATCAGCCCTAGCGGGGTTTCCCACGCTTCGGCAGAGCTCACCGCCGCGGCTTTTGTCTTCACCCTATGGCTTGGTCCGATCAGGACGACCCGATCGTACACAAATGCGTCGCCTTCTATCTGCTTGTATGCCGCGGCCATAGTCCGGCCGCAGTAGACGTATCCCGCGTGAGGTGCAAGCACCGCTTTGATTGACAGGGAGAATTGCTCGCGGGACGCCTCCTGCAGAGATTTCCGAACAAATTCTTCGAGCGCCACCTTGTCGGCCGGATAGAAGGCTCCTGCTACAGCAGGCGGCCTTACTTTTCGATCCTGAGAGCCTACCGATTTTTCTTCCGCGACCGCTAGAAAATGGTACTGGCAAGAAAAGACCAACGCGACAATGAGGGCAAAGATTTTGGCACGCCTTTTCATCGGCAACTCTCTCGTTCCCGGCTTCCCGTGACGGATGTTGATGGCAGCCCCATCCCAGAGCGATCGACCGGGCTTCCCGGCGACCCCGAATGGCAGGACCGGTATGTTACCGGTCACGCTTCGGCAGAGCACTGACCCGTCGGAGCCACTCCACTAACCTTCTTAGCAAAGAGTGCTGGTTTTCGCGAAAGCAGCCATTCCCGGCCGTGGAAAGCCAATCGCAATGCAGGCGTCAACGGAATCATTCCGAGCATGAGAAGGAAATCCCGTCTGCTCCCGCTTGGCCAGCGGATCGCCAGTAGCTGCCCCGCTGCAGGAGCAGAATCGAACGCTGCTACTGCTGCACTTGTTTTATCCTGTGCCACGGAAACCCCATAATCCTGGAACCTTACGACCGCAGGTTGGGCACGCATCGTTCAACAGATGATTTTCGAGCACAGAAAAACCCATCCGCCTGATCAACAACGTTCCGTCGGAGGGGCAAAATGTGCTCTCCCCCTCAATCCCCAACACATTCCCAACGTACACGTATTGCAATCCTATTTCAAGCGCTACCTCTCGGGCTCTCATAAGGGTATCCATTGGTGTGGGGGGCAGATTACGCACCTTGTACATGGGATAGAAACGACTGAAATGGAGCGGTGTTTCCGATCCGAGATATGCGAGGATCCACTTACACATGCGCCGGATCATGTCCAGGTCGTCGTTAAAGGTGGGGATGACGAGGTTCGTTATTTCGAGCCACACCCCCCGCTCTTTCATGGTGATCATGCCGTCGAGCACAGGTTTCAAGCTCGCTTCACATAATTCCCGGTAAAACGCGTCGCTGAACCCTTTCAGATCTGTGTTGGAGGCATCCACTACGTTGCACAGACGCTCCATGGGCTCCTTGTTGATGTAGCCCGCGGTGACAGTCACGTTGAGCAACCCAGCCTGCCGAGCGACCGCGGCAGTGTCGAGCACGTATTCATAAAAGACCACCGGCTCCGTGTACGTATACGCGATGGATCGGCACTTCTGCAATGTTGCGCTTTCCACAACTCTGTGTGGAGACAAGGGGACGCTGCGAATATCTTCAGGCGCGGCCTGCGAAATGGCCCAGTTCTGGCAGAATTTGCAGTGAAGATTGCATCCCGCGGTAGCCAGGGAAAAGATTCTGGACCCCGGCATCACGTGAAAGAGTGGCTTCTTCTCGATCGGGTCCACGTGCACAGCGCACGGCCTGCCGTAGGTAACCGCCCGCAGCTCGCCGTCAATGACAATTCTGACCTTGCAATCACCGCTCTGTCCTTCCCGTATCCGACAATTTTTGGGACAGAGCTCACAGAGGAAGACGTCCGATCTAGGCATCTTGCGCCGCGCATTCCGGTCGCGCCATTGGCGCGGCCTGATCTCCTTGCTGCTGTCGCGTCGGCGGAGCAGTACGTGCACTATTGGACACTATATGGTCAATCATTATAATTTGTCGAGTGCAAAGGAAACCGGCCCGACGGGGAGGAACGTTCTATCTCCACTGTGAGTGAGGCAAATGGAGGGCAGCCATGACCGCAAGGACCCTTCGGAGAATTTTCGCTTCGGCTCTCGTCTTTCAGGTGCTCCTGGGAGGTGCGGCTCCTTACGTAAGCAGGGCGCAGGATCCTGGCGACGTGCCGGATCTGCAAGCCTGTATGAATCATTGCAGGGGAAAACACCGCTTCAACTTGCTCGATTCACGGGCCGCAGCCTATTACGAATGCATTCGTAAGTGCGAACAGGATTACTGGCGCGAGTTCGACGCAAGGGTAGGCTCGGAGAGGCGATCGCAGTAAAGCTCCAGTCAGCGCATGGGGAGAGCGTGAACAGGTCAACCGGTGCCGGCAGCCAAATGCTTGATCCCCAGGCTTCCGCGTAGGCTGTCCATATCATCCTGCCCGGTAAGCTTGAGGAAGGCTTTTTCCAGGTTCCCTCCCGTGGTGGTGATTGTCTGCTTGATGTTTTCGGGGGTGTCAGAAGCGATAATCCTTCCCTTATGGATGATAGCGATGCGTGTGCAGATCTCTTCGGCAACAGCCAAGGTGTGAGTGGAAAGAAAGACCGCCATCCCATAGCTCTGTGCCATTTCAGAAAAGAGGTCTTTCACGAGGCGAACTCCTCGGGGGTCGAGCCCCACCATGGGCTCATCGATGATGAAGATCTTTGGCCTGTGCAGTAATGCCGAGCTGATGATCAAGCGCTGTTTCATCCCGTGAGAATAACCTTCCACGAGCTCGTCTTTCCAGTCGAGCAACTCGAAGAGCTCCAGGTACCACATTCCGCGTCGCTTGAGCTCCGAAGCATCCACCCCGTAAATCCCAGCAGTAAACTCGAGGAATTCCCACCCGGTCAATTTCTCGTAGAGATACGGTCTGTCTGGCACAAAACCCGTCACCGCTTTGGCCGCTTCGGGTTCTTTCGATAGATCGTGACCAGCGAGGACTATGGCGCCTGTGTCGGGCTTCATCAGACCGGCAATCATCCGAATGGTCGTTGTCTTTCCTGCCCCGTTCGGACCGAGGAATCCCATGACCTCTCCGGGAGGAACGTGCAAGCTTATGTGGTCTACTGCAAGCGTTTTGTTAAATCGTTTTGACAGGTTTTCGATGTGGATCATGGTGAGCCTAAAACCTCTTCAAACAGCCATGCCCTCAAGCGTTCCGCACAAGAGGGGCGATCGGGCAACCGGGCAACCGGGCAACCGGGTATTCTGATTCCGTGCGTGACACATTTCGTGCCTGAAAACGAAATGGCATCAATCAGCCAGAGCTTTTCGACTTCGCTTCCAGAACCTTCAGTCTTAATCGTCCAAGGAACGACAACACATTCACATGCTTTTCCACGTCACCGTACAGGAGAGTTACGTGGGTGGGACCGGCGGGAATCTGATTCATGAGAGGGTCTCCGGAAAACCATCTCTCGCCGACCCAATAGGTTACCCATGCATGGTAGTAGAAGCCATCTCCCGAGTGGACGAGTCCTACTGCGATCTGCGCGGGCAGACCCACTGCTCGTGCAAGAGCGGCCGCCAAGACTGCATGCTCGTTGCAGTCTCCCTGGCGCCTGACTAGCACTGCATGCGCGTCGGGTACTGCCGGGGTGGGTACCTTTTTCAAGTTGTCATGGACCCAGGTATTTATGAGTCGCGCCGCCTTTACTGGGTCCTTTTCTGCTCCCACTATCTGTCGTGCGGTTTCCATAACCTGCGGGTGATCGCTTCGAATGAACACGGAGGGCGCGAGATGTCGCTCCATTCGGCTGTCGGTGCAAGGCAGCGCGTACGTCGCTTCGGGAATTTCTTCTCGAGAGATTGTGAGCTCGGATTTCGCAAATTTCTGTCTGAAGTTGTCAGATGGAATATCCCACTCGGTTCCTCCAATGACCTTCATTCGGAGAAGCTCAAGCTCGGAATCCTCCGGCAAGACTCCTTCCAGGTGAACGGTGGTGAGAGAAACCAGTTCCGGGAGCTCTTTCGTCCCGCCCACGTTGGCGGCTATCTCGCCCCGGTCGGATCTGATGACAGTGATCCCGAGAGGCAATCGTCCCTTGAGGAGTCGCCCCTCGTCGTCGATCCACATGACAAGATCGGCGCTTCTGTAGCTCGATCTCACCCTCCAGGCGGATTGCGTCCTGCCACTTATAAGAAGGTCCGATCGTTCGAGTACCTTGATCACTGCGTCGGTTTTCTGGCCCTCCATAGGATCGAAAATGGGGATTTGGATCTCCTGCCCCACCTCAAGCCCTGTCAGAGGCAGAGGCAGGCCCAGAGATCGTGAAATGCGAGGGGCCTGCTTAATCTTAAGCCTTCTCACTCCTCCGCCCTGTTGCCGTGGAATCTCGAGGACAAGCTCTCTCCCTTCCATCCTGCCCTTTTGCTCGAAGGAGATGATCCCTGATGACACCTTGAGACGAAACGAGATAAGGCGAAAACCTTCGTCCACTTGAGACTCGCTCAGAATACGCAACGGCTTGATCTGACCCTGAATATTGAATGAGAGATGCAGGTCGTCCCGCAGCGTCCAGTGAGAACCTGTTCGAAACTGTCGAGACCGCCCGAATCCCGAGTACGATCCCCCCATACGGATCAAGAACCAATCATCGGTTTCCGCGGCCTCGAAACGGACGGAATCGCTCAGCTCCTCCGGGTGCGATGAATACCGGTCCCAGAGCAGGCAGCCGAAAAGAACAAGGAAAACCGCCACAGTAGCTGCAGTTATCGGCACATTGAAAGCCGTTGAGCTTCGTGAGAAAATCCGCTTCATCGACCTGACACAACTTCTTTCATGCGAGCCCGAAGCTTTTCCAAGAGTATCTCGTTGTTGCCGAGTACTTCCCAGGCCTGCTCATCCGTAAGACCCGCTCCGATGAGGACCTGCAAAGCGCGATCTCGAGTGATCAAGTTGTCCGGTGTGTGGGTGTCCGTATCTATGACGAGGGTCGCACCGTTCTCCACTGCCAAACGTCCGACGTGACCATTGGTGAGACTGTGGCCGTTGCGTGAGGTGATCTCCAGACAGATCCCGTTTTTCGCGGCCGACTTGACTTCTTCCGGGGTGACGAACCCGGGATGGGCCAGAATGTCGGCCCCAGATTCAATGCCTGCCCTATTTGTTCCAGGCGCAACGGGCTCGACGGGAGATTCTCCGTGGATTATAACGAGCACTGCTCCCAGGCTCCTGGCCGCAGAAACGAGACCGGGAATTTGCCCGGGAGGCGCGTGCGTAATCTCTGCGCCCGGAATGACAAGGACATCCTGGAATCGATTGAGGTCCGCAGCCACTTTGACAATTCTGGGCACAACGAAATCCAAGTTCGACCCGTCCACATGGTCCGCCAGGCCGATAGCCCTGTACCCCATAACATGGGCACGGCGAACGAGCTCACTCGGATTGAGAACACCGTCGCTGAAAAGGGTGTGGTTGTGGAGCGACGCCCGCGCGACGATCCACCCC
>CAYZET010000172.1:0-10881 GCA_964477215.1 uncultured Syntrophaceae bacterium | reverse complement strand
GGGCGGACCCCTCGGAACGGTGGACACCACAGGAACCATAGGTATCCCTATGCCGGGTATCGACTGGAAGATCATGGACATCGACACCGGCACAGTGGAACTGCCGCCGGGAAAAAGCGGAGAGCTCGTGGTCTCCGGACCGACCGTTATGCAAGGATACCTCGCCAACGCCGCTGAAACCGCCCTGACTATCAGGGAGATGGGCGGAAAGCGCTGGCTCTACACCGGTGACATCGGCTTCATGGACCAATACGGTCGCGTAACGCTCAACGACCGAAAGAAGCAACTCATCAAGGTGAAAGGCTATTCAGTGTTTCCCACCGAAGTGGAGCATCTGATGGGTGCCCACGAAGCAATTCAGGAAGTCGCCGTGGCCGGCTTGCCGGACGGGGAGACAGGAGAGGCCATCAAGGCCTGGGTGGTGCTCAAAGATTCCTGGAAAGGGAAGATCTCGGAACAAGACCTCAAGAACTGGGCCAAACAGAGCATAACCCATTACAAGGTTCCCAAGCACGTGGAATTTATCAACGAAATCCCGAAGAGCCTGGTGGGCAAGGTATTGAGAAGGCAGCTCCAAGAATCCGATCCGCTGTACAAAGCGCATCCAAAATCGACATGAGATGGGGGCCGTTGCGCAGCCCAACTCATCCCTACCAGGCGCCAGAGACAGACACTATGAATCGCAAAGCTACTGGAGGTTAGTATGGTTGGTATCTCATCATACGGCGTGTACGTGCCGTTTCATAGACTGGAGCGAGCTGAGATCGCCCAGTTCTGGAGCGGCTTCAAAGTACCCGGAGAAAAGGCGGTCGCCAATTTTGACGAAGACGCAGTGACGATGGCCGTAGAATCTTGCACGGATTGCCTCAAAGGTTTCAGCGCGGCAACAGTGGATGGGCTCTACTTAGCTTCCACCACATTCCCGTACGCGGAGAAGCAATCCGCGGCGCTGGTCGCAGCGGTGCTGGATCTGCAGAAAACGGCTCGAACCTTTGACGTGAGCGGTAGTCTGCGGGCAGGCGTTGATTCTGTCAAGCTGGCTTTTGACGCTGTGACGGCCGGGGCATCGCGCCAGGCGCTCGTCTGCGCGGCCGACATGCGACTGGGCCGTCCCAATGGGGCCAAGGAGATGGAATTCGGGGACGGTGCGGCTGCACTGCTCCTGGGCGATTCGGATCCCATAGCCACCATTGACGGATGGTACTCGACCAACAATGAGCTCTACGACGTGTATAGACCCATTATGGACCGGTACGTGCAGTCCTGGGAGGATCGATTTGTACGCGAGATGGGATTCACGAAAATAGTTCCTGAGACGGTTGGAGAGGCCTTGAAGGCCTTTGACCGGAAACCGCAGGATTTCTCCACGGTAGTGCTCTCTGCTCCCAATCCATCTTACCTAGCCGGCGTGTTGAAGAAGATGGGGTTTGATCCCAAGACCCAGGGTGCCGATCCGCTTTGGGGTCTTGTAGGGTATACGGGAACCGCGCATCCCGTGATGCTTCTCGCTGCGGCCTTCGAACAGGCAAAGCCAGGAGAAAAGCTCCTATGGATCTCGTACGGTGACGGTTGCCATGTCTGCGCTCTTACCGTCACGGATCGCATTGAGGAAATAAAGAAGAAACAGAGCCTATCGAGAATGCTCGGGGCCAAGTCCGCCACCACGTACCAAAAATACCTGAGATGGAGAGACATGGTGGAGTTGGAACCTCCCATGAGACCAAGGGAAGAGCCTGCCTCAGCCCCAGCTTTGTATCGCGACCGAAAATGTGGGCTGGCCCTGTATGGCTCCAAATGCAAACAATGCGGGACCATCCAGTACCCGCTCCAACGGGTATGCATGGAATGCCGCGCAAGAGACGACTTCGATTACTACCCCTTCGCAGACAAGCTCGGGAAGATTGTGACTTTTTCTCATGACAACCTTGCGGTTTCTCCCGATCCTCCCACAACCCTCGCTGCCATCGACTTCGACGAGGGGGGACGAATCATGATGGACGTTACCGACAGGAGAGTGGCGGATATCCGTGTGGGATTGCAGGTAGAGATGACGTTCAGGAAATTCCGGCACACCCAAGGGATCAGTGTCTATTGGTGGAAATCTCGGCCTATCAGATGATGCCCCGCCAATCCCGGTCGAACAGTTGGAGGTCAAATCGCAATGGAAAGCATAAAAGACAAAGTGGCCATAGTGGGAATGGGATGTACAAAGTTCGGCGAGAACTGGGACAAGAGCTTCGATGACCTGGTGATCGATGCCGTATACGAGGCGTATCAAGATGCCGGCATTGACTCAAAGGATGTTCAGGCAGTTTGGATCGGCTCGTATTGGTCCAATCTACCCGCACCGAGTCAGCCATTGGCCACCACATTGAAGCTGGATTACAAGCCGGTCACGCGCCTGGAAAATATGTGCGCAACAGCTTCGGATTCGTTCAGGAACGCCGCATATGCGGTGGCTTCAGGAGCCTATGACATCGTTCTGGCCATCGGAGCGGAGAAACTGAAAGATTCCGGATACAGTGGACTCCCCACGGACGACATTGCAATGGGCCTCGTGTCCACTGCACCCAACACGTTCAGGAGTCGCAATTTTACCGCTCCGGGTCATTTTGCCATGATGGCCACAAGCTATTTCAACAAGTACGGCCTGACTCCCGACGAGGGCAGGACGCTCCTTGCCAAGATTATGGTGAAAAATCACCATAACGGAACCATGTCCCCCAAAGCTCATTTCCGGCGCGAGATAACTGTCGAGCAGGTTCTCAAAGCGCCCATGATTGCATGGCCACTCGGGCTTCTCGATTGCTGCGGGGTGAGCGATGGCGCTGCAGCGGCCATCCTTGTGCGCAAGGACCTGGCCAAGAGCTTCAAACCGGATCCCGTGTACATAAAAGCCGCCCAAATAGCAGTGGGCCCGTCTGAAGGGTATATGAATCCTAACCACGACTGGACCTCGGTCAAAGAGACGTATCGGGCCGGGCAAGCAGCGTACGCAGAAGCCGGGATCAAGACCCCCCGCAAGGAAATTTCGATGGCCGAGGTACACGACTGCTTCTCCATCACTGAGGCAATCATATACGAGGACCTCGAGCTCTCACCTCGCGGAAAATTCAGGGATGACGTTGAGGCAGGTACTTTCGAGCTCACGGGCGAGCTACCGGTGAACATGGATGGCGGACTGAAGTGCTTCGGCCATCCCATCGGAGCTTCCGGTCTGAGGATGATATATGAGCTGTACAACCAGATCCTCGGGAGAGCCGGAGAGCGGCAGCTCAAGAATCCGGGATTGGGGCTTGCCCACAACCTCGGTGGAACTCCTGGTGGGGCGACGATTGCTGTAAGCATTGTCGGCCCCTAAGATTGGCTACGTAACCCACTGGTTCCTCGGGTCAGTGCAGAAATGCCTTGAGTGAGCGTCACCGCGTCGGAGTGCAACTTTCAAGCTGTATCGTGGACCATAGTGGTGCAAGGCTGTAACGGGCACGCCGCACGGGAAGTACGAGCCAGTGGATCAGGACGGGTACGACTCCCCCATTCCACCTCTTTTTGAAGAGGGAATGGGGGCCTCCGCCTGCGTCTCCTCTCTGTCTCACGTGTCTTAGACCGCTTGAAACGCTGCAAATCGTATCTTTTTGGCAAAGAATGTGTTATCGTGGCTCCGGGAACGCCCGAATACGACAGCGCTCGGTGAATGATCATGGCCAAGCTGAAGATAGACGGAGGCGAAGCTCTCAGGGATATTCGCGCGGGGATGACTGAAATCGGCCTCATGAAAAAATACAATCTCACTGCCCAGGGCCTGAGAAGCTTGTACATGAAGCTGGTGAGGGCGGGTGCATTGAAGAGCTCCGATTTGGGCCCCCACTTCAAACTCGAATTGAAAGCAAAGGAAGTTTTGTCGGACATCAAACAGGGTATGAACGGGGCCGATTTGGCCCAGAAATATCGCCTCTCCCGAAAGGGCCTCGAAAGTCTTCTTGGGAAAATGGTTCGCGCTGGATTCCTTGGGCAGGCGCAAGTTGACGGCCTCATGAAGTCGCAGGCTCACGCCGCTCAGGACATGGAATACCCTCCTGCAGACTTCGATCAGTGGGCTGCCTCTTTTGAAGAAACTGTCGATCAGGGGTGGAAGAAGAAAGGGCCCGACTTCACGTAGCGGTCACACTGCCCCTCGAATCGATCCCAGTCCCGAACCTCATCTCCCACCTCCAATCCTCCGTATCACGTTTCGGTTCTTACGAATTCTTCTCTCTTGTTTTCGCGATGATCCACGTAATAGAGGAGCTTTGCTTTCTGCTTGATCTCTTCCAAGACGGAGGGCAGCCTGTCTCTGTCGACGGCCCATGCTCTCACGTATAGGCGCCTGTGGCCGGGTGGAACCCTCTCGTACGACGTCAACAAGCTCACCAGCCTTCCTCCCGCATTCCTCACGACGTCCGTTACTTCTTTGATGGAACCCGGCCGGTCATCCACTTCCACAGCGATCTGAATTCCCTTTTTTCCGAAGCCGGTGAGAGAAAGCAGGGCGAGGAATATTTCTCGCTGGGTAATGATACCGACGAGCTTTCCTGTCGTATCGACCACCGGTGCGCCCGAAATGTTGTTGATCAGCAACTGCGCCGCGGCTTCTTCCAGCGTGTAATCGAGTGGAATGGTGATGACGTCACGAGTCATCACGTCAGCGACGGTAATCCGGGCTATAAGGTAGGCGAGCTCATGAATTTCCAGTGCTGTGGCGTCCGAAGCGGATGCCCGCTTCACGTCCCGATCGGTAATCACGCCGACGAGGTCGCCGTTGTTCATGACGGGGAGCATGAGCTGCTGGTTTTCTCGCATGAGCATGATGGCTCGCTGGAGCGAATCCGTCTCCTTTACCGTTGCAATCTTCTGCTTCATCCAATACTTGACAAGCATCTTTGGCCTCCTTTCCTGGACTCTCTTTTCTGCAGGCCAGCGGTCCACCAAACTGCCTTACGGAAACCCTCTCCTGTTCGTTCCAGCCCCGAATCCCTGTCAGAGTCTTTTATAGTCTGCAAACATTCGGAGCGGGGACGATTGATTCTATCGCATCCGTACGGCCGCAATCTGGCGGCCCCGGTCGTTACGGGGAGTCCCTTTCAGGCGCCCCGCGGGGATCTGCAAATATCGAAGCAAGTTTCAGGCCACAAGGCAGCGTTCCATGCGTTCCTCGAAGCGGTCCCCGCTGTAATGGGCGGCAGACTCGAGATCCGGGACTCCTGTCCGGCAAGACAGTAGTCAAAGGTTCCCCAACAACGCTTTCCAGATCTTGCCGGACTCGTGCAGGCGTGATAAAAACTCCCTGTGATCGCAGCACCTGAGTGTCAGCCACCTCATGAAAACAGCCATTCTTGCCTGCAACACAATCAGAGATGAGCTCGAGAAGGCGGTCAGAGAGACAGCCTGTACTCACCCCATCGTCTGGGTTGAATCCGGATTGCACCTGGTTCCCGGGTCGTTGCGGCGAAGGCTCCAAGAGGAGTTGGACCTCATCAACGGAGTCGGTCGGGTGCTCCTCGCATTTGGCTTCTGCGGAAATGCCGTGATAGGACTCACCACAGGAGCATACGAGCTAGTTTTCCCCAAAGTAGACGATTGCATCACATTGCTGCTCGGGTCCAAAGAAAACCGGGTAAGGTGCTTTCGGGAAGGCGGAGTGTATTTCCTGACCAAAGGCTGGCTGGAGGGAGAAGCCAACATTTGGAAGGAGTATCAGTCTGTTCTCGATCGCTTCGGACCTGAGCGGACAGAGAGGATTTTCAGCCGGATGTTGGAGCACTATCGCGTGCTCGGTCTCATCGACACAGGTGCATACGACGTAGCCGAATTGCTGCCGCGCGTGCAAGAGATTGCTGCGACATTCGAGCTGGAGGTAAGAGTGCTTCAAGGTTCCGTTCACTATCTAAAGGACTTCTTGACAGGTCCATGGGATCGGACAGACTACGTGATTGTCCCGCCTTTCACCACCATTGATTTTGTCCACTTAGGCCTGCATGGAGACGAACGGGAGTCCCAGGTCCAAGGTGCATTGTGACAGAAGAAATCTCTCCACCATGTGTCGCGGTAACAGGGACCGGTCTCGCCGTTGAAGCCAAACCCGGGGATACCCTTTTGTCATGCCTCAGAAGGGCCGGGCTCGGAGTTGAGTCCACGTGCAACGGCCGCGGAGCGTGCGGAAAGTGCACAGTGATTGCGCACGGCGCGCTGAGTCCTCCCGACGAGAAGGAGCGAGAGCACCTGACGGGGGTGTCCGGTGAGGTTCGGCTAGCGTGCATGGCAAGAGTAATGGGGAGGGTCGAGGTAACGCTCGATGACACCTGGACGCAACTGAAGACCATCTATGGGGTGGAGGAGCGCACCGTCGAACCCCGAAGTCTGGTCAAGCGGACTGTTCTTCCAGCGTTACAGGTCGACAGCCCGCGCCCCTATGAGGAGGGGCTTTTCGCTCGGACCATGGACCCGCACGTTCTCAACAAGATCGCTTCATGGGATTGGGGAAGGGGCCAGTGCTCAGGCATTGTTTTCGGGAATGAGCTTGTGGACATTGTCCCGGAATCGACCCCTCTTCTCGGCTCGGCAGTGGACGTGGGAACCACAAGCGTGTCCCTGTGCGTGTACGACCTGGAGACCGGCGAGCTGTTGGGTCGTGCCTCAGCCCTGAATCCTCAGACCGCATACGGAGGGGACGTCATTACCCGTATTGCCTATTGCAGGCAGGAACCACGTGGGCTTATCACATTGCGCGAGACTCTCACGGCGAAGCTCGCCGAAATGATGGATTCCGCGCTGGGGTCTCAATACACCCGCGAACAGGTGTATCTTGTCACCATAGCTGCCAATACTACGATGCTTCATATCCTCGCCGGCGTTCAGCCCTTTTCCCTAGCCACGTCTCCGTTTCGTCCGATATTCTTGAAGCCTCTCGTCCTCACTGGAGACCAGTCGGGCCTGCCCATGTACCCGGGAGGGCGAGCCATATTCTTGCCAAGCGTGTCAGCCTACATCGGAGCGGACATCGTTGCCGGGCTCGCGGCAATAGATTGCCGGTCACGTTCGAGAAACACTTTGTTCCTTGATATGGGCACCAATGGAGAGATTGTCCTGATCCAGGAACCGGAGCGCATGGTGGCAGCCTCCTGCGCCATGGGACCGGCCCTTGAAGGCATGAATATTTCGTGCGGCTGCCGAGCTGTACCGGGCGCTATCGATTCGTTCGCCCTGGATGGAAATCACACGCCCCGATTCACCACGATCGGAGACCGCCCCCCTGTGGGGATTTGCGGAAGCGGTCTGATCGATGTCGTGGCCAGCCTGCTCGAAGCTCGAATCGTCCTGCCCGGAGGCGCCTTCAACCAGGATGCGGACACACCTCTGCGGGACTCGATGAAAGGCAATCGCTACCATCTGAGCGACAACGTGTTCCTAAGTCAACACGATATCCGTCAACTGCAGTTGGCAAAGGGGGCAGCGATTGCAGGCATTCTCCTGTTGCTGGAAGAATCGGGGATGACTACGCGGGATATTGAGGAGATAATCTTGGCAGGAGCTTTCGGGTACCACGTGAATCTGCAAAATCTCAAGCGTATAGGCTTGCTGCCTCATGACTACAGCGGGCCAGTGCGCTTCGTGGGCAACTCCTCATTGACGGGCGCATCCTTTGCCTTGCTCAAGGAAGACGTTATGGCAGAAGTTGAGGCCATCCCGTCAAGAGTGCGGGTCCTGGAACTGAGCTCACATCCTCGGTTTTCCTGCACATTTATCGACAATCTGCTATTTCCGGAGCATCAGTCTCTCGCATAACCGGACGCCCGAGAAGGCATCTGGAGCCCAGTAGTCTGAACCGATCATGTGGGCGACCCGTTCGTCCACCTGCCCTCCGCCTATGAGGATGAGCGGCCGTTCATGCGAGTCTCCTGCCACATTCTCGAAGAGGGCCACGAGCTCCCGTAAATGAGGGAAACTATCGGTGATCAAAGCTGAGGCAGCTATCAGATCCGGCTTGAAGTGGGAATAGGCATGGAGAAAATCTGCGGGGGGAACATCTACTCCGAGGTCCAGGACCGTGAAGCCGTGACACTCCAGCAGGTCTTTGAACAGGTTTTTCCCGATATCGTGAATGTCTCCCGCTATGGTGCCCAGCAATACCCTGCCCAGGTTTTTCCGTGATCGCTCCCGTATCATAACCGGGCGAATCAGGTTCACCACCTGCCGCATGATTTCCCCTGCCATTATCAGACCTGCGATGAAGTACTGTCCTTTCTCGTGCATGAAGCCTACCATACGCATTCCCTTCTGGCAGGCTGCAAGAATTTCTTCCGATGAGACTCCGGCCTCCACATGCTGCTGAATCTTCCACAGCACATCGTCTTCTCGCAAGTCGGCCACAAGAGCGGCCAATTCCTCCATCTCGGCTGTGAGCGACACCTCTGTCACATTCGGCACAATTTCGCTGCTCTCGCTCAGAGTTCTTCCCATAGTCCCAGCCTCGTTCTTAAGGACATGATTTCCGGAGAAGCGATAAACCAGCCCCACCCAAAGGGAATATCTTCGAAATCATGGACCACATACTCCAAACGAAAAACGGGGGTTCCCACCGGTTGTTTCAGGAGCATTGCGCCTTCCTCGCTCAATACCGTCGGGACAACCGACAACTCTCCTTTTTTTGCAGTCCCGCCGCCATGACCGCGAAACAGGTCTGATAGGGGGCCCAGGTTCAATTCGGCTTCAACCAGCGGTCTCCGCGGGTCGCACCGGATACGTCCTTCGTGAAACATGACGGGCTTATTGTCGCGGTGTAAGAGGCGGCGTATGAGGATTACCCGAGCTTTGGGCGGGAGTTGCAGGATCTCCGCTGCCCGGGCATCGGCTCGTTCCAGAGACAGTTGCAGGACCCTGACCTGCGTGCGCTCCGAATCATTAAAGATGTCTCTCAGGCTATCCAAGTCAAACCGCGATTCCGTCAATCTCAAGGGTTTTACGAACGTGCCCGAGCCTTGGACACGCTCGAGAAGCCCCCGTTCCATGAGTACGGCTATGGCCTGGCGCACGGTCATCAGCGAGAGTCCGTACTTCTTGCTGATTGAGGACTCGGAGGGGATCTTCGAGCCCTGCGGGTACACTCCTTCAGCAATCTCCCGAAGAAGGATGGCTGCCAATTGCGCGTACGCCGGCTCAAACCGTTCTTTTTTTATACTGTCTTGCATGGCTATGCGAGCCCGATCTTACATTCCTCTAGAGTAATCATGGCACCGGATGCTCTCCGAGGCAACCCGAAATACCGCTGCTTAAAACCGGTCCTGGGAGAAAAGGAAGGGGACTTGGGAAAGGGAGGGACGGCCGTTGGCCGATCCCCCTCCTGAAGTGCTTGACCATCAACTCCCGAGCCTTGGGTACAGCTTCTGGGCGTCTCCTATGAAAAATGCCACGATGGCACCGATCATAGCCACCGCCCCTCCGAGAACAATAGTCAGATTATATCCGTAAGACATCTGCACAAAACTTCCCAGGTATGGACCGATAAACACCGCTACCATCAAGGGCGTGGTAGCCAACCCGATGTGAAGTCCAGCATTCTTTGGGCCGTACGAGCCAACGACGAACGCGCTGTTGATGGCGGGAAGCCCCCCGTACGCGAGGCCAGTACAAATGAGCGACACGAATAGTCCGGAAAATCCAGTGACTTCTGTGAGATACCTCAGGCCGAGCACCCCGAAGGTCATGACTACTCCGTCCAGCACCATCGTCTTGGTTCGACCCAACTGGTCGTAAAGCCATCCGAAGACCAACCGCCCCAACCCGTTAAAGAGGGCGAAGAGTCCCATGGCCCACGCTGCCTGGGCCTTATCGAGACCTTTCTCCACTGCAAGAGGAACTACATGGGCGAGGACCATTAATCCAGCGACGCAGAGAACCAGGTCCCAGACCCACCATAACCACCACGGCGCGGTCTTGAACATCTCGTTCCACTCGAAATTCCTCAAAGGCTGAGGACGAGGACCACCAGGGTTTCCGCCGGAAGGGGCCAGGTTCCACTCCAGCGGCGGATAGGTCATCACCAGTGCCCCGCCAACGAGCAACACAAGACTAGCTAGGCCAAGGGTCCGGAAAGCCCATTGCCAGCCCATAGTATTTATGAACTGTCCTATCAATCCTCCCAACAGAAAGCCTGCAAGACCGAACCCCATTGCCATTACGCCAATGGCAAGGCCCCTTCGATCCGGATACCATCGAGCCGCGGCGGAAAGCACTACGATGTCCGCGACCCCAATTCCGAGACCAACGAGAATACCGTAAGAAAAATACAACATTCGCAAAGAGCTGGCATAGGACGCCTGGAAGAAACCTATTGTCGTCAGGATTGCACCCACGCAGGCCACTGCTCGTGGGCCCATGCGATCGGCAACGCGGCCGCCGAAAATCATCCCCACACAAAAAGTCATTATGGCCAACGTAAAGGTGAGCTGGGTCTGGGCTCTTGTCCATCCGAACTGTTTTTCCAGGGGCAGCACGAAAATGGACCAGGCGTATACCAGCCCCATGACCAGGGACATGAGAAAGCCAACCAGCAGGTACAGCTTCCTTCTTCCAATCAGGCCGTCAGCGACTGCAACCTCTGTAGTCATATTCTTCACCTTCCTCCGCGGACCGCGTCGGTCAAGGCGGTCGGGCTGGAACGCCTCGATTCGCCGATCGGGCGGGAGAGTCATGTCTACACTCCGTAATCCTTGGTGAAATCGTACATAGCCTGAACGTTTTCCGGCTTCGCGTCAGAAAGGGGGGCAGACGCATCCATGATGAAGCCGCCGTCAACGGAACAGGTGTCGATCAACTTCCTGCAATAGGCTCTGACTTCCTCAGGAG
>CAYZET010000171.1:0-10925 GCA_964477215.1 uncultured Syntrophaceae bacterium | reverse complement strand
TGGTAGCTACCACACGGGTACCCCCCGTAGAGTCAGGGCCACGGGTGAGTCCTCCGGCCATGCCCACCGACGCGCCCATGCACAGACATGTATCCACAGCACCCATATTGATTCCGAGGGTGTAGCAACCGATGTCGCTCGAATAGACGGCGCCATCGAAGATCTTCTTGATCATATAGAACGCAGGCCTATGGGGACAACCAGCGCAGAGGGTCGGCTTGCGGGGCTTAATTGCAGGGGGCTGCCGGACCTCGGGCTCGAACCCCACCGCCTTGAGAGCTATTTGTTCCACCAGCTCGGGGATAAGCTCTCCCTGAGGCGGCACATGACCCGACATACGCCCGAGGACGCGTCTGCGATCCGCAAGATGAAGTTCCATCACAGGTTGGGTCTCTTCTATAACGAGAGTGTGCTCGTGAGCGTCGACTATCTGCTGGAGCGCCTCCGCATTTACGGGGAACGGCATGTCCACCTTGTACACGTTCATGCAGGAAAGCCGTTCGTCGTCTGCCACAATGTCCAGCAAGTGCGAAGATACCGACCCGGAGGTTATGACGGCCCAGGAACTCCCCGAGCCTTGCCAGACAAGACGGGGGCGAGCTTCCGGCTCTTGTGAGGTCATGGTAGCCAGCTTTTCGTTGAGCTCTCCGTGAAGAACCAATCTGTACCGAGGAATGGCAGCCCATCGCGTCCAGTTTCTCTTGAACGGGCCGACGTCCACCGGGTCGGAAGGAGGCGAAACAACTACATTCTGGCGCGCATGGCACACTCTCAAACATGGTCGAAGGATGACTGGCACCCCGTATGTTTCGGACAGCTCGAAAGCACGAATGGCCATTTCCAGGGCTTCTGCCGGGGTCCCGGGGTCCAGCACGGGGATCTTTGCCCACCATGCGAAGAAACGGCTATCTTGCTCTGTCTGGCTCGAATGAGGTCCCGGATCGTCCGCCACCACGAGCACTAGCCCGCCGCGAACTCCGAGGTAAGCCGCGCTCAGTACCGGGTCAGATGCCACATTGAGGCCCACCATCTTCATTGCCGCAGCAGAGCGCGCGCCGGCCAACGATGCCCCGTACGCTACCTCGAACGCCACTTTCTCATTGACTGACCACTCCAGGTAAATTGGATGGTCAAGCTCCTTTTTCCATCGGACGAGCGATTCGAGGATCTCTGAAGAGGGGGTGCCGGGATATGCTGCGGCCACCGAGCAGCCGGCCTGGATAATACCCCGCCCTATGGCTTCGTTGCCCATGAGGAATTGGACATCAGCGCGTTTCTGTAGTCTCATCAGCTCTTCTTACCTCGCGGATTCTGGTCTGTCAATTCCTGCCGAGACCTGCTTGACACTGCCATTGACCCATCGGAGCAGTGCTCTCTCCCGAGCCAGGCTGTTTTTGCATAGGGTACCGCTTGTCTCTCCCGAGTGGGAGATGGGACGCGTTAACAACGCCTTGA
This sequence comes from uncultured Syntrophaceae bacterium, assembly GCA_964477215.1. Lineage (GTDB taxonomy): Bacteria > Desulfobacterota > Desulfomonilia > Desulfomonilales > Desulfomonilaceae > JBFMDN01. The sequence goes on along the minus strand of CAYZET010000171.1, from coordinate 9,470 downwards.
CGACAGGTACCATTTATATCATGATCTGATTCAATTCCGCGAAAAGGATTGGTACGTTGAGGACAAAGGTTATCGGTTGCACCTTGGCAGCAGCCGTGACATGGTTGTTTTCACCATGTGTAGCGGATGACGCTGCAAGACTGCTGGAGAGGGGAATTGCGTTGCGCGTGGAGGGCAAGAGCCGAGAAGCCGCAGAAACCTTGCTTGAAGCGCTCAGCCGTGCCAAAGGGAACGGAGAGGTCCTTGTTCAACTCGGTGCAACTCTTGAAGATCTAGGCAAAGCGCCGGATGCCGTCAGGTGTTACAAGGATGCTCTGGCCGCGGACCCGAAAAACGCTATTGCCCGCAGAAATTTGGAGCAACTTGAGGCAGCTCGAATCCTTGCGGATTCTCAGTCAACGGCAAACCCCGCGAGAGAAGCGCTGTTGCGCAAAGGGCTGGCAGCATTAAGCTCGCGTCATTTCCACCAAGCATCCACGTGTTTTCGGGTGAGTCGTGGTCTCCTGGAGAGAGATCCCAGGCCGCTGTTCTATTCTGCGGTCAACCTCGAGCATCAGGGGCGGATGAAGGAGGCAATCGCGAGGTACGAACGCACGGTAGAGGTGTTTCCCGACTACGCTCCCGGATGGATCAATCTCATTATCGCACTGGTCACCGGCGGCGACGAAAAAGCGGCGGCTGGTGCATGTCAGAAGGCCAGACAGGCCGTCCCTTCTGACCGCCGCATACAGTGGCTGGCCAAGCACATGATTGCTGACGCTCGCTGAGGTGCGCTGTAAGGCATGAGAAGAGCTCTCGAGGCTATTGGCCCCTGCTTCCTCTTTCCAGTGGTGCTGTTTGTCTGGCTGTACTATCCCGTCCTGGACGAGGACGTCCGAAAACGGGTACCTCTGCTCTGCGCCTACGACATAGCCCAACAATTGGAGGCCGAAATCGTTCACGCATCCTCGGTCTGTCCGGAGCTCCCCCCCAATTTCGGCCGGATTCGCGATGAGTATGGCTCTCTTGCCACCAGTGAGAGCTTCCTCTCATTGGGGAGCCTGTCTGCCGGGAAATCGTTCCTGCCCTCGGAGAATCTGCTGATCCGATTCATTGCATGGAAATGGGCCGTTCCCCCCGAACTCGTCACATCCGATCCGGTCGGGCAAGTCCTCAATCGTCTCGGAGACCTAGAGAGCAGGGAAGCCCAGTCCGCGCAACGACGAGACGAGTTGCTCAAGGCGCACGCCTTGGACTGTCTCAAATTCGATCCTTCCCCTCAGACAGGGCCGCCTTCCACGAGGGTTGGCCTGCCGCCCGAGCTACTGCAGGTGGGGATGATCTTCTGTGATGAATTGATTCCTCTGGAACGAGACGATGTCCGCAGGAGAGTCGAGTACCAGATCAACTACCTCCTCACAGATTTTCGGACTACCACAGAGGTGTGGCTCAAGAGAAAGGATCGGTACGGCCCGATCGCAGAAACGATTCTCCTTCAAGAAGGGGTGCCCGCAGAATTCAACATGTTGCCTGCCCTCGAATCAGGATACAGCTCTTCTATTGTCTCGCCTTCCATGGCAGCAGGGTGGTGGCAGTTCCTGAAAACTACTGCGGCCGGCGAGCCATCCGGTGACAAGGACTATGACTGGGGGCTGACCGTCGATCAGGGGATTGACGAACGAAAGGACCTCGTGCTCTCAACCAGATCGGCTGCCCGGTATTTGAAATGGATTCGATCACGGCTTTCTATCGACGGGAAGCCATGCGGCTGGCTCATAAGCGCTGCTGCGTACAATGCGGGGCTTGCAGAAACCGCTTATAGAATCGGGGCCTACAATACGGTCAACTATTGGGATGTGAAGTTACCCCGCGAGACGGAAGACTACATCCCAAGATGGCTGGCCCTGTGGATAATAGACAAGCACCGTTCGTTCTATGATATGAACTTGCCGCGGGTGCCTTCCGTGGAGATCGAATCCCTGGAAGGAGTCAGACTTGTACGAGATGTGCCGGCCAGTCTATTGGCTGCAATTGCGGGGTCATCTTTGCGGCTCATCAGGGAGATAAATGGAACGCTCACGAAAGGGACGCCTGCGTTCAAGGCAAGAAAAGGTGGTGTGGACCGCCCCCACACCATCCACGTGCCCAGGGGGACCAGACAGGCCATCATGAAGGTTCTGCGAGCCCAAGGATACGTGAAAGACGGTAGTTGAACCCTCTCACGACCTTCGTGGTAAACAAACTCTCCAGCCCATCTTACAAGGAACCTACCAGATGACGTGTGCAGCGCTCATCACGGCCGCAGGATACGGGACTAGAATGGGTGCGGACCGCCCGAAGCAGTACCTGGATCTGGGAGGATCTCCTCTCCTCGCACGGACCGTGAAGGCCTTTGAGGAACATCCTCTTATCGATGTTATCGTGATCACAGTCCCTCCTGGAGACGAGACTTTCTGTCGGTCGGTGGTCCTCGAGCCGTACGGGTTTTCCAAGATCGAAAGAATCGTTCCTGGGGGAGCGACCCGCCAGCAATCGGTTCTAAACGGCCTGGTAACCCTGGATCGAACAGACATCGTTGCTATCCACGATGGGGCCAGGCCCCTGGTATCTGAGGCCACCATCACGAAAACTATCGAAGCAGCCAGAACAACAGGAGCCGCTTTGGCGTGCGCGCCCGTTAAGGATACGGTCAAAAGAAAAGAAGGTCGACACCTGCTCACCCTGAGCCGGACTGAGCTGTGGCTAGCCCACACACCACAAACATTTCTCACCAGCCTGATCCTGGAGGCTCACCGAGCGGCCGAGCAACAAGGTTTCTCAGGGACCGACGACTCCTCTCTCGTCGAGCGCCTCGGCTTGCCCGTGGCCGTCGTCGAAGACTCCCCCTACAATATAAAGATCACCACGCGGGAAGACCTGCAATTGGCCAGACTGCTCGTGATGGGATGAAGGCATGAGCAGCGCCCGAGCTCATTTCATTGCCAGTGCGTGGCACTGAGGGGCGCGCACTCGAGAATTTCTTTGCTGAATTCGTCAGTGATCCTGACCGGGTATTGCCCGGTGAAACAGGCCGCACAGAAATGTTTGGAACCTACCGGCATGGCCTTGAACATACCATCGAGGCTCAAGTACTCGAGGGAATCGGCTCCTATGAAATCGCATACCTGCTGCACTGTGTTCGAGCAGGCAATGAGATCTCCCTTGCTAGAGAAATCGATGCCATAGAAACAGGGGAAGCGGATTGGTGGGCAACTGATGCGCATATGAATCTCCTCAGCGCCAGCTTCTCGCAAAGTGCGTGTCCTGAGCTTGCTAGTGGTTCCGCGAACAATCGAGTCGTCGACCACGACGACTTTCTTGCCTTCCAGTACATCCCGAACCGGATTGAGCTTCAGGCGTACACCCAGGTCTCGAACCGCGGGAGATGGCTGAATAAACGTTCTCCCGACATAGTGATTCCGGATTACCCCATATTCGAGCGGCAAGCCACTCCCCTGCGCAAAACCCAGAGCCGCATAATTCCCCGAAGCAGGCATCGGCACGACGATATCCGCACCCTCGACAGGGCTTTCCAAGGCCAATTGCAGCCCCAACTGCTTCCGTACCTGGTACACCCCGTGTCCGAAGATCCGGGAATCAGGACGCGAGAAATAGATGTACTCGAATACGCACATTGCGGAATGAGACTTCCGTGGTCCCTGAATCGATTCCACGCCGTTGTGATCCACCCTGACGATCTCTCCAGGCTCAACGTCGCGGACGTACTCTGCCCCAATGATATCCAGGGCACAAGTCTCAGAAGCGAGGACAATTGCATCGCCCTTGCGTCCCAAACACAAGGGTCTGATTCCGTACGGGTCACGTGCTCCGAGAATACCGTGGCGGGTAAGAAGGATCACTGACCAGGCCCCCTTCAGTTCTTCGAACGACTTTACCAGGCGCTCTTCGAGGCTACCCTTCTTATGGAGAATCAGGTGGACCATCAATTCAGAATCGGTCGTAGTTTGAAAGATTGCTCCCTTGTGCTCCAGTTTTCTTCTGAGCTTTGCAACATTGACCACGTTCCCGTTATGGGCCAGTGCTAAGACGCGATCGATTTGCTCCACAAGAAATGGTTGAGCATTCCGCAGCATGGAGCTGCCTGTCGTGGAGTACCGTACATGGCCTATTCCCATGTGACCTTTGAGGGCCTGGAGGTCGCTTTCCTTGAACACGTCAGCGACGAGCCCCATCCCCTTCTGGACCTGCACATTGATACCGTTACTGGTGACTATTCCAGCGGATTCCTGTCCACGATGCTGGAGTGCATACAGCCCCAGGTATGTGAGACGCGCCGGATCTTCCGTGCCGTAAATACCGAAAATTCCGCACTCCTCTTTTTTTGAGGATGAATCAAAATACATGGCGTCTATTCCTGCATGGAATCCGGACTCCTTGCCGCCTGCAATATACGCTCGGATTCATCCAGCGAAGAGCATGGACCGCGGATCGAGAAGTATGTTCCGTGTGATCGAAATCGCGGCGTACGAAACCAGCTAACCGGATCTCCAGGAAAGATTTTCACGAACGCTTGTGTGCCACCTGTATCCCTCCAGAGTTGCGTTCGCAAATGGGAGTTTCCCTCAGGTTGACCCTCATAGGGTATCCTACGATGATGGACCCGTCAAGGGCGATGCGTCTCGAGATGCCGATCCTTGCCTAACAGGGCTGTCTTATGCTAGGTGAAGTAAGTACGTAGCTACCCTACAGGGCTTCTCATCTCATCTTTTCGACTTGCAGGTGCGAGTTTCACGCACAGGAATGCTACAGGATTCGGCATCGATACCTAAGGAAGACGGGCCTACCCGATGAGCCTTCGCTCGAAAATGGCACTCAGCTTTGGAATTCTCTCAACTGTGGTGCTAATAGCGGTTAGTCTCACGAGGACTTTTGGAATTCCTTTCACCTCCGATCTCGGCTCCTTTGGAGAGGCACGGTTGGAGGCAGTCCGGGGTCTCACACTGGTTGCCGATCTTATGAAAGACCGGGTCACTGGCTGGCTCAGTGAGCGCAGTGCAGACGCGCGAGCCATCTCTGAAACAGAGCTTATGGCCTCCCTGACCGCCGGCATCACCAATCAAGCGTTGAAGCGCAGCGCCGAGCCGGAGACGATCCGTGGCTTCCTGAAAGCCCAGCCGGAATTCCAGAGTCTCACCCGACAGTTGAAAGACTTGCTACGGAGCTACAAGCTCTATGAAACGATTCTGGTCGCTGAAGCCAACTCGGGTGTCGTAATTTGCTCCACCGATGACCGTCAAGTCGGTACGTCTCTCCCGGAAGCGCTGCTCAGCCGGCCACCTGATCTTGACTCCAGAACGTTTTTTGTGATCGACCCTATCTCTGAGGATCAATCGTCTCTCCTACGAGTAGTGAGGCGGTTCGGCTCCGCAGGTACAGGCAATCTGTGCGTTCTCGTCATGACAGTGGACCTGGAAAGGGTGCTCAAACCATTGCTCTACGTGGGGGCAGGGCTTGGCAGCAGCGGGGAGGTTGTCTTGGTGGATCAAGACTCGAAACCCTTGCTCAAGCCGTCGCAAGCGCTGGCAGGAATGTCCCCACAAGACTTTCTCAAATCTCGGCTCGAAACAAAACCGGCCGGTCTTGCGGCCGCAGGCAAAGAAGGCGTTTTGGCGGCGAAAGACTACCGGGGAGAAGACGTGCTGGCAGCCTATCGCTCGGTCGAGCTTTCGGTCAAACAACGAATAGGTATTGTGGTAAAACGGGACATCGCTGAAGTGTTCGGCCTGTTAGACAAGCGCGTGCTGGCAGCCTCGTTGATCAGCCTGCTCGGCATCCTCTGTGCCTCAGGGATGGGTTTCTGGATCGCAGGGAAAATAGCCGGCCCTGTGGATAGCTTGACCCGGGTCGCCAGAGAGGTTGCTGGAGGCAATCTCGATGCACGGGTGGGGGCCAAAGTTCCCGGAGAGCTCGGAATACTGACCGAGACGTTCGATTCCATGGTGGATCGGATTCGCCGCTGGCAAGAAGACCTCGAGAGCCAAGTGAAGGAGCGTACCGCGGAGCTCACCGCGGAAATTGCCGAGCGCAAGCGAGTGGAAGACGCTCTCAGGGCCAGCGAGGAACGCTTCGAGCTGGCCGTTAAGGGAGCCAATGACGGACTTTGGGACTGGTTCGACATGGGCAGAGATTTGGCATGGTTTTCGCCTCGGTTTACCGAGATGGTGGGTTGGCCTGATCGAGATCGGATAGGGAGCCTCTCTCACCTCCAGAGCCTTGTGCATCCGAACGATAGAAGCAAGGTGATGTCTGCCATTCGCGGCCACGTGGATCGGGATGAGCCCCTGGATTTCGAATGCCGTGTGCGGACACCATCTGGCGAGTACCGCTGGTTTCGCTGGAGAGGAGAGGCATTGAGGAATTCAGAAGGCGTACCGACTCGCATGGCCGGCTCGCTCCAAGACGTTACGGACCGTAAGATGGCAAAAGAGGAGCTAGAGAGGCTTATCGCTGAGCTGGAAGCAAAGAATGCCGAACTGGAGCGCTTTACCTACACCGTATCTCACGACCTGAGTAGCCCTTTGATCACCATCAAGACATTTGTAGGATTTGTCCAGGAAGACTTGAGACAAGGCAATCCGGCGAGCGTGCACGAGGATCTCGACAGGATTGGCCGAGCGGCAGAAAAGATGTCCGTCTTGCTCGATCAGCTCCTCGAACTTTCCCGCATTGGCCGAATCGTGAACTTTCCCACAGAAGTCCCTCTCCGCGAATTGGCCGAAGAGGCGGTCGATCTTCTTGCCGCCCGTATCGCAGAGCGTCAGGTGGTCGTGGATATCGCATCGGATCTCCCGACTGTGTTCGGGGACAGGGCTCGGCTCATGGAAGTCATGCAAAACCTCGTGGAAAATGCGATAAAATTCATGGGAGCCCAGCCGAATCCGCGCATTCGTATCTCTTCGGAACAGAAGGGGAAGGAAGTCCTTGTCTCCGTTAGAGACAATGGGATAGGAGTGGATCTCGCATATCAGGAGAAAATCTTTGGGCTCTTCGAAAAGCTCGATCCCTCTTGTCAGGGAACAGGAATAGGGTTGGCTCTGGCAAAAAGGATCGTGGAAGTCCACGGCGGTCGGCTTTGGGTCGAGTCGGGAGGACCGGGACAAGGCTCTACCTTTTTCTTCTCACTGCCGACCGAAGACGAAACAGCTCTTTTGTCTTGAGGGGGCGATCATGAGGGGTGAGCCATTGAGGATTTTGCTAGTGGAAGACAATGAGGATCACGCAGAAGCCGTCAAAAGAAGCTTTCGCAAGCACAAGCTGAAGAATCACATCGTTCACTTAACCGATGGAGAGAGTGCTTTGGATTTCTTGCTCGGCCGCGACGAACATGATTGGTCGAAGACGCGATTACGTCCTCACCTGGTTATCTTGGATCTGAGGCTGCCGAGAGTGGACGGTCTGGAAGTGTTGAGGGTTATCAAAGAGACCGATGAGCTAAAACGTATGCCGGTGATTATCCTCACCAGCTCGAAAGCTGAAACAGATATTGCTCGTGCATACGACTATCGCGCGAATAGCTACGTGGTCAAGCCACTGGACTTCGAGAAGTTCGTCGGCCTGATGAAGGACCTAGGTTTTTACTGGTTGGCCTGGAACGTCAACCCCTATCCGGAGACATGATGAGCACTCTCCCGGGAATGCGCGTTGATAAGCGTATTCGTATCCTCCTCGTAGAAGACGAAGACGCTCACGCGGAGGCAGTAAGAAGGTCCTTTCGCTCGTTCGAAGGCTCCGTGACTCTGGCCGTGGCTCCCACGGTGCGCGAAGCCCGAGTCAGTCTTGGGCGATCCAAGCCCGACATAATTATCGCGGACTGGATACTTCCCGACGGCCGCGGCACCGATCTGCTCGATACGGAGGAGGGGGAGGAGCCAGTGCCGTTGATAGTCCTGACGAGCCGGGGAAGTGAAGCGCTTGCTGTGGAGGCACTTAAGGGGGGCGCGGTCGATTACCTGGTTAAGTCTCCGGAATCCTTTTCCGACATGCCCCATATCGTTCAACGGGTACTGCGGGAACTGGAGCACCTCAAGGCTCGCAAGAGCGCCGAACAGGCACTCCAGAGAAGGTCGGAAGAGCTTGCCAAGCGAGTCAAAGAGTTGAACTGCCTTTTTGAGATCTCCAGGCTCACAGAGAATAAAGATCTTAGCCTGGAACAGACAGTTCAAGCGATCGTTGAGCTTATTCCCCACGCGCTCCAGTATCCTGAAAGCGGTTGCGCCCAGGTAACCTTGGGATCGGAAGTATTCCAGTGCCCCAATTTTCGGCAAACCATTTGGAGACTGGAGACAGACATCGTTGTTCACGGGAGTGCCATCGGCAAAGTGGAGGTCTGCTATATTCGTCAACTGGGCTCGGGAAGAGAGGCACCCTTTCTCAAGGAGGAGAGACACCTCCTCGAGGCGATCGCCGAGAGGCTAGGGCGTATCGTCGAGAACAAGCGGGGGGAAGAAGCACTGCGAGAAAGTGAGGAGCGCTTCCGCACCGTGGTGGATGCAGCCATGGACTGTATTTACATCAAGGACCTTTCCTTCAGTTACACCCACGTGAATCCTGCGGTGGAGCGACTTCTGGAAACCCCCGCGTCCGGGATCTTGGGGAAGAAACCCTGGGATTTATTTGGGGAACAAGAAGGAAGACGGATAGCGGAAGTCGCAGCGCGTGCGGCAAACGGGGAATTGGTAGAGGAGGAGCAGACTCGCCTCGTGAGAGGGGAATTCCTGATATTCCATGATGTTACCGTTCCGCTGCGCAATTCGAAAGGGGAAACGGTGGGGACATGCACGATTTCCCGCAATATAACCGAGCGTAGCAAGGCCAGAACTCCGCCCATAGCTGTGGCAACAGATTACCGATCTGCAGCCATGAGAGCAGCCCTGGAGAAGGCTCGTTTTGCCGCTGCTTCCGACGTTATCGTGCTTCTTCAGGGGGAGAGCGGTAGCGGAAAGGATTATCTTGCCAGATGGATTCACGATAATTCCAGACGCGCGACCGGTCCGTTCCTTCCCGTGAACTGTGCAGCCATAGCCCACGAGCTGGCTGAATCCGAGCTGTTCGGCCATGAGGCCGGGGCCTTTACCGGCGCTCAGGGAAGAAAACGCGGGCTCCTGGAATTGGCGGAAGGCGGAACCCTTTTACTCAACGAGATAGGCGAGCTCTCCCTATCTCTCCAATCCAAGCTCTTGACGTTTCTAGACTCCCGATCTTTCTTCCGTGTCGGCGGGCAGAAGCCCATTCACGTAGACGCACGTATCATAGCCGCTTCTCATCGCGATCTGGAAGAAGAGGCGGCCGAGGGCAGATTCCTGCGACCTCTCCTTTACAGGCTCGATGTCTTCACCGTGTGTGTTCCCCCCCTTCGAGAGAGACGGGAGGATCTGCCCCGACTTGTGGCCCAGATCATGGAGCAGCTCGCTGTTGAAATGCAGCTGCAGCAT
>CAYZET010000170.1:0-10936 GCA_964477215.1 uncultured Syntrophaceae bacterium | reverse complement strand
GAAATCGAGCGACTAAAGGCAGAGCTCGAGGAGCTGGAGTTTCAACTGAGCTGGCAGACAGATGAGCTGGAACAACTCCATAGAAAGCGCCCGGTTCCTTATGACATGATTCAGGCTATGAAGGTACGGATAGCATCTACCCGGGAGCGCATCAAGCAGATAGAGGGAAACCTCTATCGGTCCAGGGCTCAACTCCCTGTTGCGGGTGGTGGGACGCAGCACGAATGAATGTAGGGTAGTCCCGCGTTCCGCCCGACTGCCTCTTCTCAGCAATGCAGGCTAGAATCCCGCGCTTCGCGGGACTGCACTACATGGTACGGTCCAGCGCCTCGAGTGCCCCGAACGGATCCCTAATAGACGAGACTAAAGTTGAGACCCACGGACGCGAAGCTTTCTCGAGCGTAGAATCTGTCACCATAATTCCAGGAAACCGGAGGAGATGTCCCTCCCGACGAGTTCCCGTACAATTCCTCATAGTGAAATCGCCCGTACAGACCCAGCCAACAATAAGGGCGTACGTTCACCGTTCCTTCGCATTGGAATTCTATCAGCCCGCCCGAGCTCAGCTCCACACGCTGCTCGTATGCCGTGGAGTCCGGCCGCATGAACAGGGATACGCTCCTGGACATGAAGGGAGATCCGAGCACCTCGAATCGGGCCTTCCACCATGGGAAAAACATGGCTGTTTGAAGACCGATGAGCGGAATTCTTGATGTGTGTCGATCGGTGAGGTCACCGCCACCCTCTCTCAGGGATCCAACGTAATTCCAGGTTTCCTGCCTGTATCCGGCTGTCATGCTGAAGCGGTACCCACCTCCCGAGTGGAGGTGATACAGCCCTGCCACTTCCCAGTAGCCATATTCGGGGCGGGTTTGCCAGTCCAGCTCTGCGGCGGTGCGGCCGGGCCGTTGTCTTATGGCAGACATGTCCGGCTCGACAATGCTGATTGCTCCTGCGAAACGAGCTGAGGCCACGGGGAACGGAGACCACTCCATGGACCCAGACACAACTGCGAGCTTCGGATCGAATTGGACCAAGAACCCATGTACCGGATCGATTCCCGCGTCGATCGTGCGCAGGGACTGTGTCCCAACAAGGTATTCCAGCCTCAAAGAAGAGTCCAGACCGAGCGGGCCCGGGATGCTCGAGAGAAGCTGGGCATGGAGAGACGAGGATGTGCCCAGCACGAGCAACAGGCACACGAGCAGCAATTTGAGCTTTATTCGCATGGCAGCCACGTCCTGCTAATGGTGTCAGACAGGGAGACAGAGTGACATTATACTGTCCGTGCGGGCAAATGCAAACGGAAATCGCCCATCCCTCTGAGGCGGCAACCGCTCATTGAAAATCTTCGGGTGTGATAATAGAATACCTTGATTTTCGTCCGTCCAACGCAAAGCAACGAGAGGAGGAATCGTGGAGCTCCCTGCAAGGCATATTTTCACCGTCTCAGAGCTTACCGAACAGATTCGGGAATTGTTGGAGCGGGAGTATCCATCAGTTTGGGTGCAGGGAGAGGTATCGAACTTTCGGCCTGCACCGTCAGGGCATCTTTACTTCACCTTGAAGGACAATTTCGCGCAAATACGATGCGTAATGTTCAAAATCCAGAGCAGATTCCTCAAATTCCGGCTCGAGAATGGCCTTGATGTCGTCGCTTGGGGTCGCCTGAGTGTGTACAGCGTGCGCGGTGAATATCAATTGATTCTGGACACCATTGAGCCGCTCGGCCTGGGCAGCTTGATGCTCGCTTTCGAGCAGCTCAAGACAAGGTTGGCAGCGGAAGGACTTTTTGATGAAGATCGCAAGAAGCGCCTCCCTCGCTTCCCTCGCACGGTTGGCGTGGTAACCTCTCCCCGGGGAGCCGCGGTCAGGGACATGATTCGTACGATTACCCGGCGCTCTCCTGGGACGCATGTCCTGATCAGCTCGGCTTCGGTACAGGGGGACCGAGCCCCTGAAGAGTTGTGCCAGGCGTTAGACCGCTTGTGCTCCGTGGGGGACGTGGACGTCATCATTATCGGAAGGGGCGGTGGATCAATTGAGGATTTGTGGGCATTTAACGACGAAAACGTCGTTCGCGCGGTGGCTTGGTGTCCTCTTCCCATCGTTAGCGCGGTAGGACACGAAACGGATATCACTCTCACCGACTTCGCTGCAGACGTGCGGGCCTCCACTCCATCTGCGGCTGCCGAACTGGTAGTTCCCGACAGGCAGGAGTTGGCTGCTGACACCCTCCACCTGGTGGCTCGCTTACGAAATGCCATGCGCAACCGCATGGCGCGAAGCTCTGACTCGATCAAGGAATTGGTCCGCCGCCTGTTCGACCCGCGGCGCCAGATACAGGAGCGGCGGATGACGTTGGACGACCTGACCGTGCGTCTGACTAATGCCATGAACAGGAGAATGACTACGGTCCGTGAGGACACACGCGGTCTGCGCTCGCGGCTGAGCCCGACACACGTGCTCCGTGATATCCGTGTGGCGAAGGATGAGTGTGCCGTCCAGTCTGAGCGGCTTATCACCGCCATGCGCCACTCCCTCAAGAGCTGCAGGGTCCAGGTTGAGAATCTCGCGGCGCAACTGAATAGCCTCAGCCCGTTCGCCGTGTTGGCCCGAGGCTACTCGATCACAATGCGTCCCGCGACTGGTCAGGTGATTACGGACTCGGAAAACGTGCTCACAGGGGAAGATCTCGTCGTCCGGTTGAGTCGTGGTCGCCTTTTTTGTACGGTAACCGGTAGAGAATTGCCTAGCGAAGCTGCGGGTGACACATGACCGTCAACCAGTGAGTGGTGTAAGGTTACCTCATGGTACGGACATGTGGGGGTCTCGTTCAGGCAGCGGACCTCGTGATTCTTACCGATGGAGGCATAACGGGAGCCACCGTGACTTCTGGCAGGGCTTTCCAATGAAAACGAGCATGAATTCTACGGAAATTTTGGAGTTTCTGGACACGGTGATGGATAAAGCCGGGGCTGCGCTCATGTCCTACTTCCATACGGACTTACGAATCGAGCGTAAGGGGTCGTCAGAGACAACGATCGATATCGTCACGGACGCTGATCGAAAATCGGAAGAGATCGTCATGGAAGCTATTGCCCGGGAGTTTCCCCATCACGACGTTCTTACGGAAGAGACTCTTACAGAACGGTCGGGATCGCGATGGCTCTGGCTCATCGATCCTTTGGACGGAACCGTGAATTTCGCTCATGGCATACCCCACTTTGCGATTTCGGTTGCCCTTTCGGAATCGGACGATCTCATTGCGGGAATGGTGTACGATCCGGTGAAAGGGGAACGCTACTCAGCTACTCGAAACGGTGGAAGCTTTCTTAACGGAAAAAGGATTCGGGTATCCGACAGCAGGTTCCTGCGGACCAGTGTGGTTGCCACCGGGTTCCCGTATGATCGCGCGACGAATCCCAATAACAACGTAAGGGAATTCCAGAGAGTTGTCACACGGGTACAAGGTATCCGGCGGCAGGGAGCCGCGGCGCTGGATCTAGCGTACGTAGCTGCCGGTCGTCTCGACGGTTTCTGGGAATTGCGGCTGAAGCCATGGGACCAGGCTGCGGGCATGTTGTTGGTAAAGGAATCTGGAGGTCGGATTTCGGATCGAAACAACCGTCCCGTCACGTTTCGGACAAGAAACATTGTGGCGACGAACGGGCTTATTCACACGGAATTGATTGCAACGATCAATGGCGAGCGCTGAAGTCGTTCTTCCGGTGAACGCGTTGGATTGACGTCGACGAGGAGACCCTCTACACGGAAACACGAAGAAGAAGTGTCAGGTCAGTCAGTGCCGCTGCAAAGCATAGATGCCAACAACCCCACCTGGACTTTGAGAAGGTAGTGGCGGAGAGAGAGGGATTCGAACCCTCGGAACACCTTGTGGGCATTCACGCGATTTCCAGTCGCGCCCCTTCAGCCGCTCGGGCATCTCTCCACAATGACTAGAATCTTTTTATGATAACTCGTCAGATCCTCCGCGGTCAAGGAGAATGCGCAAATGGAATCGGATGAGCATCGCTTCGGATTCGTCGCGGTTTCAGGAAGGCCGAACGTGGGTAAGTCTTCGCTCGTCAACAGGATCATGGGAACCGAGGTCGCGATCGTCACTCCGAAAGCTCAGACCACAAGGAATAGAATATCGGCCATTTACACCACTCCTCACGTCCAGATGGTCCTGCAGGACACCCCCGGTCTTCACGATGCCAAGGGAGCCCTCAACCGGTCGCTCCTGGCCACCGCCATGAAGACCGTCCAGGACGCGGATATGGTGCTTCTCATTGTAGAGCCCCTGCAAGAGATTCCCGACCAGGACATCCGTGCGATCGAGTTGATCAAAGCCACACACAAGCCTTCGGTGCTCGCAATCAACAAGATCGACACCATCTCCTACCAGGCCCTGCTTCCCCTGATCGATCGATATTCCGGACTGCATCCCTTCGAGCACATTGTGCCCATTAGTGCGACAGAGGGAACTGGCGTGGATGAGTTGTTGGAGGTCCTCGTCAGCATGTTGCCCCCTGGGCCTCCCCAGTTTCCGGAGGACGACATCAGCGATCTTCCCGTGCGCTTCTTCGTGGCCGAGATGATCAGGGAGCAAATCATGAGGATGACCGGGGAAGAGGTCCCGTACAAGACTGCTGTGGTGGTGGAGGAGTTCAAGGAACAGGCTCGCCGCGTACTCATCAGAGCAGACATTCACGTGGAGCGCGACAGCCAGAAGAAAATCATCATCGGCAAGGGCGGAAGCATGATCAAGAAAATCGGTATCGCGGCGCGACAGAAAATTGAGGGCTTCATCCAGCAGCCAGTACGCCTCGACCTTTTCGTGAAAGTCACCCCTCACTGGACTCGGAGCGCGACGCAGCTTCGGGAGCTCGGGTACGAGCCCCCGAAAACGTGACGCAAAAATAACTTTGGTCTCCTAAGTACGGTCACGTTTTTCAGGGTTATCATCAGGCGGAATCATGGTGATCGTTGATTGCTTCATGCCCCGAAGGGGCATACCATAAGTAGCCGTGGGTTTTAACCCACGGGAATGAGGAAACAAACAAGCGAGGACCCTGAAGGGGTCCACCATTGAAATGTGCGAAAGCCAAGGCTCATTCATGATCGGTGCCTATAGCAGGCGACGGGAAACCTCTTGGTCGACCCTTTCAGAGTCGGTTGGCTATTATGGCGCTCTGAACCACAGGTTGAAACCTGTGGCTACTCAAGGTGCGCTCCTTCAGAGCGTAAATCCCCTCATGAGCCGCGGCAGAATAGACAACCGCATTTGCGATACGGCATGGGTTACGGGAGTCACGTCGTTCTCACAGGAAATAACAGTTTGCTTACGGAATGCGGTGCATGCCTCGTTCAACCGCTCGTGGCACTGCTGTCTTCCTTGTTCTCCTTCCACCGCTTCAGATATGCGAACGCTTCTCTTACAGCTTCGTGGGGCGCGTCCTCGTAGGTGTAGAGCTCCACTGTGACGAATCCTGAAAAACCGATTCCTGAGATAGTGTTCAGCACCTCCGGAAGGTCGATGGCGCCATGGCCCAGCATGAGATGGTGGTGTACCCGAGACGCGGCTATATCTTCCAGATGGAAGTGATGGATCATTGAAGTCATTCCCCTGATGAGAGCCGAAGGATCTTCCCCGACGCAGTAGAAGTGCCCCACATCGAAATTGAGACCAAAGATCGTGGGATCCAAGTCCCCGAAAAGCTCGAGAAATTCAGCACTGCGTTCGATGAGCAACCCGGGCTCCGGCTCGATGAGGATGCGCACGCCAGCTTCATGGGCTCTCACCTCAACCGCGGCCAACCCATCTCTGTACCATTTGAGTCCCTCTTCCCTGCTCATTCCGTCTAAAGGGCCACCGGGCTCAGTAGAGATAGTGGATGCAGATAACGCTGCGGCCAGATCGATGCAACGCAGAGTATAATCCACGCGTTTGTCACGAAGTCGGGCGTCCCGTTCAATCCAGGAGGGGTGGTATGTATCTCCGTCCGCGTGGTGCATGAAAGCGTTGACATTGGACACTGAGAGTCCATGATCCGCCAGCGCAGATCGGATCTCCCGAATATTGGACTCACTGAGGTGGAGTGGATAGGCATGGGGCACGTCCGCCATAATTTCGATGCCTTCGTACCCGGTGTCCGCGATGATGCGTATCGCATCGAACAATGTGTGTCTCCGGAACGCATTCGCGCTGAACGCAAATCTCATGAATGATACCTCTCTCCCTCACAACGGTTGAGATGATGCAAGCGCGCCAACATGCTCAACTGCCGAGAGGCCATCACAATCCGCGAAGAAACTCGTATGCCTGTCGCGCAACCTGCTCGGGCCGATCGGGGAACGTGTAAAGTTCCACGGTCGCAAACCCCTTGTATCCAGTTGACGCGACGAGATCGAAGAGTCTTGCGAAATCCATCTCACCGGTACCGGGGACGAGATGGTAATGCTTCCTATCGAGAATGTCTTCCACGTGCAGATGCCAGATGCGATGCCCCAGGATCTCGATGACACGTTGCGGGTCTTCCCCTGCCACGTGACTGTGTCCAAGGTCCAGGTTGGCCCCCAAGAGGGGAGAGCCAATTTCTTCGATGAAGCTCGCCAGCTCCTCAGAGCGTTCTATGAGCAGACCCGGCTCGTATTCGATGCCGATTGCTATCGATCGTTCCTCCGCGTGGATTAGCAATTCCACCACAGATTGCCGCAACAGGCTTAGCGACTCCCGCGGCAGGATTCCCGGCACCGGCCGACCCGAGGTGACGCTGACGCACTGTGCTCCCAGAGCATGGGCCATTTCGATGCATCGCTTTGTATATTCTATTCGCCATCGCCTGGCCTCGAGATCGGGATTGGCGAGTGAGGGCTCAAAAAGAGGTTCCCAGAAAGATCTTCCGTAGTATCCTACCGCGGTGTTGGCGTTGATATTCGCGACCGAAAGCCCTGTTTGCCCAAGAATAGCTCTCAGCCTGGTCAGATCGCCTTCCGAGACCGAGTCTGCGTACAGGTGTGGCGCATCCGCAAGGAGCTCCACTCCGTCGTATCCAAGGGAGCCTATGCATTCTACCGCGCGAAACACGGAGAAGCGAGAAAACGCGTTGGTGCTGAACGAAAGCTTCATAGTTTCGTGGCTCGCCGATTCCCGTTTTACTATGCGGTCTCACAACAAATGCCGTCGGACCGCCGAGACGGTAGGACCGAACCCTCGCTTTTGGCCCTTTGCAACCGAAACACCTAAATGATCACCATCTTTCCACTTACCGATCACACTGAAATATATGACCGTATTTCGGAAACAATTTCCGAAGAGCCAACATCAGAGCGAGCTGTTTTCTGTAGCGCCGGCGTCTCGCCGGTATATTCGCGGGGGTCAAGGATTACCGGCAAGATGCCGGCGCTACGAAGTCGTGCGATCGGCACTACCCTTGGGCTAAGAATCCCTTAGGCCAGCAGCGAGGGCCGTTGCGCGTCCCATTGAGGTCTTGCAACCACTGCTCGTCACAATTGTGTAGCCGCTTGCCCTTGAGTCCTCGCGTGGGCAGCATAGTCGGTGAGCATACGGAACTGCTCGTGGAGGCGGTGCTCGTGCACGCCGACTGGCGACTTGAAGAAGCAGGCAAGGTGAGGCATCAAACCCGCCTCACCGCGACGCTTGGCCAGATCCGCCAGCCGCACCAAGTCCAACACGAGAGGTGCGGCCAAGAGAGAATCGTAGCCTTGCCACACGAACTGCAAGGACATTCTCGCTCCGAGAAATCCTTCGAAGTGCACGAAATCCCAGGCGACCTTCTGGTCTCCCAGTGAAGGCACGTAGTTGATGCCCACTTGAGAGTGCGGCTCGTATCCGAGGATGTGAGCCAGTACTCGCTGCTTGCTCCCGATTTTCGATTCCCGATTCTCTGGGTGATTGAGCACCAGCCCGTCCATGTTTCCTAATATGTTGAATCCTTCCCAGCTCAGCACACGGAGATTTCTGTAAATGAACATGGGTGCCAGCGCCGATTTTACGAGAGTTTCTCCCGTCTTTCCGTCATCGCCCATGAGGGGTACACCATTGCGCTCCGCCAGCGCCACCATCGCGGGAAAGATTGCCCCGTTTGAAGGTGTGAAATTTATGTACGGACACCCTGATTGAATGGCAGCGTACGCATAGAGAGTGCTTGCCTGAACAGCGCCGTCGGAGTCCAAAGTCCGTTCCAAGGCCTCTATGTCTTCGTGGACATGTGTCAGTTTCAGTGGCGGCTCTGTGGACGCGAGGTTCACAACGACTACCTCGTCGAGACCCATGGATTCTTTGAAGCGGCTAATGCAGCCGCGTATCTGGTCGATCTGATCGCGCACTGAGCCGCACGGCTCCGGGTCGGCCGCGAGACTCTGAATTGCGGCCCCGCAATTCCTCGTGATTCCGGAGGAAATGTGGGGCGTTACCTGTGCAAGGTACTCTTCAACCTCCAGGGAAATTTTCGGATTCAAACCTCCCACGCGTCCGATTACTTCGAGCAGCGAGTCACGGAGATCCGCGCGACGAATATCGCACCCGCCGACGTGGATTGCCTCTACCGGAATCAAGTCCAGATCGCTCAACAGTGTAGTGGCGGTTACCATGCCCGTGGAATCGGTACATCCGTTTCGCAATGCGTGAATACCAATCATGACCGCAGCGGAAATGGAGCCCAATGCCCCTACAAGCCAGACACCAATTTGCCTCTCCTGCATTTTCTCTCCTGGTAGCCGGTGGAAAGCATTGCGTTACGCAACAGCCTCCTAGTACGACAGCTTGTCGGCTGCCCGTTTCAAGTTGGAGGCTTCTGCGGTCCATCGGCTTTGTGGGTAAGCGGACAGCAATTCTTGCAAGACCTTTCCGGACTTCTTGAACCTCCGATTTTCATAATGCGCCTTTCCTATGCCGAGAAGCAAGGAGGGGATGAAGTCCTGAGGCGGCAATGCGCCAACACTACGATGGTGCTCCTTCCCGTCCTCGTCCAGGATGACCATTGTGGGAGTGTAATGAACCGCGAACCTCTGTGCCAAAACCGGATTGGACTGGATGTGGACCCTGACTGCAATGAGATGATCGTGCACGAGCTTAACAGTGGCGGGATCTGGATACGTACCTGCATCCATCTGTCTGCACGCACCTCAGCCGGGATTGAAGAATTCCAGCATCACCTGTTTTTCCTGGACACGAGCCATGGAGAGGGCCAGGTCCAGATCCGGTTCCCATTGTATTCTGTTTGGCACGCTTGCCTCCTGGATCGACCTGTTACCGGCGAGAGCTTTTCTACCGGAGCGATAAAGCGAGGAAATACTCACGAGGTTTGAATGTCGGGTTGTTCCTCCGAAATGGCGTAAAGCAAGGCCAGCCCCGTCAAGAGAGAAACTGCCGAAGCCGCGAGTATTCCGATCTTGGCCGGCTCGAGGAAATCGGTGCCGGCAAACGCCAGGTCAGCTATAAATATAGACATGGTGAACCCGATCCCGCAAAGGACTGCGCAACCGTACACCTGGCCCCACGATGCACCGGCCGGTAATTCGGCGAAACCCAAACGGGCCGTAAGCCACGAGAAAGAAACTATTCCGATCTGCTTGCCGAGGAACAATCCGAGGAAGATCCCGATCGAAACAGGGGATGAGGCGGCATTCGCGATCGATTCCCCGCTCAAATGCACGCCCGCGTTGGCAAGAGCAAAAAGCGGAACAATCAAGAACATGACCCACGGCTGCAATGTGTGCTCAATTCGAAGAAGGGGCGGCTCCACGTGATGACAGAGGGTTTCGAGCTTCCGAACTGCCTCCTGATGCTCGGCGTTGGTATATACGCTGTAACCGCATTCTCCCACGCATTCAAATTCGCTCAAGATTTCTCGACCTCTCTTGACAAACGTGTCCGTGTCGGTTTTGGCGCGTGCAGGGATGGTCAACGCCACGAGGATACCGGCAACGGTCGAGTGGATCCCGGACATGTAGACCTCCAGCCAGACGAGCGAACCGAGCACCAGGTAGACCAATGCCCTCCGATATCCGAGAATATTCATCACCACCAGGAGCAGTAGAAGCAGTCCGGTCAACTCGAGATGCAGGAGGGATATCGTGGAGGTGTAGAAAAGGGCGATCACGAGAACCGCTCCAAGGTCGTCTGCTATGGCTAAAGCAGCCACGAAGACCTTCAGGGACCGCGGGATCCTGGAGCCCAACAAAGTCAAGACGCCAATCGTGAAGGCTATGTCTGTCGCTGTGGGAATGGCCCACCCCTTCAGGGCCGTTCCCTCCGCACTAACCGCGAAATAGATCACGGCCGGGACCAGCATTCCCCCCAGGGCCGCGCACACCGGGAGTGTTGCTTTGCGTACCGTTGCAAGCTCTCCGATCAAGATTTCGCGCTTGATCTCCAGTCCCACAACGAAGAAGAACACGGTCATCAGTCCTTCATTGATCCACATATGAAGCGGTCTGTCTAGGGCATGGTCGTAGATTCTCAAAGCGAGATGGGTCTCCCAAAAAGCCCCATACGAATTGCCAAACCGTGAATTGGCCCACCAAAGAGCGATGGCAGTCACGATCAATATGAGCAGTCCCGCAGAAGCCTGCAGACCCATAAACGAATGGACTGGCCTGAGAAGCTGCTGCCCGAGTGCCTCTCCCGTCTTGAAATACCAGCGTGAATGGAATTCCGGCTGTTTCATGACCTCACCGACTAGACCCCTCTTGGCAACCTAACTCCGGGTTTGCGCCATGTCAACGAATGCTGCTTCCGGATCGGTCTCTCGACGAATCCGATGATGTAGGGTGGCCTTTTAGGCTGCCATTTCGCAAGAATGCAGGCTGAAATCCCGCGTTTCGCGCATGCGCGTTAAGTGAGAAGTGGAGCGGCCAATTCTTCGTCATTCCGGCGAAGGCCGGAATCCAGTCTTTCCAACATGTT
>CAYZET010000169.1:0-10960 GCA_964477215.1 uncultured Syntrophaceae bacterium | reverse complement strand
AAGGTGGTGAAATTACCTCTGTTGTCAAGGGCCCCGTCATCCCGGTACGGTATCCTCAGATGGGTATCCGCGACATCTATAGGATCGGTCTTCTCCGCGATGTTTCGATCCCAGAGGAGATCGGGGGCGTAAAGTTCTTCCCCATGAACAGCGCTGGCAATGATGACGAAGGCCGCGCATACCATCAGTAACTTCAGACTTATTCGTGAAATATTCACCAAGCCTCCGCACTTACTTTTGATTTCGGTATATTAGCAGTAACAGCCAGCTAATGCAAGCTCCAGCCTTTGACCTTGCGGAGGAATCCTCCTTCGCTATCTCACGGAAAACTCCAATCTCCTGGCCAGTTGTCCATCAATATACAGGGTCACCTTCCACAATCCCCTCTTATGATCGTGCAACTCTTGGGTGGAAATCGTGTGGACGCGCGGAGTGCCACCGAATTCGTTTCTCCGATCAATGTTGCGCTTACCTTCCAACTGAATATCATGTGTTGTTCGGATCGTGCGATACTCCTGACCTGCAGGATCGATCCACCTGCTCTCCGCTATGTACTTATTGGTCTCGTTTCTCAACGTGAACCACAGATTTACCACCGGATTGAGAGCCGGATCGAAAGAGGTCTTCGTGGCACTGGGACCGCCAGCAGCAAGGAAGCACTCTTTCAGGAGAAAATAGCGCTCATCACCGGCCGTTCTCTCAATCCATTTGAACTTGCCCAGCCCGAGCGCACCACATCCCCAGAGCACCAGGGTGCAGCACATGATGATGACGCATCGGTGCAGAGAGGAGGCAGTTCTAGCTCGGGCAATGGGTCTCACTAGGTGAGCTCTCCCCAGGTGCGGCTGCAGAGCGCCCTTCAAGGTGCCTTCACTAGTGCCGTTTCGTCGCATTCGGGGAATTTGGTGCATCGGATACAGTCAGCCCATATTTTGTGCGGAAGCTGCCCCTTGTCCATTTGAGAGAAGCCCAGCCTCTCGAAAAGGCTCACCCTGTATGTGAGCACAAACACTTTTTTCACTCCCATTTGCCGTGCTTCATTCTCGAGAGCCATGATGAGACTGCTCCCAATACCGCGCCCCTGCGCGGCGTCCTTTACTGCCAGCGATCGGATCTCCGCAAGATCTTCCCAGACCACCTGGAGAGCGCCGCATCCCACGAGCTCTCCTGTCGTCTCGTCCTCCACAACTATAAAGTCTCGCACTTGCGCGTACAGATCACTCAGCGGTCTCGCCAAAATGTGTCCGCCTCTGGCCTGCTCGGCAATAAGACGATGGATTTCCCTGACATCTTTAAGGGTGGCCTTTCGGATCAACCCGACACCTCTGCCAGGCCCTGCTCCATCAGGCGCGTCACGTGCTCCCTCACAGCCTCGGAATCGGCCGAAGCTCCCAGCATACGGCTCAGTTCCTCTACTCGAGCTTCTCTCCCGAGAGCGGTCACCCGAATGCGGGTTCGCCCTTTCTCTACGTGCTTCGCAACCGACACATGGTTGTCCGCCAGCGCGGCAATCTGATGCAGATGGGTAACACACAGGACTTGTTGTCGCTCGGCAACGCGTGCGAGCCGAGCGCCGACCGCCTGAGCGGTGCGGCCGCCTATCCCTGCGTCCACCTCGTCGAACACAACCGTGCACGCGCTTTCATTATCTGCCTGAAGGGCTTTCACGGAAAGCATGATTCGAGACAATTCTCCTCCGGACGCTATGCGGGCCAGGGGGCGAGCCACTTCGCCAGGGTTTGCAGCGAGGTGGAGCTCGACGGTCTCCATCCCGTCTGCGGTCGAGCTCTCTTCGCCCAAGTCATGGAAAACTACTGTCAACTCGGCCTGTTCCATGGCAAGGTCGCTCAATTCTTTCTTCATTGCTACTTCAAGTCTTCCGGCCGCTTCTCGTCTCGCAGTGGAGAGCTTTCTCGCAGCATCGAGATAGACGCTGCGGTTGCGATCCACTTCTGCACGAAGCCTTTTCACCAGATTGCGGGCTTCCAATACATTTCCTTCTTCCTCGGAAATTGCTGCCAGGTAGTCGACCAATCCCGGCACGTCGAGGCCGTATTTCTTCTTCAGACGTCTGATCAGCGTCAGGCGATCCTCGATCTGATCGAGTCTCGCGGGGTTGCTTTGAGCTTGTTCCGCAATATCCCGCACCTCGAGAGCCACGTCCTCAATTCTGTACAGCGCATCTTCGAGAGTTTCTCGGAGATGAACGAGCTTTTCATCGGTCGCTGCGAGGTACTCCAGCGCCTTTCTCACATCGCCAAAACTCTCGAGCAGGCTCCCGGATCTCCCGTACAGACACTGATATGCTTCGAAGGCCTTCTCTCGCACCTGGACAGCGTTCTTCAACCGATTCCGCTCTTCCAGCAGTAGCTCTTCCTCACCAGGCTTGAGAGCCGCTGCGGTAAGCTCCTGAGCGGCAGCGGCATTTTCGCGACCCGCTTGCTCGAGCTGCCATATACTCGCGACAGCGCGGTCAAGACTCCTGGCAGAGGCACCCCATGCTGCAAAGGCTCGGCTGACTTCACCCCGCAGATCGTCCAGACCTCCAAATCGGTCGAGAATGCCCAGATGCGCGGTGGCATCCAGGAGCGTCTGGTGTTCGTGCTGGCCGAAGATGCTCACAATCGACCGGCCGACTGCCTGAAGCATTCCCAGGGTGGCAAGGTTGCCATTAATGGAGCACCGAGACCGGCCTGACCTGAGGATCTTTCGCGAGAGAATCAGCTCTCCTCCTGCGTCTGCTTGAACTTGACCTGGCAAAGAGACGGTGTCGGGGATCTCGAAGAGCGCCTCTATTTCGGCCTCTTCTTCTCCAGTACGGATCATGTCCGCGCCTGCCTTGGCACCCAGGAGGAGATTAAGCGCGCCGATAAGTATCGACTTTCCAGCTCCGGTCTCACCGGTAAGAACGTTAAACCCCTCACGGAATTCGACTTCCACGCGATCGATAATGGCGAGGTGAGAGATTTTGAGATATCTTAACATAACAGCCGAGAAACCTTGCTGTTTTTGGTCGCCATCCTCTCAAGACCGCACATGAGAATATGTCGAGATCGCTCAATTTTCAAGAGACATACCGACAAAATCCGGTAAAATCCCTCGGAATCACCATCTGAGATCCGGTCACACAAGCCCAAGCTTTTCTTTGAGCACGTGTACGTAATTACGCGCGTTTGATTTTACCATCACGAACGGCAGCGGTGATCTCACGACTCGGACAATGTCTCCCTCGTATACCCGGACTGTTGTGTGGCCGTCGAGGGTTAACAGGAGCTGATCGCCCTTTTTCATGATCAATTCGGTCTCTACGTCCGGCGGCACGAGAAGAGGCCTCTTCAGGCCGGAGTAAGGACATATGGGTGTGAGGAGAATAGCTTCGATCGCGGGATGGACGAGCGGCCCCTGCGCAGCATAAGAGTAAGCGCTCGATCCAACAGGCGTGGCAACGATCAATCCGTCTGCCCGCAAGTCGAGCTCCTGTGTGTGTCCCCAACGGATCCCCAGGTCGATAATGCGCGCTATCCCCCCCCAATGAATCACCAAGTCGTTGAGACATCTCGCGGTTGTGCCGTCAGGGAGGGATACCTGCAGGAGCATCCTGTTCACCAGCTTTGCGGTGCCCGCAAGCGCGGACTTCAACTCGGGGATGGCCTCCTCGGGCGAGGTCTCGGTCATGAAGCCCACGCGACCGAGGTTGATTCCCAGGACAGGGGTAGACTTGCTGTTCAGCAACATGGCTGCCCTCAGGATAGTTCCGTCACCCCCGAGGACAACGAGCATGTCCGCTTCATCCGAGATTTGGGCACTGGTTTTTGCATTCCATCGCTTCGCCAGATCCGCGCAGGAGGGCTCCAGCAGCACATCCACTCCCGCATCGCGGAGAAATCGACTAATCTGCGCCCCAAGATCTATGGCTTTCTCTTCGGCGCGTTTGAGAACCAAGCCTATGCGTCGCATGAGCTCCTCAATGATTCATGCCGGCAGGCGATCGGAAACATGAGTCTCAGGCGTCCGCACTCCGGGCGTGGCACACTCCCGACGGGAATCCCTCGATGTGATCGCGAACCGATATCCATGTCCTCAGACTGTACACAGGTACCACGATTGAGGAGAAAAATCCAGGGCCACGGAGTCGTGTCGTGGGGTGGCGATCGGCCACAATCTTGCCACCCGCGCGGCTTTGGAGTACTCTCGCGGTAATACTGAAAAAGGCAGGCGGAAGAGAAGGTGGAGCTATTCCTCCCAGGTGCGGAGACGCTTCCGAGCTTCCGTCTGGTGTGCGAGCTATGGATCTGTTCGAGAATGCTGCTGCTACGGATTCCGAACGACCGCTGGCCGACAGAATGCGGCCTCGGGATCTTGAGGAATGCGTCGGCCAGGAAGACCTCATCGGTCCGGGAAAGATCCTCCGTCGTGCGATCGAAGAAGACAAGCTATTCTCTATGCTGTTCTGGGGTCCCCCCGGCACGGGGAAAACCACGTTGGCCCAAATCATCGCGAGACGGTCGAAATCCAGATTTGTACCGTTCTCTGCGGTCACGGTGGGCGTCAAGGAAATTCGCCAGATTGCTGCCAAGGCCCGGGACGATCGGGCCTACTCCGGAATCAGGACGATCCTGTTTCTCGACGAAATCCACCGGTTTAATAAATCTCAGCAGGACTACCTCCTCCCGCATGTGGAACACGGGACCGTCATTCTCATAGGCGCCACGACCGAGAACCCGAGCTTCGAGGTTAATTCCGCTCTGCTCTCACGCCTCCGTGTGTTTGTTCTCAAACCTCTTACCCAATCGGAAGTGAAAGGAATTCTGCACCGGGCCGTTCGAGATTCCGATCGCGGTCTCGGGAATTGGGAAGTGGAATTTGCCGAGGAGGCAGACGACCTCATCGCCTCGTTGGCAGGAGGTGACGCACGCTCGGCACTCAATATACTCGAAGTGGCTGCAGCGGAAGCCCGGAGGAGGCAAGATCGCAGGATCGTGCCGGATATAGTGCGGGAAGCGGTACAGAAGCGGAGCCTCCTGTACGATAAGACCGGTGAGGAGCACTTCAATCTCATCAGCGCGCTTCACAAGTCTCTCAGGGACAGCGATCCGGACGCAGGACTTTACTGGATGGGTCGCATGCTCGAGGGGGGAGAGGACCCCTTGTACATAGCGAGACGCCTGGTCAGATTCGCGAGTGAGGACGTGGGGCTTGCTTCCCCCCGTGCGATCGAGCAGGCTTTGGCTGCGTACCAGTCGTGCAGGTTCGTCGGCCTGCCTGAGTGTGCGCTTGCCCTTGCCCAGGCAGTGGTATTTCTCGCTGTCTCGCCCAAATCGAATGCCCTGTACGTAGCCTATGGGGCAGTGAAAGACGAAATTGCCCGCACAGGTCACCTGCCCGTTCCCATGCACTTGCGCAACGCTCCTACTCGCTTTATGAAGCAGGTGGGGTACGGAAAGGGGTACAAATACGCACATGATTATCCCGATGCCATAGTTGACCAGGAGCATCTGCCCGAAGAAATTAGGGGAAAACGGTTCTACTTCCCTTCGGAGCTCGGGTACGAGAAGACCATCAAGGAAGCACTGGAAAAGCGTTTGGAAGACACATGACAGCGTGAGGCATCCCGGCTTCTGTAGCAGGTGGGGGAATCGCACTGTAGTTTTGCAAATCGGAAGTGGCTGTGAGAGAACATCTATCAGAGCTTTCCGGTGAGCCGAATATCCTCGATGAAGCTTCCTTCGAATTCGGCCAACACCGCTTTGACCACAGGATTATCCATGGCCTCGTTCTTTAACGCTCTTTCCAGGTCGGTTCCGTTCTCTTCAGTTGGAGCGTATGGGCTTTCTCCATGGAGGGAGGTCTCTGTTGCCAGGGTCAGGGTTTTGATGAGTGCGTCACCGAAGAATTCCTGGAAGATCTCTCGTAATTCCTGCTTGTCCTTGAGTCCCTGCTCGAAGCTTTCCTTGTACACGGCTTTGTGAAAACCGATTTCCACCTGAGTAGGACCGTGAGAGATGAGGCTCCCGTGGTCCATGAGACTGAGAATGATGGGTCCGACACCAGATCTCTTGATCCTTTCCTTAAGTGCAGCCCACACCTCATCCGGTGGTCCTGAAGCCAACGGCGTGATGCCCGTGATGGTAAACCCGTTTGCAGGAACGTTGGGCTCGGGCTGAGCAGCGATTTCTCCAGCGGATTCTTTCTTGCGCCGGCTTGCCTGGGGCGCAGCTTTCCGCGTCGGCTTGGCCGCTTCGGGCTTCGGCCCAAGCGCAGGATGCGGGCCCTGACTTACTGGGGGCGGGGGCGAGCTCGGGAGATCATCAATCCGTCGCACCAATTGTGCCAAATCCACCAACTGCGGCGAGTAGCTCATACGGAGCACGGTCATCTCTGCCGCTATCCACGGATTTCCCGATCGTTTGATCTCGTTTTCTCCCTTGAGGAGGATGCCGAACAGATTCTGAAGATCTTCTGGCGTCGCGGTCCTGACCACCTCCTCCATAGCTGCGATTTCAGACGGGGGCGCGTCGATCATTCCATCGGTACGGCGCTCCATCGGTACGGTCTTAACCACGATGAGATTTCTCAGATACTGGATCATGTCCAGGACGAATTGATCCGGATCGTATCCTTGCCTGAAGAGCTCGTGAAGGAGGGCCAATGCCTCTGCGGGATTCCTGTCCAGGATGGCGGACACGAGTTTTCCGAAGGAATCTCGGCCCGCTATGCCGAGTATCTCCACTACGTCGGCTGCCGCAATATCGTCGGACTTGAGCCCAATAACCTGATCCAAAAGGCTCAGGGCATCGCGAAAGGAGCCGGAAGCCTCTCTCGCGACCAGCGCAAGGGCTTCTTCAGAGGCGTGGATGCCTTCCTGTTCCAGAATTCGGGTCATGCCGCCGATCATATCGGTCATGGAAATGGTGCGGAAATTGAACCTCTGGCAGCGTGACGTTATCGTTGCCGGAACCTTGTGGGATTCTGTCGTCGCGAAGATGAATTTTGCGTGGGGTGGGGGCTCCTCGAGGGTTTTGAGCAACGCGTTGAACGCGTTGATAGATATCATGTGAACTTCGTCAATGATGATGATCTTGAAGGGCGATGCTACGGGCGGATACTTTATGTTCTCGTTGATTTCACGGATGTTGTCCACGGACGTGTGGGAGGCTCCGTCGATTTCCTGGACATCCACGCTGATTCCGGATGTGATCTCCCGACAGGAGGAGCAGGTATTGCACGGGTTCGGCTCCGTCTCGTCACGTCCCGAGCAGTTCAAAGCCTTTGCCAGGACACGAGCAACCGTGGTCTTGCCCACCCCTCGTACCCCACAGAAGAGAAAAGCGTGAGCAACGCGTCCTGATAGTATGGAATTGGAGAGCGTTCGTACCACATGGTCCTGGCCGACCACGTCGGAGAAGGTGGCGGGTCTGTACTTTCGGGCTAGGACGAGGTAGGAAGTCATCTTCGTGAAGAGCCGACCGGGAAGGGATTCGAGCGTTGCCGGCGACCGGACATTGAGGACCGACCCCCGAGATTACTTCCGCTGCTTCCTCCCGGACCTGACGGGTTGAGTAACTCCAGATCGTCCTCGCCCGACCGCCGGCAACACCCGCTTCCCTTCGGAAAAAGGTGCACCTGAGTTGGTCAAGACTGAGCACAAATTCCTAACACAGCTTCATGATGCAGTCAAGGCGTCGGAAGGCGAGTCAGGGCTCTGTCGTTGTGGACTACAATGACAATAGCCCTTGGTGGGTTGGTTTGCCCTTGACAACGGAAGTCTTTCCGATAATATCACGTTGAGGTAGCTGGAAGCGAGAGGATTGCTGAGTCTCAATCTGCTCGGAAAGCCCAAGGCGTCATGGGAACCAGTCGAAGGGCCGTTATTCGAGCTACCAGCGAAATAACGGAATAGAGTCCGACCGGGCTGTCGCAAGAGAGCGCGGTTCACGGAAAGTAAAGCCGAACTACCACCACAATTGGTGTTGTTCGGCTTTTTGTTTTCGATTCGGAAAACCCAGGGATAGGAATGAACGAGAGACGGGGAATGGCACTCAAAAGCTTCGAGAGAGAAGGCAAGCAACTGATTCTCCATACGGAAGGCACGATCTGCACGACAGCGCGAGAAGTCTTGCAGACAGAGGTTTTCCAACGAGTCGTGAGCCTCTTTTGCGAGACGTTGTGGGAGCAGGGTTCTCCTCTCTTAGAGCCATTCCTCAGAATGAGCGAGAGCGGAAGAAGTTGGACACGCCTGGTTAATCTGCTTCGGTCGTTGGCTGAGACGCCTCTCGAACAAGTAGCAAGCATCCTTCCCGGAGCAGAGGAGTTTCTCGATACTGCTAATCGTCAAAGGCTCCACCAGTTCGTGGAGAGACTATATGACTTCTGGAGGTCTTTTGATCGCTTCATAGTGTTGCATTCCGAGCCAGGACCAACCAGCCTCGATCAACGGCCGTACCGATCGTTCGATGCTACGGTTGAAGCTTTTACGCAGGCAGTACGGGGGGCATATCGAGATCTCTGCGAGAATATCACGGGCGACAAGCCTAGGGTCTACCGGCAGGTCTCTGCTGGCTGTAACGTGGGGCTCATCGCTGTACAACGAGCCTCCCAAATGCCGAAGGAGTGTGAAGACCTCCTCAGAGATGTATCTTTCGTTCGCCAAGTCTGGATTACTCCTCCCTTGATTATTGACCCGCCCATGAACAAACGGACAGGGCAGTTTAAGAAGGTCGATACGAACCCAATAGCCGACCTCTCTCTGGCAACCGAAAAATGGCTATGTTACCCAGCCCAAGTCGGCCCCCTCGTCATCTTTGTCTATTTTCATCAACGGTTCATGGGACTCGGTTGCGCACTGGCCAATCTCTTCGAGATAGCCACGGATGAACAGATAGCTCAGGGGCCGGACGCTATCTACCTGTACGGCGCTCCGCCCGAGATGCTGAGCTGGTTCGGTGACCTACCAACGGTTTTCTACGACGATGAAGAGAACGATCTCCTGCTCGCCGCGGTTCCCGGGGAAGATCGGTTCGGATATTTCGGATATTTGAAGAAGATGGTTCTTACCCTTCACAACATAGTGATGATGAAGCGTGGTCGCATGCCATATCACGGTGCGATGGCTCGCATCTCACTGAAGACAGGTGCAAGCGCAAACGTCCTGATCATTGGCGATACGGCAGCAGGCAAGTCGGAATCTCTGGAGGCCTTCCGGATTATGGGCAGAGAGCATATCCAGGAGCTCCGAATCATAGCTGACGACATGGGGTCCCTTGAAATCACGAGTGAAGGCACCATTCTGGCCTATGGAAGTGAAATAGGGGCCTTTATCAGACTTGACGATCTGCAACAGGGATACGCGTTCGAGCAGATCGACCGGGCAATCATCATGAGCCCACAAAAGGTCAATGCCCGTGTTGTTCTCCCGATTACCACTCTTGATGAAGTTTTGAGGGGGTATCCCGTCGATTATCTGCTGTACGCAAACAACTACGAACAAGTAGACGAAGACCACCCGGTCCTGGAACGTTTTGGCAATGCGGATCGTGCATTATCCGTGTTCCGTGATGGTGCAGCCATGGCCAAGGGAACCACGACGTCCAGCGGCTTGGTGCACAGCTATTTCGCTAACATTTTCGGACCACCACAGTACCGTAAACTCCATGAGGATTTGGCCGACAGAGTTTTCCGTAAGGCTTTTGAAAACGGCGTATACGTGGGCCAACTCCGCACCAGACTCGGCATAGAGGGCTACGAAAGCCAGGGGCCATTGGAGGCCGCCAAGGCTCTCTTCCGAGAAATATCGCACGTAGAGGAGGGAAAGTGTGAGCTACTCACCGAAAGTTGCAGTTGTCATGGGGAGCGAATCTGATCGAGAGGTCATGGAGCACTCGGCAAAAATCCTGATCGAATTCGGAATACCTTATGAAATGAGGGTGATCTCGGCTCATCGCAGTCCTGAGAAAGCCCATAAATTCGGGACAAATGCTGCCGATCGCGGGCTTCAGGTAATCATTGCAGGCGCAGGCAAGGCTGCTCATTTGGCCGGGGTTCTGGCCTCCCTTACCACCATTCCGGTTATTGGCGTACCCATGACGACTCCTGACCTCGGAGGCTTAGACTCGTTGCTGTCAACCGTTCAGATGCCCGCCGGTATCCCTGTGGCAACTACTGCCATAGGAAGCGCCGGGGCGAAAAACGCCGCTCTCCTTGCCGTGGCCATTCTTTCCCTTTCCGATGAGGACCTTGCCGGAAAGCTGAGAGGCTATCGAGCTTCATTAAGAGAAAAGGCACATGAGGCGGACCTGAGAGTCCGCGGGGAAATTCAATGAACGACTGGAAATACCGCGTTGAAATAGAAGTGATTACAGACGAACTGATAGAGCTTCGGTTGGCCGATTCCCCTGACAACCCCCAATACCTTACGTGGAGAATACCGATTGTAGAGGCCCAGGATTTGGCATCCTGGTGGGAGGAGCTGTTCGTCCCGGGTGCTCTAGACTTGCCCCTTAAAGACTTACGCTATCGGAGCATTCAGATTTCCATGTATTCACCGGCCCTCGTACAAATCAAAGGCTTTGACGTTTACGGATCTCCCAAGATTGTTGGGTGGTCCCTGCCCACTCCAGCAGTTGAGGCATTGGTACACTACTTCTCCGTGTCCATAGAAACCACAGGTCCGTTCCATGGTTCGGGCAATCTCAATGGGGGGATCACACGGGGTAACGCGGTGCAGACCGCTGCTCAAGCGCAGTCAGCGTTGACTAATCGCGTGGCCGTGTATTTTTTTGACCGAAGTCAACACATGCTCCGTCATTCGCCGACTCCTAGATGTCTCGTGGCAGAGCGAAAAGAGGAAGGAGGACATATACCATGTTGACGGGTGAACTAAGTTATCCGAAGAGAGTGCGTATCGGGGACATTACGGTTCGGGACGGCTTCCAGCACGAGGAGATCTGGATACCGACCGACG
>CAYZET010000168.1:0-10985 GCA_964477215.1 uncultured Syntrophaceae bacterium | reverse complement strand
ATCCCGCTGCCGAATCGCCTATGGCCCCCGTGAGGATCAGGGCGTCTCCCGGTTTCGCAGTGTGGCGGAACATTACCTGGTCCCGAGGCACCTGCCCTGTCACAGCAACATTGATGATTAGATCGGATTTGGAGCTAGTAGTGTCTCCCCCGAGCACGTTCACTTGAAATGCGCGACCGTATTCCGTAATTCCTCGGTAGAACCGATCGAGCCATTCCACGTCCACACGATCGGGAACAGCCAGGCTGATAAACGCGTCCAGAGGACGTCCGCCGCAGGCCGCTATATCGGACAACTGGATGGCCAGCGATTTGGCCCCCATCAATTCGGGCCATCCCCACTCGAGTTGAAAGTGAATCCTCTCTACAAGAAGATCGGTTGTGACGAGCAGGTAATCGGGCCCCTCGAATTCCATGACCGCGCAATCGTCACCGATACCTTTCACGACGCGAGCGGGCCTAGTAATGCCATAGGGAGCTATGCGGTCAATGAATCCGAATTCGCCGACATCTTTCAGTTTCATGGGTAGTTAAGATCTTCTTTCCGTATGCGGGGGGTGATTTACTGCCAAGAGAGCCTCCCACCCTCCGTTGCGCAAGAGCTCGGAAATTTGTCCCAACAATTGAGGGGATTATCCGTGACCTGCGCCTGGTTTGTGCCTTTTGCCTGCTCGAATTTCCCGGACAAGCGCGCGAGTAGCCTGCTCGGGGTCCTCTGCCGCTACTATGGCGGTTACCACGGCCACACAATCCGCGCCTGCTAAAATGATGCTCCGTGCGTTCTCGAGCTTGATGGATCCAATTCCCACAAGGGGAAGAGAGGTCATCGTCCGAGCCTGTCTGAGGCCATCAAGCCCCCAGGCCTTGGTCAACTCCGATTTGGTTCCCGTGAGAAAAACAGGGCTCACACCCAGGTAGTCCACGAATGACACTGCCTCGTCATTTATGTGGGACGGATCTTCCACCGACAGCCCGATGATCCGGTCCGGTCCAAGGATACTTCGAGCCACCCTCGCAGGCATGTCGCTCTGGCCCAAATGAACCCCATCGGCATTGAGCGCGAGAGCCACGTCGATCCTATCATTGATGATCAGAGGTACGCCGGCTTCATGCAGCACGTCCTTGATCTTGAGTCCCTCTTCGTAGAATGCCCGGGTATCCAGATCCTTTTCTCTAAGCTGCACGGCTGAGACTCCGCCCTTCACCGCGGCCCGAACGATTTCCTGAGTTGAGCGTCCCTGGGCGAATGCGCGGTCTGTCACCAAGTACACTTCCCACGCTGCGGTGTCGATCATGCGTTAAAAATCCTTGCCGATTCTTCGAGATCCTTGGGAGAAATGGTGTAGAGCTCATCGAGAACTCGAACCCAGAAGCTCCCCGGTGCATGGGCAACTGCCGCGGCTCTTTCTCCGGCAAGTCCGAAAAAGGCCAGGGCAGAGGCGGTCGCTAGTAAGTAATTCTCTTCTTGGGCCAGAAATGCCCCGATGATGACGCTTGCAGCGCAGCCGGTGCCTGTAACGTATCCCATGAGCGCATGGCCTCCCGACACGATCAAAGAATTCTTCCCGTCGGTGACAAGGTCGCTCTCTCCCGTAACAGCGATCACTGTGCCCAATGACTCGGCTATGGACGCGGCAGCATCAATGGCGTCTTCCATCGTGTGTATGGAGTCGACGCCTCGTGTTGTGCCACCCTGCGGGGAGAGAGCAAGGATCTCCGAAGCATTTCCCCGGATAACCGTTGGTAATGCAGACTTGATAAGGCCCATCGCGGTTCTGGTCCTCAGCTCGGTGGCTCCTGCACCAACTGGATCGAGAAGATATGGTTTTCCCATGTCGACCGCAACATGCGCCGCGGCGTGCATGGACTCAATCCAGGGGACGGACAAGGTACCTATGTTAATAACGAGAGAGCTCGATATCTTTGCCAGGTCTTCCATTTCCTCTGCCGCGTGGGCCATGATGGGAGACGCTCCCATCGCGAGGAGCACGTTCGCAGTGGAATTCATCACCACGTAATTTGTAATACTGTGGACCACGGGTTTCGAGCTTCTGATGCGTTGTAGTATTTCAGCGGCGGATCTGCCGTAATGCATTGTCCACAACTCCTTTCAGATCGGATTGAATACTCCTTTGCAGGAATGTCATTGGCGGGGTTTGCGCGCTCCCGTTTCGAGTGTCACGGCACACTCCCAGTACGGGAATAAGCTTGATCTTTTTCTGTGTATGGCCATAATGGAAGGCTGACCAATGGAATGATTTCCACCGACTATCACGCTACGTTTTTTCACATTCTGCATTAATATTTATCAGAAGAGCCCGCGGTGCGCAATGGCCCGGCCGCCGCATCAGGCAATCGAAAGGAGGACTCGGCCTATGAAAGAAAAAGAGATTTTCTACAATCCTTTTCGTCTCATCAGCCCCACGATAAACCTTGAGGTGTCCAGGATTCAGGAGCTGTATGAGACGGCTCCGGGAGAGGTCACTTGCTTGGAAGAAGGATTGTTGATCATGACCGGCAAGCTTATCGAGATGACTCAACTGCTTCATAAGACCTTGCTGGTTTATGACCCGGAGAAGCTGGAGGAATGCGAGCGGCTGGCCGAAGAGATCCATTCCGAGGAAAAGGGCCTCACGGGAGACTTGGTATGCCACCGGGATACCAGCGGGGAAGTCTTGAGAACAGTGGTTCTGTTTCCCGGCCGTCTCGAGAGAATGGGCGACCTTTTGGAGAGCATCATCACCGTGGCCCGCATCAAGCACCGTGACGGCATCGTGTTCAGCGACAAGGCTCTGGCAGAATTGGATCAACTGTTCTCTTTGTTTGTGGACATGCTGAGGAATTTCCAGGATGTCCTGGTGACTCGGAACAAGACCCTACTGGAATACATTTGCATAGAAGGGAGAAAGGTCACACAAGTGGCTCTCGACTCCAACGTTGCCCACGAAGAGCGGCTTTGCGAAGGCATTTGCTCGCCCAAAGCATCCTCGCTATATCTGGACATCCTCGATTCCATCAAGAATGCGAACCATCATCTGATGCAAATGGCGGAAAACCTCCTAAAGATAGCCAAGACCGAGGAGCCACACTAGCACGAGTCCCTGGCTTACCCCAGGTGTCAGTCGTCATATCTACGCTTGTGATGAAGAATATGCGAAGGGCGTTTTTCTTGCAGAAAGCCGCTCTTCGCAGGGCTTGTGCGACTGCCTGTCAACTGTGAAATGCACGATCCATGCTTCTCCCCGCTTTTCTTGACTTGTAGTGCATGAGTCTCCGTTGGTACGCGGACCAGATAGGCTTGTACGCGCCAGGAATTGTGCCCCGCTCTTGGAATCCCCTCATGATTTGAGCTGCAAGTCGTGCTTTCTCCGAAGTGGATAACTCATCTTTTTTCCTTTGATACTCCCGAATCTCCGGGTACATTACCATGGGAATACATCCTGTGGATGGAGCGGGAAACGCCGCGCAAATGCGACGGTAGATAGCAGGAAACTCCTCCTCTTGAATGTTGCCAAACGATATCTCGCTCACTTCGCATGGTTGCACGTCTCCTCGCGCAGTGATGAACATGTACTCGAAGCGGCATTGGCAGCCCAGGGCCTCATCTTTCTCCAGCCACGTGGAAAGACCGCTCAAGGGAGGATGAAACCGGTATGCCGGATCTCGGTACAAGTCCTTTTGTAGTTGAGCAAGCACCGGGCTGTGCGGGATAACTCCTCGACAGGCCTCTCTCCCCGAGGGCTTCTTCTCCATCACTCGAATCTCCGCGACACCCAGCTCTTTGGCAAAGTCGTAATACCTCTTGAAGTTTTCAGGTTCCAGCAGATCGTCTGGTGGTACAAGCGATAAGCACGTGTATACACCGGCCTTCTTGAAATGGGCCACCGCGTTGACCGCGTTCTGGAAGGCCTTGGGATGACCCCTCATCTTGTTGTGGGGTTCCGGAACATAATGATCCAGGCTCACCCAAACTCCGAACAGGCCACTCCGCTTTAGCTCGTTCGCTTTTTCCTCCGTCACGCCGAAGCCTGTGGTGAACATCCACAAGCAGGTATCGTCGTTTACGTGTTTTACCAATCTGAGGAACCGGTCGTATCGGAACATTGGCTCGCCGCCGTGGAGAATTATGAACGGTACACCCAGCGCCTCCACCTGAGAGATCGTTTTCTTCATCAATTCTTCGTCAAGCTCTTCAGTTCTGTGCTTGGCATCTGTCGAGCAAAATTCGCAGGAATACGGGCACATATTCGTGGTGGAAATCGAGACGATTCCCGACGGAACTTCCGTGATATCCAAACTATTCAGGTAGTTGCTAAGCCTCTTGTCAAACGCACGGGAGGGAAACGGAGGAAAGGTGGAATCTATGACCACCTGATCGTTAAACCGTACCATGTACCGGTACTTCAGGACCGCGTACTCAAGAAAAGATAGTTTCAGGAAGTTGTAGATGGAATCGACCGGGCTGACGCCCTTCTCTCTGCGTATCACGCGATTATCGCGATCCAGCAGCAGTTTCAAGGCCCGCTGAAAAAACCTCGCATACCATGCGTACGCTGCGCTACCCGTTATGTTGCTCGTATGGGATGCTGGTTGCATCATCTGCACGACTCCTTACACGTCTCATTGACCGCGGCTCGCCCCGCTTCTCGACTCGAAGCGATCGGGAAATTCCCTGTCCGGGTCTCGGAGGCTTCAAGACGGAGATACTCCTACCAAATTTGTCAAATATCTTTATCACTCTCTTTACGCCCTTGTCAAAGGCCCAATGGGACCTTTAGTGGAGCGCATTAAGAACAGGTCGGAACCTGATTCGCAAACCGAGTCATTAACGACAGCTTGAAAGCAGTGGCCGCGCTCCACTCACATCAGAGGAGACCCCGCAGAGTGCGCACCAGTCGCTCCAGCGCGCCCATGTTGTGACCCGGCAGAAACAAATCCACATGCGGCAGAGCTGTTTTCATTCCCCTGCACGTCGGCTCGTACTGCGACGAGCCGAGCAAAGGATTGATCCAGATCACTCTATATGCCTTGCGCTCAACCTTGGTCATCTCCCGCTCGAGGAGGTCAAGATCGCCCCTATCCCACCCGTCCGAGTGAAGCAACAGCAGTGTACACGAAGTGACCATGCCGCCCCCGCGATAGGCGTTGAGCTCGGCAAGGGATGCACCGATGCGCGTACCCCCTGACCAATCCTTGACCGCAAGCGAAATCTCCTCCATCGCGCGATGGAACGGTAGCCGGACCAGCAGAGGCGTGACCCGGTGCAGCCTCGTAGCGAATACAAAGGTTTCGACCCGAGTCGGAACATGCTGGAGCTCTTTGATGAATCGCAGCATGAAGCGCAGGTAAGGATTCATGGACCCGCTGACGTCGCACATGAAAACGAGCTTCTTGACGCGACGGTTCTTCTTCAGCCTCGGAATCTCGAGAATCTCTCCCCCGTACCGGGAGCACTTTCTGAACAATCGGCGGAAGTCCACGCTCACTCCGCTTTCAACCGATCTTCGCCGACTGCTCGAACGTTTTAGGAATGGTTGGAGGATTTCTCGAATGAGCCTGGCCATGCGAGGGTCCTCTCCCTCCGGAAGCTCTTTGAAGTCCACATCCCTGAGGACCTCTCGAGGAGAATACATCACGTATGGCAGGGCATTTCTGGCTTCGAGATCCTGTGAATCCGATAGCCCCGCAACGGAAGCCACCACGTCTTCCTCCTCCGAAGCAGCCTCATCATCGCCTGGAGTCAAATCGCTGCGTCTCAGGGGCGACTTGTCGTCGGTCCGAAGGAAGTCCGGGGCCACGGAAGAGCGCTCCAGCCAGAACTCGAAGAAGAGACGCTCGAAGGTCTCCGTTTCCTCCACGCGCGTAAGAAAGACCGCCTTGAGAGCCTGTTTGAAGTCCTCGACGCTCTCGACTCCAACCCGCGCGATTGCGTTCAACGCGTCCATGATCGAGGCAGGGGAAACTGCCAGGCCGTGATCCTTCAACAGCCGTCCGAACGATATCACCGCGCCTGCAAAGGACTCTTCCGCAATGGGACGAGGGCCATCCGAAGGAATCCTGCTGCCCATTGTGTCTTTTTTTCCAGGTTTACGCGGAGCTGAAATGTTCACTCTGCACGCTCCAGCACAATGATTCCGGATGATCCGAGGGTATCTTGTGTCGTGAGCTCGTCCGCGCCGGCACCAATTGGTCGCCGGCACGGTGTCCACCCCATCGAAGAAGGAGGATGCTCGTGCCCTCCCGTCCGCTCAGCACATTTTTCCGATCATCACGTCGCGCAGGATAGAGTCACGGAAATCAGGATTGGTCCACAGCTCCTGAAATTGCTGGATATCTTCCCGGTACTTGAGGATGCAACCGAGGGTTTGCTCCACAGTCTCTTCGTCCAGGGATGTCCGGTCCAGGGCAAGGAGTGCGGAAGCCCAGTCCAGAGTCTCTGCTATGCCGGGTTTCTTGAGGAGGTCCTCCTGGCGCAATCGTTGCATAAAAAGGGCAACCTGCAGCGCCAACTGCTCCGGAACACCGGGCACACGCGCACCGATGATCTCCCGCTCTTTCTCCGGCGTGGGATAATCGATCCAGTGGTAGAGACATCTCCGCTTCAGTGCGTCGTGAATATCTCTCGTTCGATTGGAGGTCAGAATCACCAGTGGCTTACGCACGGCCTTGAGCGTGCCTATCTCCGGTATGGATACCTGGAAGTCCGAGAGCACCTCCAAGAGTAGTGCCTCGAACTCCTCATCCGACCTGTCAACTTCGTCGATCAGCAAAACCGGCTCCCGCTCCTGAGCTGACAATATTGCCTGGAGCAAGGGCCTCTTGATCAGAAATTCCTCCCTGAATATGGACCTTTGCATTTCCTCACGATCGAGCCTGCATTCTTCTCCGAGCCGGATCTGGAGGATCTGCCTTGGGTAGTTCCACTCGTACAGCGCGTGATTCGCATCTAGTCCTTCGTAGCACTGCAGCCTAATCAGGTCTGTCTTGAGCATTCGAGCCATCACGGCTGCGGTTTCGGTCTTTCCCACGCCTGGTTCGCCCTCGAGAAAGAGGGGCTTCTTCATGGACCACGCCAGGAACAGGACCGTAGCAAGACCGCGATCCGGAATATATTTCTCGCGTAGCAGAGCTTGTTCGACAGAATCTATGGAATCGAACATGGGAATCTTCCGTCCTATAGGTTGGAGGAGCCACACGAACGGCAGGGCCGCTCCTGATGGGGATAAACCTTATCTATGGCATGAGCGAGTGCTTCCGTAGCTGCACGAAGATCTTCTCTCGTATGGTCGCTCATGAGGGTAAACCGAAGCCGCGCGGTCCCTTCGGGAACAGTGGGGTATCGGATCCCATGGGCGAACACCCCACGGCTCAGGCACTCGCTACTCACCTGCATGGTCGTTGACGACTCACCGATAAGAACCGGCACTATGTGGCTGGGATCTGTTTTCGGAGCCAGCCCTGGGGGAAGCATCTCTCGAAAGGTCTTCGCGTTCTCCCACAGACGAAGCCGCCTCTCTTTGCCCTCCTGGGAAGCTACGATCCCGAGCGCAGTGAGAGTCGCGCACATGAGAGCAGGTGGCAGGGCGGTCGTATAAATCAGCGATCGGGCCTTGTTGACAAGGAGCTCTATGAGCTCCCTACTGCCAGCCACGTATGCTCCGCACGTTCCCACGCCCTTTCCGAGAGTACCCATCTGGATTTCTGGAACAACTCCCAGCTCTTGTGCCAGTCCCTGGCCGTGAGGTCCGAAAACTCCCGTGGCATGGGCCTCATCGACCATGAGCAGGGCCCCTCGTCTCCTGCAAATCTCATCGAGCTCTCTGAGGGGGGCACAATCTCCGTCCATTGAGAATACGGATTCGGTGACCACTACCTTGCGCCTGAAGCCGGGGGCCTTGAGCAGACGTTCCACGTTCTCCAGGTCTTTATGCGGATATATCTTTACCTGCGCCCGAGAAAGCCTGCACCCGTCAATAATGCTCGCATGATTAAGCTCGTCGGACAGGATGAGATCCGGGGCTGCTGCCAGGGAGGAAAGTGTTCCCACGTTTGCCTGGTATCCGCTCCCGAAGACCAGGGCTGCCGGCACTTCCTTCCATTTGGCTATGAAGTTCTCTAGCTCGCGGTGAGCTTCACTGTTTCCGGCTATCAAGCGTGATGCTGTGGAACCGGACCCGCAGCGGAGGGCAGATTCGGCCAACGATCTAGCAACTAGAGGATGGCCGGCCAAGCCAAGATAGTTGTTACTGGAGAAGTTGAGGACCTCTTTGTCCCCCACAATACCGGTCCGTCCAGGCATTCCCCGTATTTCGGGCATGGCTCGATAGAGCTTGCGGGCCCGAAGCTCTTCGAGCTCTGTGCTCCAAGGGGAATGCAATTTGAGATCGACGCGCATATTCGTGCTCCAAAGTCTTCCTGGAACAAGAAATACCACGGAGAAGGCCGTGCCGTGAAGTGGGTAGAGAGACCCGAGGATACATCCCTAGGCGTAGTAGATCGGGGACGCAATCTGACAAGGCGATGAATGACTGTGCTCTCCGAGGTTTTTTTCGTGACGCTCCCCGGGTTGCCTGGTATTCTTGGCGAGCTGAAGAATTTTGCTTGATCAGGACGAGCACACGGTATGGAAATAACCTTTTGGGGGACAAGAGGTTCGATAGCGGCCCCCGGTCCCAAGACAGTCATCTTTGGAGGAAACACGACGTGCCTACAGGTTACTCTGTCGTCCGGTCGCACCGTAGTCATTGATGCCGGAACTGGCATGAGAAACCTGGGGGACGTCTTGGTTAGCAGCTCCCGTTCATTGGAATTCTACCTTTTGATGACGCACGTCCACTGGGACCATCTCATGGGATTTCCCTTTTTTGCGCCGTTATTTCAGGATCGATGCCACATCATTCTGGACGGCTCACCCAAGGGTCTGGAAGGCCTCAAGAACATTTTCGGAGCCCGTCGCGTTGACGGGACGTGGCCGATATCATTCGAGGATCTCAAGGCGAAGATAGAGCCCAGGCAGGACCTGGCTCGCGGTCCCCTTCGTGTAGACGACACCACCGTTGAGGCTCACCGAATTCAGCATCCTCAGGGGGGGATGGGGTTCAAGTTTTCTGAGAAAACGGGAACCTTCGTATTTCTCACGGATAACGAGCTGAGGGAAGACGGTTGGAAAAACACGTGCTTCAAGGACTTCGTAGAATTTTGCAGCGGTACGGATCTGCTGGTCCACGATTGTCAGTACTTGCCCGAGGAGCTCCTCGTCCGCAAGGGATGGGGGCATTCGGACACGCAATCTGTGGCCGAGCTCGCGGTGAAAGCGGAAGTAGGGAGATTGGTACTGTTTCATCACGACCCGTGGCGGACTGACAAGGGTGTTCAGGAGCTGGTATCCCGGTGTAGTGAGCATGTTGCCCAACTCCGCTCCAATGTACCCGTGGAAGCGGCAACCGAGGGGTCTTCTCTACGCATCTAGCGCCGTCGAGGGAGTTTTCGACCGGAGTTTGCTCAAACGATAACTTTGCTGATCGAATTTGTAACCTTTCCATGCTATTATCCTCCCCAAACACCCAAGATTTTCAGTGACTATCTAGCGGCAGCTCTCTGTATACGGTGGGAATAGCAGGGTGTCGAAGGCGACGAAAGCAGACGTCCTCGTCATGGAAGCTGCTTTATTCATAGGGAGGAAGGACATGAGGAAGATTCTTGTCATCGCAGCGGCGGTTCTCCTTTCGGCCACAGTCGTCGGGATGGACGCGGCAACCGCCCAGGAGCCAATCGTCATTGGGGTCCCCACGTCACTGACCGCGCTTGAGGGACGGGAAGCGCTCAAGGTAGTGCAGATGGCGGTCGAGGAGCTCAACGCCAAGGGAGGAGTTTCGGTTGGAGGGGTGAAGCGGCCGCTCAAGATCGAGACGACCGACCTCAGGGATTCGTCCCCAGGGGTTCCGGTGTCTGAGGCGCTGTTGGGGTTGGAAAAGATTATTACGGAAAAGAAGCCCCATGCCTTGGTGGTCGGCCCCTTTCGCTCCGAGGCGCTCCTTGCCGGCATGGATATCCTTGCCAAGTACAAGGTACCTATGCTGGGTACGATAGCCATGTCCCCAAAATCTGAGGAAAAGGTGAAGTCAGACCCGGAAAAATATAAGTATTGCTTTCGAGTCTGTCTCAACGCGAAGTACCTCGTGGGCTATCTTGCAAAGACCTTGGACTTCATGAAGAACGAGTTCGGATTCGACAAGCTCTTCGTCATGCACCAGGACGTCTTGTGGGCGAGGATGACCGGTGAGCTGACCGCCCAGGTGGCCACGTCGAAGATGGGATGGACCGAAGTGGGCAAGGAAGCCTATCCTACCGGCGCATCGGATTTCGCAGCAGGATTGATCAAGGCAAAGACCAAGGACGCTCAGGTCATAATGCCCGTGTTCGACATGCCTCAAAGCGGCATCCTGTTGAAGCAATGGCAGAGCATGAAGGTGCCCGCTCTGTTGATGGGATTCATCTCACCAATGGCCGGACCCAGCGCCTGGAAAGTCTTTGAGGGCAAGATTGGGGGTCTGCTCAACTGCTCTTTCGAAATTGGGAGCGCCATCCCCACGGAAAGATATGAGCCTGCCAAAAAGTTCTACGAAGCGTACCTGAAGAAGTACGGTGAGCCCATGGAAGCAGGCCACGGGCCCGCGCCTTCGTACGATTCGGTCTATATTCTCGCCGAAGCCATCGAGCGTGCGGGGACTCTGGACCCTGACAAGGTGGTGGACGAGATCAAGAAGACCGATAGAAGGGGCGTCATTGGAAAAATCAAGTTCGACGACGGCAACCAGGTGATTTTTGGTGACGATCCCGAAAAGGCCGCCACAGGATGCGTGTCCCAGTGGACCGAAGACGGCAAGCGAGTCATTGTTTTCCCGCAGGCTCTTGCGGAAGGCAAGATCAAGCTTCCGGACTGGGTGAAGGCAGCCAAGTAGGAAAGAGCTCCTTGGCAGAGGATGG
>CAYZET010000167.1:8534-11005 GCA_964477215.1 uncultured Syntrophaceae bacterium | reverse complement strand
TCTTGCTTACGCCGGGGTTCCGGGGTCCTTGTTGTGTCAACTGACTGAAATCACGTGATGCCATCCACGAAGTTAACGCCTATGCGCGTTTCGCGGGACTGCACTACAACTCGGAATGGTGTACATCCGGAGAGTTAAGGTTGGCCCGGAGGGGATGTCTGTGACGGAAGAGCTCTCTGTGAACCGGATACGTACTATCCGGCGGTGCGCAGCAGAGGAGCTCGTTGCATCGAGTGAATTACGTGAAGGTCCCTGGCAGGCGATGGACCTTCACGCAGCATTTTCTGAGCAATCCCGATTACCAGCGAGAATTACGACTATCCCTCCTCGGACCCTCACTTTTGGGACGAGCTTCGTTGACCTTGAGACTCCGGCCGATGAATTCCCGGGCGTTCAACTCCTCAATCGCCCTCAACCCCTCCTCTCGATCCGTCATTTCCACGAAGCCAAATCCTCGGGAACGACCCGTAAGCCTGTCGGAGATGATCTTGGCTGATTGAACGCGGCCGTAGCCCTCGAACAGTTCCTTGAGTTGGTCCTCGCTCGCGTCGAAGGACAGGTTGCCGACATAAATGTTGATACCGGCCATTCCAAAAGCTCCTTTTCGAGAAAGACATTCCTGTGTTGCACACAAGAACGGTTGGTGAAAGCGAACTTGGGGATTTGCTTCAGGGAAATTTCAGATCTTTGCGGAGGATCTCGGAAGAGGAACCTCGGCACGGGCGCTTTTGTCCTAAACATGGTCCTTGTGTCACGCCCGCACTTCTTTCCGAGTCGGGTGGGAACTACAAGTAATAGCGTTACATTTTTATACCGAACAGGTCTACGAATTGTCAAGGAGAAAAAGTCCTCAATCGTTGCCACTTATTCGCCCCAGGGTATGAGCTCAACCACCGTAAGTAAAGTTCCGGTGTGCACCACGTTCTCCTGGAACGTCTATGCCCCCCTTACCGTTCACCACATTTCCTCGAGCACAGTGCCGGAAGCTCGCTGCGCCAAATTCCGCGACCTTTCTGTCCAGCTTGGCACACGACGCACCTCTACTCCGAAGGACCCACCTTTCCAAATCCGATGCACCATGACGCCTATCGGCCCCACGTTCCCACCGGCCTCTGCCTTTTGTCCTCGGGCAGTTGCCTACTGCCAACGGGAAGCTGGCGAATTGGCGAGATACTCCTCACATCCATGTCGCACATGCGGAGAATCTGGTTTGCGTCGGCTGGATTACGTTTGAGCATTTTCAGGAGCTCACGTCTCGTGGGAATAGATCGATCACAGCGGGGTTGCGAGAGGACGGGCAACAGTCCGAGTGGAGGGATTACTTTCTCCTGCTCGGCAGCCTCCGTTGGTTCCTCTCGCTTGCCAGCAGCCGATCGCTGCGCCTTCTGAGCACGCAAGAGCGACCTGAGCTGCGAAGCGGGAGGAATTACGATAGGATATCGTTTCTTCTCCCTTATTACAGCGAAATCGCTCCCCTCTGCGTTTCTTTCCCCTGAGCTCCCGGAAACGCTTTGTTTACTCTGGAAACTTTCACTGGCCTTATAAGCGAATCCTGCGGATGCGAATCCTCCCACGAGGACAGACATCAGCCCTATGGCCAACGTAGTCTTGATTGTCATCGAGAGCACGTCCTCTCCCATCGTCTTTTTATAGACTAGTAAGAAACAAGAGCTCTGTCAAATCACTGCGTCGCCCATCCTAATGGCCGATCATGGAAGTTACCGAGATTTGCGACCACCCAGCGCTCTGTTGAATTTGCATGTCCTGCGAGACCTTGATATAAGCCGTCAGGCTTTGTCATACGAGAGGCTCCCAGTGGCAAGCTTCAGGCGCCTCTTGGCACAGGATGATAGGAACGCGGGTGACCCAAAATCGTTGTTGACCAATCGGAGAGGGAGGCCAGCTTCGTGCCTGAATTGACCTTTATTCACGCTGCTGACGTACATCTGGGAAGACCGTTTTCCGGACTTGACCGGTCGAATCGGGAGCTTGCCGCGCTCTTCCGGAAGTCCTCGGCTGAAGCCTGGAATAGGATGGTAAACGTCGCTGTTCAAAGGCGAGTGGATTTCGTCGTATTGGCCGGCGATGTCTTCGACGGGGCACATCCATCGGTCAGAGCTCGCGTCGTGTTTCGAGAGGGAATCGAGCAGCTTTATGATGCTGGAATTCCCGTGTTCCTCGCATTGGGGAATCATGATCCACTCGAGAAGTTTCCCGATGCTTTGAGGAAGTTACCAGGCCTTCACCTGTTCGCCGCGGATCCCGGACCATCACGTGTGGAGAGAGGAGACTTCACAGACGGGGTCAGGATCTATGGGGCGAGCTTCGAACGATCTGTGGTCAAAGAGAACCTGGCAGCACAGTTCAATCGGGACCCTGGAGTCGACGTGGCTGTTGGGGTGCTCCACGCCCACGTCTCCGGATTGGAAGGACACGAGCCCTATGCTCCATGCACGCTGGACGACCTCAGA
>CAYZET010000167.1:0-8524 GCA_964477215.1 uncultured Syntrophaceae bacterium | reverse complement strand
GTATGGACATCTGGTGTCTGGGGCACGT
Source organism: uncultured Syntrophaceae bacterium (assembly GCA_964477215.1). Classification (GTDB taxonomy): domain Bacteria; phylum Desulfobacterota; class Desulfomonilia; order Desulfomonilales; family Desulfomonilaceae; genus JBFMDN01. The sequence goes on along the minus strand of CAYZET010000167.1, from coordinate 8,496 downwards.
TCACAGCCACCGTATCCTCTGTGAAGACCCCCTGATCCTGTACTCGGGAACCCTCCAAGGAGCACACATCCGGGAAAGCGGACCGAAAGGTTGCTCTCTGGTAACAGTTGTGGGACGTCACGAGGCTACCGCGGAGCTCTTTCCCGTTGCCCCCGTGCGGTGGGAGTCCTTTAATCTTCCTGTGAGCGAAGCAGACACTGTTGACGATGCGATCCGCTTGGCCGAGGAAGTCTGCGCGATGGACGGACCCGAAATGTCTCTTCAAGCCACGGTCGCGCGATTTACCGTGGTGGGCGCTTCAGAGCATCTGGCCCAAAGTCTGACCTCCGACCCGGAAGCGGTAGAGCTCTTGGCGGAACGGTTATCCCAGTTGCCCGTGCCCGCATTTCTTGAATCGGTGATCGTGGCGAGAGATATTTCGCCCACGGTGGAAGCTCTGAAGCGGGACGAAGGACTCGTGGGCGAGCTGCTCCGGGAATGCGAGGATGCTGGGAAGGACCCGCTTCGACTGGACGAGCTCTCCCAGATTGTTCTCAAGGAGCTGCGGCGCCACGTGAGCATATCGTACCTCCCGGATGAATACCGAGTGAACAGGAGCGACCGGGATGTGTGGCGCAATCTTCTCTGGGAGGCCGGGGTTGTGACCGGGCAGATGTTTCTGGACTGGGAACCGTAAAACAGAAAGTTGCAAGAACGGCCAGAAGGAATAGCATTCGCTCATGTGGGTGCAAGAGATAGCTATCGAGCATTTTGGTGCAGCGAATGGTCTGCGCATTGATGGGCTTGGCCCGGGAGTCAATGTCATTTTCGGTCCGAACGAGGCCGGCAAGAGCACGGTCCTGGAATTTGTGCGTTCCGTGTTATTCGGATTTCGGAAGAAAAGCGGTCGACTCAATATTTACGAACCGCCGGAAGGCACTCTTCGCAGCGGCTGGCTGCTTCTGAGCACAGCGCGCTGCCATCGGCTGAGGCTGACCCGCACCGAGCGGCGGGGACAACGGGAAGGCTGGTTGACTGTCACCGACGAGGCTGGAGCGGACGAATACGCGCGATGGGCGGATCTTCTGCACAATGGTCTCGACAGAGCAGCGTACGAGAACCTTTTTGCCTTTGACCTTGAGGGGCTGAGGACCCTCGACCGCGTGGCCCTCAGGGGCAAGATTCTTGCCGCTGCCGTGGGATCCGCACGCACCAGCCCCTTGCAGGTGCTCAAACGGATCGATGAGGCCGCGAAAAGGCTACTCAAGCGTTCCGTAAGAGACGGTGATTCCATAAGTATCCTGCAGGATCGCATCCGTCAGATCGACAGAAGACTCCGGGAGCTCGCGGACAAACCGGAACGGTACTTTCGATTGCGCGACAGGCTCGAGGCGGTCGCCCAAGAGCGCTCCGCTCTGCAAAGGCAAGTCCGGGAAGCAGAAGTATCCCTCTCGGTCCTGAGCAATACTCTTCGGTACGAGGAGAAATGGAAGAGGCTGCTCCACCTGGAGAGAGAGCTGGATGATCACCGCGAGGGGCACAGCTTTCCACAGGCCGGCCTGAGCCGTCTCGACGAGCTCCTGGAGCGTCGGAGAGAAGCAGAGGACAGCCTCAGGAAGATAGAAGAGAATGTGCAAAACCTTCGGCAGATGCACGAACAGCTTCAACCTGATGAAACGGTTCTCGAGCATGAGCAGGAGATCCGGCAACTAAGTGCGCAAGCAAAAGCCATATCAGGGACCGAAGAGGAGATTCTCCGGCTCAAGGAGCGAGCCCGGCGACTGGAGACCCTAGTGTTGGAAGAAATAGCGACTCTTGGCAGCGCATGGACCAGAGACCGCGTCGACGCAACAGATCCCTCCATCGCTCTGGAGCAAGAAATTCGGGTGTTCGCAGAATCCCGACGGAAGCTCGACGAAAGAGTATCTGCTCTCAAGCATCGATTGGCCGAGGTGTCGGAACAGTGCGAAAGACTTCGGGCTACGGTCAGGCAAAAGGAGGAGCGACTGGACTACCTGGCTCCTCTGTGCCGTGGCATTCTCGCAGGGGAATCTTTGGCCGGAATCCAACAATGGAGACTTTACCGTCAGGAGGTTTCAACGCTCCAGGAGCGGCTCATATCCGAACGACGACGGGTACTGGCCCTGGCACAAGAGCATCGAGAGCTTTCAACGAGTATCGGCTTCTTGGACGAGCAAAGTAGCGCACTGGTTTCCCCTGGTCTGTTCCGAGCCTTGACGGCCCTTCTCTTAGGGACAGGGATTGCTGTGGCAGGACTTGGCTGGCCCTTTTCGGACTTGAGGGCAGTGGGCAACCTGATGGCCGGCCTGACAATGTGTTCATGTGTGCCGTTCGTCATCCGTTGGAAAAATTTGTGGGAGAGTCGACAGACGAAGCGGTTGACGTTGGAGAAGGAGGCTCTCGGTCGTAAGCTGCGCCTCACGTCTCGAGAAATTGCGCATATTGAGCAGAGTCGGAGAAATATCAAGCTGCGGATACAAGATTTGGAGATCCAATTGGGCCGACTTGCCTCCGACGTCTTGGGAAACCGGGCTGCAGGCCTTTCAGAAATGCTCGAAGCTGAAGCGCGATCGAGGGCCGCCGAACAGCCGTCACAAGAAGCCAGGGCCATCGAGGAAGCGCTCCGAATAACCAGAGGTCAACTAGATGTCGCCCAAAACCAGAAGCTGGAGCTGATGGGTGAGATTGAGCTCGCAGAATCGAAGCTGGGCAAGCTCAACAGTCGGTGGAATGCTTTGATGGCCAGGCATCTGTTTGGCGAGACGGTGTCCCCGGAGACCGCTATCTCCGTGGTCCTGCGATTACGGGGGATCAAAGGAAAGCTCCGGGATCTGGAGGCGGAAGAAAGGGAGCTGGATAGCCTGACCGCCCAGTGGGAGGTGCTCGGCACAAAGGTCGCATCACTCCTGAGTCGCATGGGAAGCTCCGAATTTCAGGCCGGATTTTCTCTACTCGACCAAGTGGAAGCCCTCGCTCGTGCGTGTGACGAGTCCCAGCGTATGCTTGCGGAAAAAAGGACTCTAGCGGAGAGAATTCGCGAGCAGGAGCTTCGCTCGGGTGTCTTATCTCAACGGTTGATCGATATTGGAGATCGGATCGGCCGCCTATTCTCGCAAGCAGGGGTAACATCCGAAGAAGACTTCCGGCAACGCTCCACCGTGCATGAAACCTACGCGACGCTTCAACAGGAGCGAGGGCTACTAATTTTCGCCCTTGCCGCGGGTCTCGGCTTCGAGGATGAAGCAGAGCTCCGGGAGCGTATGGGCGGAATCATCTGGTCCGAGAGCAGAGCGAAGGCAACGGAGCTGAGAGAGCTCTTGACAAAGTTAAGGAATCGGTCTGAGGAGCTCAGTGACCTAAATGGAAGGATAGCACAAGAGGTGGAGCTCCTGGAGGCCGAGGAAGAAACGGACGTCTTGCTCCACAAGAAAGAGGTTCTTCTCGCAAAGTTGCAGAAGTTGACAAGGGAGTGGATCGTTAAGAGATTATGTTCGGAGATGCTCAGGCGGACCCTGCGACGGTACGAATCTGAGAAGCAACCGAAGATTGTGGAAAAGGGTTCGGAGATTTTCAGGACCGTCACGGGAGGAAAGTTCACCAAGATCCTCTTTCCATTGGAAGAGGACGCGGTCAAGGCAGAGCGAGCCGATGGACGTATCGTGGATGAGAGCATCTTGAGAACCGGATCGTTGGAGCAGGTGTACCTGTCCTTGCGACTTGCTCACGTGGAAACCTTCGGTCAAAAGGAGCCGTTTCCTCTTCTCTTGGACGACATTCTCGTGAATTTCGATCAGGTGCGGGCCGCTCGTACGGTGGAGGCGCTTGTGAAGTTCTCGGAGAGAACCGGTACGCAAGTACTCTTCTTCACGTGTCACGTGTCGATTACTGACCTGTTTCCCGAGAGCGTGCACCACGTAAGCCTCGTTCGGATCCCGACGGAATAGTGGAGCGGGGGCTCGCTGCCGGGAGAAGCCGGGATCCAGCACATAAGGACATCCCGAGAAGATAACGGTCTTTCCGAGCACTTCCGATATGATTGAGGAGCAGAAATGGTGAGAATTGAACGTGGTGATGAGTGTTATTTCGGCCCCGCGAGGAGGTCGTTTCCTGAACGAGTCTTGTACGTGGCGTGCTTGCTCTTGGCCGTGGTTGTCTCTTATGGGTCTCCGGTCCTGGCACAGCCCAGTGTAAGCGGACTGCGGGAGCTCCAGAGCGCATTCCGAGAGATCTCGCGAAAGGTGAAACCGGCCGTGGTAAACGTTTCCACGATCAAGGTGATGGATGTCCCAGGCACCATGGGTTTGGACCCCTTTTTCGAGGACCATTTCCGCCAATTCTTCCCTGAGGATTTTCTCCGTCGCTTCTTTTCGCAGCCTGGAAGAGGGAGCCGTTATCGACAACACGGAATGGGGTCCGGATTCATTTTCGATCCTCGAGGTTACATACTTACCAGTGGACACGTGATCAAAGGGGCGGATGAGATCCAGGTCACATTAGGAGACAAGAAGAAGTATGCTGCGAAAGTGGTTGGAATAGATACACGCACGGACATCGCGATTCTCAAAATTCCGGGAAGCAATTTTCCGTACGTCGAGCTCGGCGACTCGGACCGCCTCCAGGTAGGCGACTGGGTCCTTGCGATTGGAAATCCGTTCGGGTTGGTCCAGACGGTGACCTCTGGGATCGTAAGCGCCAAGGGAAGATCGGATATGGGCATTCTTGACTACGAGGACTTCATCCAGACTGATGCGGCCATCAATCCCGGGAATTCAGGTGGCCCGCTGGTAGACATCGACGGCCGGGTAGTCGGCATGAACACGGCGATATTGTCCAGAAGCGGCGGTTACATGGGAATCGGGTTTGCCATACCATCAAATCTCATCAAACGGGTTGTCTCTCGTGCTACGGCACTTCAGCCCTCTCCAAAGCGGAAGGCAGAAGCCCATTTCTCGCAGACTCCGTGATGCCGGGTCCGGGACATGTCTGACTCCGCCGCGCAGGAGTCTTCTCAGAAGATATGCTTGTTTGTTGGATGGTTCGTGCTCATTGTTCAGGACTCGCGACAACTTTCCCTTTTCTTTAGCGACAAATGATAGTATTATCAGACAATCGCCCACGTACGGAGGAACGTATGACGAGCAGTATTGGCCGTGGTTGCCGAAGAGCAGTGGTCTGTCTTTTTCTTGTTGCCGGATTTTCTTCGCCACTGCTGGCCAAAATCCCCGAAGGCTACGGAGATGTGAAACTCGGAATGCACAAAGACCAGGTGGTGGATGTACTGAAACAGAATCCATCCCATTTTTCTTACGACGATCGCGGATCGGAAATTGGGGAAATCGTTCGGGGAGACAACCTCTTCCGCTATGTAACCTATCGATTTGACAAGAACAATAAGCTGATCGAAATAGGCCTTCAGATGCGTGAGGTCGTTGGGAGGGACGAAGTCCTCAAGATCTTCAACTCGAAGCACGGCCTGCAGATCACTCCTCACCAGAAGACAGTAGAAGGGGACCGCAGCCTCCAGGTCCGTGACAATGACCTTGTCCTTCGCCTGGACTCGAGCAGCGACACCCGGGCTGCAAAGCAAGCGGATTCCCAAGTATCGCATACGGCGCGGTAACCGGTCGTGCAGGCGTGATGTGGCTCCCGAGCCGTTATCCAGCCACGAAGCCGGCTGTCTCGGGAGCCGCGTTCAATATGGCTTCTATGGCGCCTAGCCATTCCGCAGGCGGCTGCAAGGTTCCTACCACCCGCTTCACTTCCCGGTGGTGATACACCGTCCCCATCACGATCATATCCGTGATAACGCCTTCCTCCCCCCTGTACGCGCTGTTGCTGATGGCGGCTTCTGCTCCCACGTCGTTGTAGAGGCCTTTGATGATTCTGGCAACATCGCCCGGCACGCCCCGCAGCATCACATTGATATGGATTGCTCTCGTAGCCATAATCTCCGTATTTGACGAGCCCAAAGCCTCGATCGCCTGGCGGGCTTTTGCAACGGACTCCAAATGTATCCTCTCAGCGAGCATCTCTGTCTCCGAAGTTAGCAAATTGCACGATTCTACCCATCGAGCGCCATCAAAGTCAAACTCCATCCTTTGAGATCGTTTATAGCGGTTGCCTATAATAATGACCATTTCTCCAGTTCGACAATGAGGGGCGAGCTGCCCGTCCTACGGGTCTGCCATCCTCCCATAAATGTCCTCCACACACCGGGAAGCGGGCAAAACTTTTGGCAATGACTATGAGAAGTCTCGACGAGGTGATCGCTGAATCGCCAAGATCGGGGGGACTCTTTGTATCCGGAAAAGACTTCAACGAGGTTGACAATTGTTTAAGAAACAGGTAGACAAGGAGATAGGGAGAAAGAACAGTATGATCGTTACAGGCAGCAGATATTTTTATTTTACGAGGAGGTGGCCGGTTCTGCTGCGCTGAGTGTGACGATTCAGACAGAACGGATAAAGCGCACACGGCGGAGCAGAGACTCCGCCTTTTTTGTTTTTCAGGAGAGACATCTTCTGCAAGGACGACACTCATGACAGAAACGTCAGCCGAGAGGGCAAGGAAAGAAAAAATAAGCACTATCAAGCGATTGAGTCTTGGAGATCGTTTGGCGCTCATAGGCCTGATCACGGAGGGAGCGCGCCACGGGGTGGCTGACTCCCCATTGGTGGCAGACCTGTTTAACGAGCTGTGGAACCTTGTGGATGCCACTGTCTCCGGCGCGAAAGTTGATCGTCTCACGGGAAAAGGCCCACATAACGGGTTCAGGGTCCTCGAGGTAAACTCCGAGAACGGTGAAAATCTCGGACGTTTGAACATGCTCTACCTGAACAAACCGATGCCCTGCTACTACCTTGTGTACGTGGAAGTCGTAGCGCCTCTTCGAAACAGGGGACTTGGCAACATGATCCTGAAAGCATTTCGCGACTTCCTGGTTGAGAAATCGGCTATAGGAATCCTGGACAACATCATTCCGCCGGACGATCCCACGTACGACATATATCTCAAATTGGACTGGAAGCCGGTCGAAACGGGAACAGGTACTCATTCAGGCGGGCAATACATGGTTCATGTACCGCCCGCGTTTGCCGGCAAAGACATCAAGGACGCCATAAACAAGCTCGTGCACCATATCAGGAGAAAACGTGCCGCAATTGATATGAGAGATAATGAGCTCATGGTGCAGCGGACTATTGAAGAGTTCAAAGACCTGTACGCTGCGTTGGTCACCTACTTCGACGGACAGATTCGTCGTGGGGAATCCGACTCGCTTATGAGATTCATGTTTACGCGGTACGTAACCAAACTTCTCGGGTTCCGACGCAGGATAGGACAGTTGTTGGGGTACACTGGTGGCGAATCGCTGGGCCAAATAGTGCTCCACCCAGAGATTCGCGAGCTGCCGGTCCAGTCGTACGCGCCGAAGGAGCTGGCTGATCAACCCACGTTTGTGGGTGGAGACAAAGAGTTGTGGCTTCATCTGCCGGAACCGTTCAAGAAGCATCCTGCGCGCATGATCGAGTTTCTCCCAAATTACCGAAGACCGGCCCTTGTGTCCTGGCTGAACGAGCACGATCGGTCGTCAAGCGACACGCTCACGATAGGGGATCTGCTCGACATCGGGTTCGACCCTACTAGGCTCAAAGAGATTACGCTCGGCGAGGAGGAATACATCTTCGAGCGTCTCCAGCCTCGTCTCATAGATCAGCAGTTGAGGAACAACGAGATTCTGCGCCGGCTCGAACCTCGCGCGCTTGGTGTGAGGATCGGCTATACTCGGTTGGCGACGAACCCTGCTCTCCTCATAATTAGAGATCGGGGCAACGCGTACGTACTGCGCCGAAAGGTTCCGGGGATCCATTGGGAGGAGGCGTTGGATCAACTGCAGGGAGCACCTTCCCTGCAGCCTCTCAACGCTTCCATGCGCGTGGACAAGCTCATCATGGCCGCTGTACGGAAAACGAACAATTGGCTCAAGACCGCCTTGGCTGAGGAGGGAGGGGCAGGGAGCGAAAATCTTACTCAGTTCGTGTCCTGGGACCTAGAAAGAAATCAGCCCGGAGTCGTGGTGGACTTTGCCGCGGGGACATATCTTGAGGCGATCTGGATTGCATAACGAGGGGTAAGGAACATCGGCCGCGTGCGGGGCTACGATGTTGACCTGCGCGGCAGCTACAAGGCCTCTTGTCAAGAGTATGTAGTATGCAAAGCCCGACCGATGGTGGTCGGGCTTTGCACGTACACGTTCCATCAAGGCAAGAGTGAGGGTGTCAGATCAGGCAACGCGCAACAGCTCCGGCATCAGAAAAGGAATCCGAGCGACAGAAATGCACCGTGGAGAGTGCTTCCGAATGCTTTCGTGTCGGCATCCTTCTTGAGATCGAAGTATCGATACCCGCCTTTCACAAACCCGAAACGCCCCGTCTTGATGGGAATCATGTAGTTGAGACCAGCTTCTGCATCATATCCTATCGTGTCGTCGAGAAATGC
>CAYZET010000166.1:0-11022 GCA_964477215.1 uncultured Syntrophaceae bacterium | reverse complement strand
TTCATTGTACGATACCAGGTCATAGAGGCAGAAACCGTCGTGGGCAGTGATGAAATTAACGCTCTGGTATGGACGGTACACCTCAACCGGGCCGTCTGGAAAGAGGTCGTCACTGCCGTACAGACGCCGCATCAAAGCTGCAACCATACCCGCGTCTCCTTTCACGAAGGCGCGGATGTCGTCGCGGAATTTCCCGTTCCACTGCCGCCACGTTAGACCCGGGAAGCTTTGTCCGAGCAGGTAACTGCCTATATCCCACGCTTCTGCAACAAGTTTCACATCACGCATATATCCAAGCAAACCAATCTCACCTATCAACGGCGGATCAAGGGTGTCGACTGAGCCATCAAGTGTCCGGGCAAATATGGAGGCGAGATCAAACCGAAACCCGTCTATGTGCATGTCTTCGGCCCAATAATTTAGGCTGGACAGGATCAGTGCACGAACAATGGGATGAGCGCAGTTCATCGTGTGGCCGCAGCCGGTATCGTCGATGTATTCACCGGTTCCCTGCCTTACAAGGTAGTAGATCTTGTTGTCGATGCCTCGGTAACTGTAAGTAGGGCCATCCGCGCCGGCCTCGCTGGTATGATTGTAGACCACGTCGAGCCAAACTTCTATTCCGGCCACGTGAAAGGCCTTCACCATCTCGCGAAATTCACGTGTGGGGTCGCCTGAGGCGTATTCGTGGTGGGGTGAAAAGAAATTGAGAGTCATGTAACCCCAATAGTTACCCTCTTGAGGATCGAACTGATGGACGGGAAGGAGCTCCACCACGGTGATTCCGAGATCCTTGAGATAAGGAATCATCTCTATAAGCCCGGCAAAGGTCCCTCTCTTTCCCGGGCTCACGCTCGAGTTGGGCCGTGCCGTGAAGCCTTTGACATGGAGCTCGTAGACGATGAGATCGTGGTCGTGGCTTGGACGGCGGTCCAAACCCCAGTCGAACGAATATGGATCCTTAACAAGCCTGCCAAGAGGCGCCTTCCCGTCAGTAGGACCTGGCTCTGAGGCCGAGGAACGACTGTATTCCGGCGGGAAATAGACGGAGAAAGCGAATGGATCAAGGAGCACTTTCTGAGCATCAAAGCAGTGGCCGATGAATGGATCGTGAGGCCCGTCGATTCGGTATGCATAGAGAGTAGCTCCGCGGAGCTCTTCCTCTGGTACTCGGCAATGCCATATCAGACCGGTCTTGTTGAGGATAGGGTCAAGCTCGTAAATGCGAATCGGGTTGGCAGGATCGTGCTCCGTGTAAAGGAGCAGCGTGACACTACTGGCGTGGCGTGAAAACAGGGCAAAGTTGAACCCCCGTTGGGATTCCATCCAAGTTGCGCCGAGGGGCCACGGGTCTCCTTCGGCTCGTCCGTGTCCATCAACTGCGGGAAAAGATCGCATTTTTTCTTCTCGACAGGAATAGGCATCCGAATCAGGTTTGGCCTCGCGAAAAATCCCCGAGGTAGTTGCGAAACCTCGCACAGAAAGTAACCGCGCGGTGTCGCGCCTGAAATAACCTCTTTGCGATGATAGAGGAGTGGTCCTTTTATGTTTCATCATCAGGTTCTTCCAGACTGACCGGAATGGGACTCACCCTCCAGATTTCATCGCAATACTGCCGAATCGTACGATCGGATGAGAATTTTCCCATCCGGGCTGTATTGAGGATCGACATTCGCGTCCAGGCATCTCGATCTCGATAGGTCTTGCTGACACGGTCCTGACAGTCCACGTATGATTGATAATCGGCAAACAGCAGGTATTCGTCATGATAGAGCAGGGAATCAACGAGCGGCTTGAACAGCTCAGGATCCCCTGAAGAGAAATGCCCGGATGCGATGAGGTCGATGACGGCCTTCAATTGATCATTCGTCTCATAAATATCACGTGCCTGATAACCTCTTGATTTAAGATCGAATACCTCCTCGGCCGTGAGCCCGAAAAGGAAGAAATTCTCAGGCCCGACTTCTTCTCTGATTTCGACGTTCGCCCCGTCCAGGGTACCGATCGTGAGTGCTCCATTCATCGAGAACTTCATGTTCCCGGTTCCCGAAGCCTCCTTGCCCGCTGTGGAGATCTGTTCGGAGAGATCCGCGGCAGGGTAGATCCACCGGGAGGTTTTTACGTTAAAGTTGGGAAAGAACACCACCTTGATGCGGTCTCGTACGTCCGAATCGCGATTCACAACTTCCGCCACGGCGTTGATCAACCTAATGATCAACTTTGCCATAAAATATCCTGGAGCAGCTTTGCCTCCGAAAATGAAGGTCCGGGGTACAATGTCCACGGCCGGATTCCGCTTAATACAGTTATATAGGGTCAGGATGTGCAGCACGTTGAGGTGCTGCCGCTTGTATTCATGAAAACGTTTCACCTGAATGTCGAAGAGTGAGTCCGGGTCCACGACAATGCCCGTGCGATTACGAATCACCTCGGACAGATCGATCTTGTTAAGTCTCTTTATGCGACTCCACTCGGTCTTGAACTCTTTGTCCTCCCCAAGAGCCTCAAGTTTCCGGAGTTGCTCCAGGTCCGTAATCCAGCCATCTCCGATCCTGCCGGTGACCAGGTCTGCCAATCTGGGGTTACTTAACAGCATGAAGCGACGAGGAGTCACGCCATTGGTTTTGTTGCTGAATTTTTCCGGGTTGAGTTCATAGAAGTCACGGAGAACATCCTTTTTCAACAATTCCGTGTGCAACTCTGCCACACCGTTAATACCGTGACTACCCACACAAGCTAGATTGGCCATCCGGACATATTTTTCTCCAGTTTCGTCGATTAGAGACATTCGAGCCGCTCGATCCTCATCTCCTACGTACCGCTCTCGAACCTTGTCCAGAAATCGGCGATTGATCTCGAAAATGATTTCCACGTGCCTCGGGAAAAGAGATTGGAACAATGGTAAAGGCCACTTCTCCAGAGCTTCGGGCAACAGGGTATGATTGGTGTAACCAAAGGTTTGTTGGGTAACATCCCAGGCCTCGTCCCATCCCAAACCGTGTTCGTCAATGAGAAGGCGCATCAATTCTGGTACGGCCAGAGCGGGATGCGTATCGTTCAGTTGGACTGAAAAGAGTTTATGAAAGTCCTTGGGAAGTAAATCGCCCATAGACAATATACGGAGCATATCCTGTAATGAACAGGACACAAGAAAATACTGCTGCTCCAACCTGAGCTGTTTTCCCTGGGCCGGCTCGTCGTTGGGATAGAGCACTTTCGTAATGTTTTCCGAATAGACTTTTTCATCGACAGCGCCGTAGTAATCCCCTATATTGAACGCCTGAAAGTCAAAAGATTCTGCTGCCTCGGCCTTCCAGAGTCGCAAGGTGATACAAGTGTTCACCCTGTACCCCAGCACCGGGGTGTCGTACGCTACTCCCCTCACCACTCGATTCGGAATCCATCGAACCTGAAGGCGCCCCTCTTGATCCCGAATGTGCTCGGTATGACCTCCCAAGTTCACCTCATACGCAATCTCCGGTCTATGGCTTTCCCAGGGATTCCCTAAATACAGCCACTTATCAGTGCTCTCGATCTGATTGCCGTCCTGAATGCTCTGGGCGAAGATCCCGAACTCGTAGCGTATACCGTATCCTATGGCGGGGATCTGGAGAGTGGCAAGGGAATCCAGAAAGCATGCAGCCAGTCGACCAAGCCCTCCATTTCCCAACCCGGGTTCCGGTTCGTGCTCCAGAAGGGCATTCCAATCTTCGCCTAACTCCTCGGCGCCTTTACGCACTTCTTCATAAATCCCGAGATTAATCAAATTATTCGCAAGCTGCGGTCCAATTAAGAACTCGGCGGAAAGGTAGCTGACCGCACGAAGCCCACCCTTTAGGTACGTCTCTCCAGTTCGGATCCAACGATGAAGCAACCTATCCTTTACCGTGTAGGCAAGAGCCATATATTTATCGTTTAGGGTAGCTATTTCGGGAATGGTCCCTTGTGTGTATCTCAGGTGGTCCATAAGACCACGTTTGAGAGCCCCAGGAGCCAATCCTCGACGGCTTCCCCACAGATCTTGTTTTTCTCCCTCTTTTCCAACTTGTTTAGTCATCAAAAGCCCCTCCATTCAAAAAGCGCCTGTCAGAAGCGATGGCCGTTAGTTTGTTCAAAGTTTCCACCTAAAAGTTCCAAATTTGGCAGGATTTGTGACCTCGTCGGGCATCTCGATCCCGAATACAGCGCCCTCCTGCCTGATCAATATGCGCAAATTATTTTCTGGGATGAGGATTTCTTCCTCTCTGGGAAATTCATTGCCTTGCTCGGTCTTGAAGAAGTTCACCACACGAAAGCTCCGTTTCACTTTTCTCGCGGAATCCATCTGCTGCGACTTGATGAGTAAGAAATTATTCTTGGAAATCCATTTGAGCGTTTCGCCACTTTCCCCGGGGAATTTGACTCGGATAAGGTAGCAATCTCGGCCATCCACTGCTTCCTCTCTAACCAGTTCAGCAGTCTCTCCATCCTTTCCTATGAATGCTTCGATATCGTCCATGGTAAGCCCTGAGCCACCGATCTTCGCGAATTTGTCAGCCACAGCCAGAGGAATAGACTTGTCCGGGCCAGGAAGGTACATGAGTGCTTGCTGCTCTTTGCCCTTCTCCATGAGCAGTAAGAGGCGTATCCCTTTGGATTTTGACGGAGAGTCAAAATCCACGAAGAAATTGGCTCCGTCCTTACGAATCTGACCCATTAACCAAAGACCTTGTTCGGACAAAAGTTTCTTGGCCTTGTAGGTCTTGACAGTGAGGGAAATACGGAAACTCTCACCCAAATTCTGCTTTACACTCTGCTCAAGAACTTCCTGAGCGGTCAATGCGCACAGATCAGTCGGCAAGCACCAGATCAGAATTGAGAGAACAATAAGTGCAAAATGGTTGTAGGTACGGATCATGAGGATTCTCCTTAATACGTTTTCTTGCTTTCTTTCCCGATCGGGCGGTTCGCACGAGAAACCCATTTCAGCCCTCCTGGTCGGCTCGCACACACCATGATGGGGTCTCATCGGGTGCAGCGCGATTGCGTGGAAATTTTACCCAGCCTGCGAAACCGGCTACGGAAAATCGGTCGGCTATGCCGTTGGTCGCCCCTTTACTATGAAAAAGCGCAGCACCCGCTCTCGTCTGCTACCGGCTTCCGCCACTGGAGAGTTGACATGAATTGTGATTACGTCTCTAATCATTTTGTTTTTAACCAGCATCTTACTACCTCCCTGACACTGGCGTGCATTTAATGCCATTGTTGCCAATCTAGATTCGATAAACTATTGACACCGATTTTGTGACTCACAGTTTCTGTAAATTGCTAATCCGGTAACCTGCTCTCGATTAATGAGACGGGAGATTTGGTCTCTTGCGACTCGCGCTCCGCTCTTGCTTTGCCGAGCTTCTCAATGATGTAAAACAACATCGGGATGAGGAAAATCGCAATCCCGGTTGCCGCGAGCATGCCGCCTATAACGGCCATTCCCATCACCTGCCTGGCCAGCGCGCCAGCTCCGCTGGCAATAGCCAATGGAACGCAACCCAGGATAAACGCAAAGGACGTCATCAGAATCGGGCGCAGCCTGAGCCGTGCTCCGGAAAGTGTCGCGTCCATCAGATCTTTGCCCTGTTCGTACTCGCTTTTTGCAAATTCCACGATAAGTATCGCGTTCTTCGCAGCCAGACCTATTAAGACTATCAACCCGATCTGAGCGTAAATGTTGAAGACCATTTCGCGGCCCAAAAGTGCCACAAAGGCCCCGAATACGGCAACGGGTACACTGAGCAGGACACTGAAGGGCAGCGACCAACTCTCATAAAGAGCGGCGAGTATAAGAAAGACAAACAAGATTGAGAGCGCAAAGATTGCAGCGGGCGAGATGCCTTGCTGGGCCACTTGCTCCTGGTATGACATGCCCATATAATCGAAGCCCATATCTGAAGGCATGGTTTCTTTAAAAACCTCCTCCAGGGCCTTCATTGCCTGCAATGTGCTGTAACCAGGCGCTGCCGCAGCGTTTATCTGCGCCGAGCGATAGAGATTGTAGCGCATCGTAAACTCAGGGCCCGAGCGCCGCTCCGTGCGTGTCACTGCTGACAGCGGAACCGGGTCGCCCTGAGAATTCTTTACATAGAATTGGTTCAAGTACTTGACATCCGAACGGTAATCACCTTCGGCCTCCACGTACACCTGCCATTGTCTGCCGAAGCGGTTGAAATAGTTTACGAATTGCCCTCCCATAAACGCCTGCAGCGTTCCATAAAGCTGCCCCAAATCCACTCCCTGGCTTAAGACTTTGTCGCGATCCACATCAACAAAGTACCGTGGTACATCTGCCAGAAGGGTTGTAAATATCTGGGCGAGCTCAGGCCTCTTTTGTGCTGCTTCAATGAATTTACGAGTGTTGTTCGCTAGGAATTCGATGTCTCTGCCTGCACGATCTTCGAGAATAAAGGTTACTCCTCCTGCAGTACCAATTCCCTGGATTGCCGGCGGGGGAAAGGCCAGAGCAATTCCCTGCGGCAATTGGCTGAGCTCGCGGTTGAGGTGGGCGACGATGGCCGGCGCCTTCTCTTCGTTACTCTTCCTCTCGGACCAGTCCTTAAGCTTGATGAAGAAGAAGCCGCTGTAAGTGTTTTGTATAAGGCTTAGAAGATTGAATCCGATAACCGTAGTGCAGTTTTCCACGCCGGGAGTGTTCATAATAATCTGCTCTACCTGCCTACCTGCTTCTGAGGTACGTTGAAGTGAGGCAGCATTGGGCAGTTGAATAACTGCGAATACATAGCCCAGATCTTCTTCCGGCAAAAACCCCCCTGGTATCTTCTTACCTAGGAAGACAATCCCGATACACATGACAGCGAGAATGACAAATCCAATAATCGCCTTCCGGATAATGCCTCTCGACACGCTAACATAACCATCGGTTCCACGGCCGAGCACCTTGTTAAACCAGTTATAAAAAGAATTTAATGGGCCTCTCGTCTCCTTTTTGGGGCGAAGAAGGATTGCACAAAGCGCAGGGCTCAAAGTCAAGGCGTTGAAAGCGGAAAGAATTACCGAGATTGCAATAGTCACAGCAAATTGGGTGTACAGCCTGCCGGTAATACCAGGGATAAATACTGTCGGGAGAAACACGGCTGATAGGACGAGTGCGATGGCAATAACGGGGCCGGCAACCTCATCCATCGCCTTAAGGGCCGCTTCCTTTGGCGCCATTCCATTCTCTATGTGATGTTGCACTGCCTCTACCACGACAATGGCATCGTCGACTACCAGCCCTATTGCAACTACCAATCCCATGAGGGCAATCGGATTTATCGAGAAATCCAGGATGGGAAAAAAAGCGAAGGTTCCGATGAGAGACACCGGCACAGCGATGATCGGAATGAGTGTGGCTCTCCACCCCTGGAGGAATACGAAGACTACGATGATGACGAGGAATATGGAAATGAACAAGGTCTCGACAATCTCTTTTATACCCTCAGTGACGGCAAGCGTCGTGTCCAATGCGATTTCATAGTCGAGGTCCCCTGGAAAGGATTCCTTGATTTTGGCCATCACCTCTTTGGCACCATTTGCGGCTTCCAGGGCGTTCGTACCCGGAAGTTGAAAAAGCGCTAAAATTGCAGTGGGTTTGCCTCTGAAACGCCCCTCAATGTTGTAGGTTTGGGCTCCCAGTTCGAGGCTGGCAACATCTCTCAGTCGCACGAGCGACCCGTCAGGATTTGCCCGCACAACAATGCGCTCGAACTCTTCCGGCGTGACTAGTCTTCCCTGGGCCTGGATCGCATAGGTGAACTCCTGTCCGCGAGGACTCGGCTCCCCCGCAATCTGTCCCGCAGGATTCACCGTATTCTGTTTCTGCAGGGCATCTACAATCTCGGGGACGGTAATATTGAGCTTGGCCAACCTATCCGGGCGCACCCAACAGCGAAGGGCGTACTGCCCTGCGCCGAAGACCGTCACCCTGGCGATCCCTCTAACCCGAGTCAATTGGTCGACAATGTTGATGTACGCGTAATTCGCAAGGAAAGTCTCATCATGGCTTCCTTCAGGCGAATAGAGTGAAAAGAGCATGAGCGGCGTGGTAAGCGACTTTTGCACCGTAACTCCGAAGGCTTGCACATCGGCCGGGAGCTGACTCTCTGCCTGGGACACTCTCTGTTGGGCCAGTATCTGGTCGGTGTTGGGGTCTGTCTTGACGTCGAAATTGACAGTCAGTTGCATCTGACCGTTGTTGGCGTTAAGGGAATACATGTAGTTCATGTTGTCTACGCCGCTCATCCGCTGCTCAAGGGGGGTGGCCACAGACTGCTCGACTGTCAAGGCATCGGCGCCCACGTAACGTGCATCAACGAGGATTTCGGGCGGAATAATGTTGGGATACTGGGCCACCGGCAGCCCCGCCATTGCGACCAGGCCAACTATTACCATTACGATAGCGATTACGATTGCAACGATAGGCCGTCTGATAAAGAACCGGTACATGATGGTTATCTCCCTTCTGTCGCGGGCTGGTGTTCCCGTTTTGTAGTAGCTTCAGGAACTGCCACGGGAGTGGAGGAGACAAAGGGCTTCGGATTAACGGGCATCCCTTGTTTTACCTTCTGGACCCCTTCAGCAATAATGCGTTCGCCAGGTTTGAGACCTTTCTTTATTTCCCAAAGGGAGCCATAACGCTCGCCGGGCTTTACACTCCGAATATCCACCTTGTTTTCGGTGTCCACCACGGCCACCTGGTACATTCCCTGGAACTCAGTCACGGCTCGCTGGGGTACGAGCAGTGCCCCCTTTTTGGTATCGATCAGAACTCGCACCCTGACAAACTGGCCGGGACGGAGGAGGTAATTCGGATTTGGAAAGAGTGCCGCCATCCGCAGAGTCCCTGTCCTTGTGTCCACATGCCGGTCAATCGCGTAAAATTTTCCTTGGTGAGGATAGACTGACCTGTCTTCCAACAGCAATTCTGTCCGCAGTTTTTTCGCTTCTTCAAGACCAGAAGCAATGTCGATGATCCCGAATTGTTTCATACCCCTGAGATAAGCCTGTTCCGTTATAGAATAGTACACCTTGATCGGGTCAATCGTAGAAACGGTCGTCAGCTCTTTGCTCTGACCTGCAGGGCCAACAAGGTCACCTATCTGAGCCTTGGCAATGCCGGCCACACCATCGATCGGGGATGTGATCTTCGTGAAGCCTAGGTCGAGCTGAGCTTTCTCTACCGCGGCCTTGGCCGCGAGCAACCGCCCCTCGGCTGCTTGGTCGGCAGAGACGTAAGAATCAAGGCGCTCCTTGCTTATCGCGCCCGAATCGAAAAGGGGTTGGTTGCGGAGTAAGTCAGCATGGGCATTCTTATAAGTCGCCTCCACCTGCAAAAGGTTGCCTTTGGCTTGGTCCAGGGCGGCCTGGAAGGGACGGGGATCAATTTCGAAGAGCATCTGGCCCTTCTTGACCGCGTCCCCTTCCTTGTAATTCTGGCTGATCAGGTACCCAGTGACCTGCGCCAGGATGGTAGCATTAACCAGCCCATCGGTGGTGCCAACCCACTCGTCTATGATCGGTACATCCTTCTGTACAACGTCCGCGACTTCCACAACCGGCGGCGGTAGCGCCGCCGGTTGTGGTTTGCTGCACGCGGAAAGCCAGGGGGTCGCGATGCATATAAAGACCAACAGCCCATTGCGTATAATGGTAACGAACTTGTAGACGATTTCAGATATTTCCAGGTGCAGCATGTTCTCCCCCTTCAAATCTGTTTCACTTCGATAGTTACCTTATTATTTTTTTACTTGAAAAACGCATATCCACTGAAATCCGATTACTCGGCGAGCGACTTGAACGCCTGCTTAATCCGAGATACTCCATCTGAGAGCTCTTTTTCAAACGTCGCAGCTTTTTCCTTGGCCATTCGCTTCTTTTCCTCGAGTTGGCGTTTGTACTCGTCTATCTGTGCAACGAGTTGCCCTTTTTTTTGCTCAAATTGAGCTATTGCCCCAGCCTTCTTCACTTCAAATTGAACCTCCAAGGCTTCCATCTGAGCTTCTAATCCGTTAGCCGCTACAATGAACTTGTTTGCAGCCTTCTCTAGCGATTCATCAATGGATTGGCCGGCAGCGTCCAGCTCACGATCAACGGTGGATTCCAGCGTGGTAATTGAACGCTGGATCTTTTTCTTCTGAACCTCGAAGGCGTCTCTCGCCTCAGCTTTACCCAACGCCAGTTGAACTTGCAACTCGTCGAACTTAGCCTGAATTTCGGTTTTCTGTTCATCGGCAAGCCCTTTGGCCTTCACGATCTCGGATTTGAACCCCGCTAGAGTCTCGTTCAATCGTTTCTTCCGAACCTCGAGTTCTTCTATGGCTTGCTCTTTGGATAGTTGCAGTTGGGCCTCGATCGCCGTCACGCTGGCCTCCCATTCATCCAGTTTTGTGTCTATGGCTTCCCTAATTTCCTTAATCTTTGACATTGGATTCTCTCCTGCAGATTTCATCTGTGAGGCGGTCTTGCCTCCGCCACGTGTCTAATGACCTATTTGGGCGTCCTTACTACGCCCAAGCCACCATTGTGGCCCAATTTGCCATCGTTAGGTGCAATCGGCGCGTGTTCGCTAAGCGGCTCAGATGCTACTCAGTCCATTCCGTTGGTATGCTCGTTAGCCGTAACAAGCACCCCGCCTGCCGCAAGAATATTCGTCCTGTGGCTCTCTTTGACGAAGAGTTCAAAGTACTTGGCATAAATGTGATCCTGACCAAACATAGCGGTGAGACAATCGAACGCTTTCAGCCTCCAATGCTCAAAAGCCACCGGATCGAAATCGGAGTCCGCCACCCGCCAACCTGCCGTTATCAATTCATCAATCTGGTTCTCAGCTTTCATGATCAACCTTCTAGAGATACTCGCGGGGCCGTGCCCGTGTTCCCGCCTCGAGCCCTCCCTTTCTGGGTCCGAAGGATATCTCACCCTCTCCAAAGGGTTCGTGTCCGTCTTGATTACTCTCCGTTTCTCATAACCCCTTTGAGAAAGATGTCTCTG
>CAYZET010000165.1:0-11059 GCA_964477215.1 uncultured Syntrophaceae bacterium | reverse complement strand
GGGAGGTCTTGGCAGACCGCCCTATTTCGGACAAAAATTTTGTCACTTACTATAAATCAAAGAGCCTGACTTGCCCAGTGAACTACTATCGGTGCGAGAGATGTCCCAAGGAGGATTTCTCGGGTTGTTGCCCTATCGGATGGAGCTGTATGTGCCGTGACGGATACCTGGACGCGTGCGAGACTATCTGAGGAGGCATGGGGTCACGCTTGCTTCCTGACTCTCCACTCGCCCGCTGGTCTATTAGCCCAGTGGGGGTATGATGGGACGAGCGAGACCAATATCTTTGGGTCAAAATGATCACGGAAGTGGGCGGAAAGACGATTTCCCAAGGCTGTGAGACGGCAAAGAAATCCTCGCGGCTCGGTTCAAAGTGGTCCAGTAGCGAGCCACGAGTGCCCTGAAATGGCTCAAGAAACAAGGCCTTTTAATGGGTGACCCCCAACTCACCCTCCAAGGTATGCCGTTTTGACCTGCGGATCTTCACGCAGCGCAAGGGATTCAGCTTTTAGGACGATCTGACCGTTCTCCATTACATATCCACGTTGGGCAAATTTCAGAGCGAGGCGGGCATTCTGCTCCACGAGCAGGATTGTAGTGCCGGCTCTGTTGATCTCCTTGAGTGCGTCGAACATGGAGAGCATCAGCAACGGAGCCAACCCCATGGAAGGTTCGTCCAAAAGCATCATTTTGCGGCCGCTCATGTACGCCCTGCCCACTGCAAGCATCTGCTGTTCCCCGCCGCTGAGGGTCCCGGCCGCTTGGGTTTCGCGTTCCTGAAGGCGGGGAAAGATGGAAAAGACCTGGTGAACATCCCGCGAAAAGTTGTGCTTGTCCTTTCGGCCGAATGTGGCCAGTTGCAGATTCTCTCTGACGGTGAGGTTACCGAATAGGCGGCGGCCTTCGGGAACATGTGATATGCCCAGTTGCCTGACCACCTTGTCTGGAGAAAACCGGAGCAGATCCTGATCCATGAACGTCATGCGGGAACCGCTCTGAGCCGGCACCATACGTGAGATAGCCCTGAGCGTTGTACTCTTGCCGGCTCCGTTCGCGCCGATGATGCAAACAACCTCCCCCTGGTCGATGGCAAGATCAATGCCGTGCAATGCCCTGATATTACCATAAGAGACTCGGAGTCGTTCCACTACCAATTGCATCAGGCTATTTCCTCCTTGCCCAGGTAGGCCTCAATCACATGGGGATTGCGTTGGATCTCTTCGGGTGTGCCTTCCGCAATTACTTCGCCGAAGACAAGCGTCTGGATTGTCTCGCAAAGCTCCATGACGAACTTCAGCCGGTGCTCGATGAGGAGGATGGCAACTCCAAAGTCCCTGTGGATCTGGCGTATAGTGCCGATCATCTTGGTCAGCTCTTCCGGGGTCATACCTGCGGTGGGCTCGTCAAGAAGCAGAACCTTGGGACCTATCGCCATGGCACGGGCCATTTCTACTCTACGCTGCGCCCCATAGGGGAGATTACCTACGAGAAGGTTTCGGTACTTGGCCACATCGAACATCTCCATGAGGCGCATAGAGCTCTCAGCTACCCGTCGCTCTTCTGCTATGCGCCGAGGAGTGCCGAAGAGGGCTCCGATCAACCCATACCGGAGCTGCGAATAGTGGGCCATTTTCACGTGCTCCTCAACGGTCATATGACGCCAAAGGAGGAGGTTCTGGAAGGTACGTCCTAGTCCCTGCGCCGCAATCTGATGGGGCCGCTGCCCCACGAGGCTGCGGCCTTCGAGTCTCACGGTTCCCTCAGAAGGTGTGTAAGTGCCCGTGATCAAATTGAAGACAGTGGTCTTCCCCGCTCCGTTCGGACCGATGAGACCGCAAATTTCCCCCGGCTCGAGGGTGAGATTGTAGCGGTGCACCGCCCTGAGACCGCCAAAGTAGTGGGTCATATCCGAAACATGAAGCAAAGGCATGAACTACTCCCCTCGCCCCGTCCTGATGTGCTTGGGCCGGAGAATCGCTTTCACGTCGAACTCTCGAAACCCCAGCAATCCGGTGGGACGATAGATCATCACCAGGATCAATATGAGAGGGATCACAATCCACTTGTAGAGCTCCAGCGGTCGCAACATTTCGCTGATGAGATTGATGCTCGCTGCTCCGAATATAGACCCCACTACCGAATTGAGCCCTCCGAAGTAGAGCATGGCGAGGATCTCTGCCAAACGTTGAATGCCGAAAGTGCCTGGGTTAACAAAACGCATTACATGAGCGAAGAGACCGCCAGCCACCCCAGCCCAGAACGCCCCAAGCATGAACGCCACCATTTTGGTTTTGCGGGTGTTGACCGTCATGGCGTCGGCCGCCATTTCATTGTCTCGCAGCGCGTTGAGAGCTTTGCCATAAATGGAGCGCACAAAGTTGTTGATGATCCAGATGCACAGGAGCATCCACAGATACACCACCGGCAGAGAGGACCAATCGGGCTGACCGGACATGCCTCGGGGGCCGCCCAGCCACTCCAGATTTTCTATGAGGCTCTTCACGATGAACATGAAGGCCAAGGAAATGATGGCCAGGTAGTCCCCTCGAGTTCGAAAAGAGGGGACAGCCACTACGAGCGCTGCTGCTGAGGCCACTACCCCTCCGACGATCAAGGTCAAAGGAAAAAAATAAGGTCCGAGCGCCGCCGGTAACACTGCGGCTCCGAAGAGGCGGTCATCCGCGAAAAGAACCAGCGTCACAGTGGAGGCCGAATAGGCTCCCAGGGCCATGAACCCCGGGTGGGAGCATGAAAATTCCCCCATATATCCATTGATGAGGTTGATGCTCAGGGTGAGCATCACCGCGATCATGGTCAGCTTGAGAACCAGAAGTCGATAATCGCTCAGATCGGCCCAATAGTGGAGCGCAGAGTACAGTAACGCGAGATGTATCAGACACGACACAGCGATGGGACCCCGATCCAAAACCGCGGCGAGACGATTGGTTGCCCCGGCGCTGAGAAAGGCCACCCCTGCTATGGGAATCACATAGATTAGGGTCACATATGCCAGGGCACTCGGCATGAGCAGGGGCTGCTTAAACATGATAAGGCAGCCGAACAGCACAGGTACCTTTGGGAGATAGAGCTGGTATGAAAGCTCAGCCCCGAGGTAGCGTTCTATGAATACTGCGCAGAGAATTCCGAAGAGCCAACCGAGTGCGGGCACGCCGGCAAATGTCGCGCGAACGCGTTGCATTCTTGAGGCGGGCGGTTGTACCTGCATTGCAAACTCGTCCATGGGGGTTTTTGTATCGATCAGATGCTGCTCATGGTATCTCACGAACGTGTGTTCCTTATCGTATTACAGTCTCAATTGTGTGCTGTGGGGTTGACCGAAGAAACCGTAGGGTCTGAACGTCAAGATGAGCAGAATGATCGAATAGGCTATCAGATCGCGCAACGTCGAAGGGAAGACCATAGGCACGAAGATTTCGATGAAACCGAGAAGAAATCCCGCCAGGGCGGCCCCCAGGATCGATCCTCGTCCACCCAGAATCGCGGCTACGAAGGCCTTCCAGCCGAGCAGCACGCCCATGTACGGATCGAGCACAGGATAGGCCAAGCCATAGAGAATACCTGCCGCAGCGGCCAGAGCTGAACCGATGGCAAAAGTCAGGGGTGCAATGACATTGAGCGAAACCCCCATCAAGGGCACGACCTCAAAATCGAAGGACATGGCACGCATGGCCATTCCCCAGCGGGTCTTCTGGATAAACTGATGCAACGAAAACATAAGCGCCAAGGAGACCACTACAATAAGGATCTTCTTGTTCGTCACGAAGACGCCGCCCAAATCGTATGTGGTGGAATGGATCAGTTCGGGAAAGCTTAGGCGTTGGGCTCCCAGCAGAGCCAAGTTGCCTGTCTCGAGCATAATACCGATCATGAGGCCGGTGATGGCGGCCGAGGCTCTTGGGGCGTCACGCAAAGGCCGGTATCCGACGCGTTCCACCAGCACGCCCAGAAAAGCAGTCAATATCATGGAGATGATAATGGTGAGAGAAAGGATCGTCCACCCTGGCAGCGACAAGCCCAAAGCGAAACAAAGGGCCAGCAGCAGGGAAGCGACACCGAAACCGATGTAAGCCCCAGTCATGAAGATGTCGCCGTGAGCAAAATTGAATACCATCATGATGCTGTACGCCATGGAGTATCCCAGGGCGATTAGCGCGTAAAAACTGCCCCACTGCAAGGCATTGACCACGTTTTGCAGGAAGAAGTCCATGGAAAGGCTCCCTTTGGGGACAACACGGACTCGGGGCCAACAGCGCCCCTGTTCAAGACTCACCCGACGAGATCATTGCTCCTGTGAGGTGTACCTCTTAGGTCGCGACGTGGACATCCATGACGAGGAGACATGTCTCCAGAATTACGCTGGGTCTCATGGGCACGGTATCCTACACGCCCCTGACTCGGTAAGAAAGAGTACCAGAATGAATGGCGGCTCTTGCTCCGATGCGCCCGGAACCCCGGGATCCAGTGCCTCCTAAGGGCACACCGATTTGTGAAACTCGAACTCGCCCTTTTCATTGATGCGGACGATCACTGCGCATTTCTTGGGGTCGCCATCTTCCGTGAATGTCATGTTGCCGGTGATTCCCTTGAAGTTCTTGATTCTTGCGAGGGCATCGCGCACGGCCTTACGATCCTTCTTGATTGTGCCGGTCACAGTGCCGGCATCCTGAATTGCCTGTTGGACCAGGCGCAGAGAATCCCATGTTAATGCTGCCACATCGTCGGGTACATAGCCGTACGCCTTCTTGTAGCGATCGATGAACACCTTCGTATCACCTTCGGCTCCTGCGGCAGCGAAATGGGTACTGAAATAGAGGCCGTAGCAGTCCTTTCCGCACAGGTTCACGGTCTCGGCCGAGCCCCAACTGTCGCTCCCAACGATGGGCTTGTTCCAGCCTAGTTCGTGTGCTTGTTTCACGATCAGAGCAACTTCGTTGTAATACTGCGGCGTGAAAAGGAAATCGGCACCGGAGTTAATGATCTTGGTAAGCTGGGAACTGAAGTCCGTGTCTTTGGTAGTGAAGCTTTCGTAGGCCACCACCGATCCGGCACCGTTAAGTTTTTCCCATGCCTGTTTGAATACTTCGGCCAATCCTTTGGGGTAGTCGCTCGCTACGTCGAAGAGGACAGCGGCCTTCTGGAATCCGAACTTGTCCTTGACGAAGTTTGCCACCACCGGCCCCTGGAAGGGGTCAAGGAAACAGCCGCGAAACACATACGGCCGACCTTTTGTGGTATTGGGGTTGGTGGACCAGGGACTGATCATGGGAGTTTCGTAGTTTTGGGCCACACCTCCGGCTGGTATAGCCTGGCTCGAAGCCTGGGGCCCCACGATCGCAATGACCTCGTCTTCCGTGATCATCTTGGTCTGTGCTTTGACTGCCGATTCGGCCTTGGACTCATTGTCTTCGATGACCAGCTCCACAGGGTACTTTTTTCCGCCCACTTCCAACCCGCCGGCCTTGTTAATGTCTTCCAGCCACAACTGGGCGGCGAATTTGGAGCCTTCTCCCACCTTGGGAATGTCCCCGGTGATGGGCACATTGAGTCCTACCTTGATCACTGGAGTACGACTACGGCTCCACGCGTTGAGTGAAACAGCCAGAATGACCATCAGTGCCAGAACCAAGCACATGGAAAGCTTACGCATCCCATCCTCCTTTCGTCGGGGGCTCCTGACAGACCAGTGTGCCACGAATAACGGGTCGAAATCACAATGGTTGCGGAAGCCACCCTCTTTGGCCTCGTCGGGTATAGAGCCACCTCAACCCGGATGAACTATTACCAGTTCCACAAAGGAACGTGAGCCGGGAGCATGAACCGCTCTGAGAGCGCACCCCATATCCCACTCTCTAGGGTTGGTTTTCTTAGCACGACATCAAAAGTTTTACAATGGTCTTCGCCGCATCCACAGCGATCCTTCCCGGCTGTCCACGGTTCAGCGCGACAAAAAAGCACACTCCTCTTTCCTATCGTTCCGTCAGCCTCTTGTGGTCATTCGGCCCCTGTCGGGAACCGCATGAGCTTGTACCGGTAGGCAGGGCAGTGACCGCGTTTGTTACGAGAATTCGTACTTCGGCCTCCCGGCCGACCAAGAGCGGACTCGAAAAAGGTAGCATAGTCCCTCCTCCTCCCGTTCGCCGCAATGCGATGTGCTGAAAATGAAGCACGACAAGATCCTGGTCGGCATGCTATACGTCTTTCGCTGGGCGAACTCGACAGAGGCGTTGCTGGGAAGCAACTAGTCCAAAGGTACCCGGCCAGGGCTCATCGAGCCGCTGGATCGGTGGGTGTGCACCAGTTCCCGCTCACATCCTAAGATCTATCTGTCGGGCGATATACCCTGGTATGCTCGAGAGAACCCCCGCTGGAAGGACCGGAGGGAATGGCGATTGATCAACTGAGACTGTCTGAGACAAAGAGGCGTCTGTCCGATTCCCGCTGAACCGGTGAAGGCGTCCGTCACAAGAAAGGGTCCAATAGTTGCGTCCGGTAGTAATAACAATATTCCTCTTGATCTGCAGCAATGTCTTCATGACTTTTGCATGGTACGCGCACCTCAAGGAGCTCAATAACAGGATATGGGTTATTGCAGCCCTGATCAGTTGGGGAATAGCACTATTCGAGTACCTGCTTCAGGTTCCGGCCAATCGGATCGGATACTCCGTCTTGTCCGTAGGACAACTGAAGATTATTCAAGAAGTGATCACCTTAAGTGTCTTCATTCCATTTTCATTATTCTATTTGGGAGAACCTTTGGAACGAGATTACCTCTGGGCTGGTCTCTGTCTCCTGGGAGCGGTCTTCTTCATATTCCGCGGTAAATTTGGCTAACGGGAAAAGGGGACACCGCTCCCTTCCGTTGTTCTGACAAATTCTTATTGACGTGGCCTCCGGGACCTCGATGGGCCGGAAAAATCAAGAACCAAGGTTTGCCCCCGGACTGTGCTCCCGCCCCTCTGCAAATATAGTTACGACGGCACGCCGCGGCGATGTCAATTCCACTGGTTCAAGGAGCTTCACCGTGCCGCGTTTGTCAATGGTCGCTTCAACGACCCGAACCCTTTCTTCGCCGCCGCGCCGGCGCTCCTCCCGGTTCTTCCCTCTTCCCTTGCCATCACCATCAGAGCCTTCTTCCACCCCGCTTGCCCGCCAGATCCTTTCCTGATCAGGAGGATCGGCCTTGCGAGCAGCCGCATTGACGGCGCAAACACGCCTGAGCTGGTAGTTGCGCTCTGCTATGGCAAGGAGCTTTGCTTCCTCCTCGCCATAGACCGCTACGGAGAACTTGCGCTTACGGCTCGCACCGTGTTCGTCGGTCCATGACGCAAGCCAGAAAGCACGGACGCTTGTAGAATTGGGATTGTCCCTGACCTCATAGCGGCCAACACCGGGAATGCCGGACGTATTGTTTTTCCGGAGGCGGGTGCGAATCCAGATCTGGTGATCGACCGGCCTGTCCCGAGCGAGAAAGGAATCTCGATACGCGACCGCGGCCTTCAGCGCATTTCGCTTTCCACCATAGACCCCGTCCGAGAACCGCTTTACGATCATGGCCCCCTTTCGTTGCAGTGTGACGACCCATCCGTGGTCGCACTTGGCGTCGAGATCAACGCGCCTAATGTTCCGAGGAGGTTTCATAATGAACAGTCCTGATCGTCATGCTAGTAATCCGCCAAGGCCCGGTGTCTAATTTTCCTCACCGCATAACATAGCAGTTGGGCGATGCTACTCCGTGACCAGACGTGTGAATTGTACCCAGTCCCGTGCCCCCGGGCAACCCATAAGCGAGGGAACTCCTCTCCTAAGAAGAAATCACTGATTTTGGGCCTCTCAGTCCCGGTTCAGAGATCACGATGTCTTGACATCACCTTTCTCGGCCAACTCCCTTTGGTAGGCCTTCCAGCCCGGACACCATCCGGTGTGCCATCGCCATATCCTGCCCAGGAGTGAATTGGGGTTTCGTTCTGCATAAGCCCGAAACCAGCAATTGGCGCATCTGGATTTCATCGACCGGTCCCCCTTCATGACGTTCAGTCGGAAGTCTGTCTATCTTCAGTACCTTTCCCCTGCAATCGTACCCAGAAGCCGTGAGAAAGTCAAAGCTCCTGGGATTTCCGCCGGATACAAGTCGTGGACATTGCTCGGCGACAAATCCGAGCGTTCCGGGCACATCATCCTGAATTGCGCCTCTTGCCAGACTTTGGTCCAGGCCTTTCGAGTCGGAGCATATGTCCGGAGACATCCTCCGACGTCGAACAAATTCGTCGTTCCCCAAGGGGCGCCCCATAGTCTCGTGACGTCGCAATAGGCGCAGGTTTTCCAAGGGGTCCGCCTCGGAAGCTGCGTCCTATTATCGCCATGGTGAGAACGACGTCCCGGCATCGGTCTGTTCTGTTAAGTAATGAGAAATACAACCGAAGCAGCCGTTTTGAACGAGACGCAGAGATTTTTCTTGACAACTGAGGCATATTCAGTAGACTGAGGACACCTCAGTAAGCTGAACATTATTAAGTGGCGATGCCTGCCGGGAGATCCGGAGTATGGGAATAGAAGAAAGAAAGGAGCGAGAGCGCCAAATCCAGCGAGAGCTGCGCCGAGAGCAAATCGTGGCGGCAGCCAGAAAGGTTTTTTCTGCCAAGGGTTTCAACGGGACCACCATGGAGGACATTGCGCGGGAGGCCGAGTTGAGCACCGGGACGCTCTACCTCTATTTCAAGAGCAAGGATGAGCTGTACGCAGCCATCAACGTGGAATTGCAGAGGTATATGCAGCAGCGCGTGCAGCAGCTCGCCGACAACAGCGCGTTAAGCCCATCAGAAAAGGTCGAGGCGCTCAGCCAGGTCCTGTACGAAATCTATGAGTTTGATCCTTCCATGATGCGAAATGTTCTACACCTTCAAGCCAGCGAGACACTTCAGAATCTTTCTCCGGAAACATTGGATACGATTAACGGCATTTTGGCCCAAACACTCTCCCCCTTGTCCAGGATTATTCAGGAGGGAGTTCAGGAAGGGTCGTTTGAGAGTCACCATCCGGTGGCGATCGTGGACATCGTCTGGGCGATGTTCAGCGGGCTTGTTCTCTGGGAAGAGAGCAAGAGGCTGTTCGATCCCAAGAAGGATCACTTGAGATCCACTCTCGATCTGGCCATGAAGATCTTCGGCAGAGGCATTTGCAGAACGCCTGCAAAATCGGACGAGTTGAGTGAGGACTGAAACAGGGCTCCGCTACTACCGCGATGCGGGAATGCCCGTGTCAAAGCTTCGGCAGGCCAATCCTTAGTGGGCCGGCAAAGATCCTCGCGACGTGCGGGCAACTTCAAAGATCGGTGGACGAGCGCCCTCATCGACTTCAGACCCCGGAGAGTCGTGCAGTACCAAACTCCGACGGCTTCCTTGACGTCTTCGGGCAGGCTCCTGCAGGCCAGGGGATCTGCCGGGCGCACGCGACGCGGCTGACGGGAGACAGAACCCTTCAGGAATGGAGAGGGCCGCAGCCGCGCTAAGAATAGGTGTGTGCCGGGAAGGGTAGAGATGCCTTGGAAACTGTGCAGTTTGGTGAAGCTAGAGTCTGAGTCTGGTGGTGAGCGCTTCTGGTGGGCCGATGTGTCAAACAAACCCGGATTTGCTGGAAGTCATGAGTAGCGAACGGAGGTTGTCATGAAAAGGAAGCGTTTATGGGTTCTCAGCTCGCTAACGGTGCTTTTGATGGTTGCCGGCTCCTGCATGGCAGGCGGCGAACCCATTATCCTGGGGCTTCCCACATCGCTAGGGTTCCTGGAAGGATATGAGTCCAAGAACGCCGCGGAACTAGCCATAGAAGAGATAAATGCCAACGGGGGCGTGAAAGTAGGCAACGAGACACGACCGTTCGAACTGGTTACAGCCGACACGAGAGACTCTGAACCGGGCATACCTGTGGCTGAAGCACTGATGGCCTATGAAAAGCTGATTCTGCAGCATAAGCCGCATGCAATAATCGCTGGGTTCTTTTCCTCAGAGGCTCTGTTGGCGAGCATGGACATAACATCGAAACACAAGTTGCCCTATCTGGCGACTATTCCCATGAGCCCGAAAGTGCAGGAAAAGATCCTCAGCAATTATGACGCGTACAAGTATTGCTTTCGGCTCTGCTATGATGCTCCCGCCTTCACCAAGACGTATTTGGGTGCACTAAAACTCATCAACGCGGATTACGGATTCAACAAGGCGTTCATCATGACGGAGGAGGCCTTGTGGGCCAAAGCCATCGGCAGTAAAACGGCTGAGTGGATGAAGCAAGAAGGATGGACGATAACGGGCGATTACTCCTTTCCCAAGGGCGCAACCGACTTCTCAAGCACGCTACTCAAGATCAAGAACAGTCGGACAGAGGTAATCGTATTCATTTGCAGCATGCCTTCGGTGGTGATCTTTGCCGACCAATGGCGCAACATGAAGGTACCCGCGGTTCTCACCGGTCTGCTCCCGGCCCTTTGCGGCGAGGAGAACTGGAAGACACATGGGGGAAAGATCAACGGAATCGTGAACTTGGTCGAGGCAGGGTGCATGCCCGTAAAATCCATTCCGGAATCGGAAACGTTCTACCAGAACTACACGAAAAAATTTGGAAAACCTCCTGGAGCTTCTCATGGCACCGGGGCAACGTACGACGCGGTCTACGCACTCAAGGAGGCGATCGAGCGTGCGGGCACTCTGGATCCCGACAAAGTGGTTGCTGAACTGGAAAAGACTGACAGGAAGGGCTGTATCGGTAGAGTGAAATTCGGGAAGGATCATCAGGTGATCTTCGGAACGGATCCCGAAAAGTATGCTCTGGCCATTGACTTCCAATGGCAGAAACCGGGCCAACGGGTTCCCGTGTTCCCGCCGACAGTAGCAACGGGGAAAATCCAGCTTCCTGAGTGGATGAAACCAAAATAGGCACTGCGTGCGTTCCATGAGTGGTGAATGCAGCGTAGGGAGCGGACTGATTCGAAGCAATCACAGGGGAATGGACAATGATGGCAATGCTCGTTTACGGCGTGGTCAACAGTTGT
>CAYZET010000164.1:0-11060 GCA_964477215.1 uncultured Syntrophaceae bacterium | reverse complement strand
CCCTTCAATGCGGTGGTAGCCGTCATCCTCATTGTGGGGATTCCGGTAATCATCTACAGACTCGTGTACGGACTCGGTCCCTCGACGAATCTTTCGGACAACAATCCCTGGGGGATATGGATCGGATTTGATATGCTGTGCGGTGTGGCCTTGGCCGCCGGCGGATTCGTCATCGGCACGGCAGTCCATCTGATGGGTATGAAGGACTATGCGTTCCTTTTCCGCCCCGCGGTGTTGACCGGCTTCCTCGGGTACCTTTTCGCCATTATTGCCCTGACTTTCGATCTGGGAAGGTACTACCGAATCCCGTATCCCATGGTCGTATCCTGGGGGGTCAATTCGGTCCTCTTCCTGGTCGCGTGGCACGTTGCCTTGTACTTGAGCTGTCAGTTCGTGGAGTGGTGTCCGGCGATCTGGGAATGGCTTAACTTGAAGAGAATGAGGAAGATATTCATCAAGGCCACGCTTGGAGCCACGATTTTTGGTGTCTGCCTCTCCATGTTGCACCAATCGGCCCTCGGATCGATCTTTCTGTTGATGCCGGAAAAATTACATCCACTCTGGTACTCCGACTATATACCTCTGTGGTTCTTCATGACTGCCGTCACCGGAGGGCTTGTCATGACCATCATCGAGAGCGCAGCATCGCACAGAATCTTCTCTCATCAGATAAAGCATCACGATCCGCAGCACTTGGACAGAGTCACCCTGGGACTGGGCAAAGCTGCCGCAGTTTCATTGTTCGCCTACTTCTTCATGAAGCTCGTCGGACTGGCCCACGGCAACAACTGGGGGTATTTGACCACGGGGTACGGCTACCTGTACCTGGTGGAAGTCCTGGGATTCGTGCTACTCCCTGCATTCCTGTTCATGTATGGAGTTCAGAATAGACTTGTCGGTCTGGTGCGTGCCATGGCGATTGTGACGGCTCTCGGTATCATTTTTAACCGGCTGAATCATTCGATCATAGCCTTCAATTGGCATCTCGCATGGGCAGATCGGTACGTGCCCCACTGGATGGAGGTTGTTCTTACGGTAACGATCGTTACGATCGGAATCCTCACTTTTCGCTGGATCATGAATCGTATGCCGATTCTGTACGAGCACCCCGACTTCGAGCCGGAAGAGCACTGACCAGCCCAGGCAGGAGGAGGTTGCCATGTCAAAGAAGATTTTGGTAGTCGACGATGAGCCGCATATTGTGAAGTATCTCACTGCGTTTCTTCAGGATTCAGGGTATGAAACCTGCTCTGCCAGCAATGGAGAAGAAGCACTCACTGTACTGCGGAAAGAGCGACCGGATCTTGTCACGCTTGACCTGCAGATGCCCAACGAGACGGGAACCCGTTTCTACCGAAACCTTACCAAGGAGAAGGAACTAAAGAGTACGCCCGTCATCGTCATCAGCGGTATTCCGGGAAGACATCTGGCAGTACCCAAGCCTGTAGCGGTGTTCGAAAAGCCTATTGACAGGGAAGCCCTGTTAGAGGCAATAAAGCAGACAATCGGTTAAGGGATGATATCCGGTTGAGTCAAGTCCGGGATATGTCCTCTATTCCCTAAGGCCAACAAGGACGATCGACCGCCGAGACTACCCAGAGGCTGCGCAACCTCCGGAATCCCTGCATGCGGTTTGAAAGGTTCGTCATGGGACCTGAGGCAAACACCGGCACCGAAGAACACGGCTTCACAAGAACACACTGTCACACCATTCTGGAATCGCTCCCCTGTTACGTGACAGTCCAGGACGAATCCCTCCGGGTGAACTGGGCCAACAAGCAGGCTCGAGGTGATTTCGGTCCTGCTGACGGCAGACCCTGTCACGAGTTCTATGGGATCGACCCGTCCCAGTGTTCAGACTGCCCTGCCCTGAAGACCGTCGAAGATGGTCAGATTCATAGCAAGCAAGTGGCCTTGAAAGTGAGGGAAGGATCGCGGATTACGTGCCTCTGCCAAACAGCCGTTGCGAATGACGAGGAGGCGGGAGGTTTCTGGGTTGTTCAGACAGGAGTCGATATCTCGCCCATCACGGAGATGAAGAATCAGCTCATCCTGCTGGGAGAGACGGTTGCTGGAATGGCACACAGCATCAAGAATATCATGATGGGGCTCGAGGGCGGGATTTATGTTGTAAACAAGGGACTGGAAATTCGCAATCAAAAGGAGATCCAGGAAGGATGGGACATGGTCTTGCTCAACTTTGAGAAGATATCCCAGATAGTCAAAGACATTTTGTACTGTTCCAAGCCAAGAGTGCCAAACTTCCAGGTCATTCAACCGAATCGCATCATTCACGAAGTGTATGAGTTGTTCAAAGAAACTGCGCGACAGTATCACATTCAGATTGAGCTCAAGCTTGATGAGAATCTGACGGAAGCGGTTATCGACCCTGCCGGATTCCACACGGTGCTCGCGAACCTCGTCTCCAACGCCCTGGATGCCTGCAAGCTTGATCTGTGGAAAGACACCCACCAGGTTGAAATCCGCAGTCGATCCGGGCCAGAGGGATCGACAGTCGTCGAGGTGCAGGACAACGGTGTGGGAATAGGAAAAGATGTCCGAGAGCACATGTTCGAGGAGTTTTTCTCATCAAAAGGGGATCAAGGCACTGGCCTCGGTCTCATGGTCACACAGAAGATCATGAGAGAGCACGGCGGATCGATCACATTCCGGTCGAGACCTGGGCAAGGCACCACATTCGTAGCAACGTTCCCGCGTCGGGACCTCATGAGCAAGGATGACATTGCAGGTGCGAGATCTTGAATCCCGTCTGCCATGGAGCTAACCGGGTTATGCCAGAGGCCCGAAATCGCAAGTTCCATTGTGTGAAATGCGACCATCGATGGGAGGTTCCCTTCGGTGGAGGAAGGCAACTCGTCTGCCCGAAATGCGGAAGCACGAGGATTTTCAGGAGTAACCCGGAGGAATCGCCCCCGTGGAGAAGGAGGAGACATCGAAGGCCGGCCTCACGACGAGAATAATGTGAATCAGAGGACTCGGGGTTACTCCCGAGTCGCGCTCTATTCGTGTCTTGTAAATGGGGTCTTGTCTGCGACCAAGTACGGCCTGGGAGTGGCTTCGGGGAGTCTTGCCCTCAAGGCGGACGCGATCCACTCCCTTGCAGACGTTGTTTCAGCTCTGACGGTCTTCTCCGGCATACTCATAGCAAATCGGAAGACAAAGACCTTCCCCGAAGGTCTCTACAAGGTTGAGAACCTCGTTGCACTTCTTTCCTCCTTGTTTATCTTTTTCGCTGCTTACGAGATAGTCTGGGAAGCACTGACGGGTCATGAGGCGTATCAGATAGAAAACTTGCCTCTCGTGGTGGGAGGTATAATCTTCATCATCGTAGTCGCGTTTGTTTTCTCGAGGTATGAGCTCAAGGTCGGAATCGAGGTTGGATCCCCCAGCCTTGTTGCAGACGCAAAGCACGTGGCCACAGACCTCCTGTCAACCTTGGTAATTCTGGTAGGAGTCCTGGGGTCGTTCTTCGGTTACCATCTCGATCGATACGCCGCTCTCGTTGTTGCGGGGCTGGTGGCCAAGATAGGATTTCAGATCCTCGTTGACTCCGTGAAAGTCTTACTTGAAGCCACCTTGGATTTTCCCACCCTGGATGGCATCAGGAAAGTGCTGGAGGGACATCCGAACGTCAAAGATGTCATTTCAGTGGGTGGCCGAAGCTCGGGTCGGTACAAGTTTGTGGAAATAGCAGTTACCATGGATGTCAGACTCCTTCGCGAGGCTCACGAGGTGACATCGGAGCTGGAAGAGGAGATCCTTGACAGGTGGCCGGATATTGACAGGATCTTGATACATTATGAGCCCGAGAAACGGGACTCCGTGTTGGTGGCCAGTCCTCTCGAGGCAGTCGAGGGGCTGCCGCCTCCAGAGCAGTCGCGACTGTCAGATCATTTTGGGAGCGCTCCTTATTTTGTCCTGATACGCAAGAATGTCGAGGAAGGATGCGCGCAGGTAGAACGGATACTTAAGAACCCTTTCTCCCAACTGGAAAGAAAAAGGGGTGTCAGGGCCGCTGAGCTCTTGGCCGAACTGGGCGTTCACCAGGTGCGAACCCGTGCGGACCTGGAGGGAAAAGGAGCGAAATACGCTCTGGAGGCCTTACACGTAGAGGTATTACCCACGGGTGCCGATACGGTGGGGCAGCTCATCGCGGAAATCGAGCAACATCTCCAGGCTGATACTGGGTGACCAATTCACCCCTCATTCTCAATCTCACAACGATGCCTGAGCACCACTCTTCGGCGTACGGGAGGGTTCGATGTTCCTGTAGCGCAATCCCGCGCTTCGGCGGATTCCAGCCCGCTCTCCTCTTCGCACAAAGGCCCGAACCGCCAATCAGTCAGCCCTTTGTTGGCACTCACCTATCTTCCCGGCCTCATTTCTGCCTCTTGCCGTTGTCTCAAAAAGCCGGTACTATTAATAAGGGATGGTAACATCGGAATAGGGAGGCAAAATCATGACAACGGAACGCGACTGCAGCGCGTGCAGTCAGGCAGGCGGATGCGCTTCACGCAGGACGGAGCAGAAAGACCTCGAGGAGGTAAGCGCTGCTCCATTCCTATTGTTCGCCGCTCTCCTCATAATCCTCGTGAGCCTCGTGGTGCGGTGGCTGTGGTGACCCCTTACGGGGACCTATTCCCCTTCGTCTGATTTCAATACAGCGAGAAAAGCGGATTGGGGGATTACTACGCCACCCACCTGCTTCATCCGTTTCTTGCCTTCCTTCTGTTTTTCCAGCAGCTTCTTTTTTCTGGTAATATCACCGCCATAGCACTTTGCGGTCACGTCTTTCCGTAGGGGGGATATGGTCTCTCGCGCGATGATCTTGCCTCCGATCGCTCCCTGAATCGCCACCTTGAATAGTTGCCGCGGGATCTCGTCTTTGAGCTTTTCGCATGCGCGGCGTGCACGTTGATACGCACGATCCCTATGAACCAGCATGGAAAGGGCGTCTACCTTTTCACCCGCTACGAGAATATCGACCTTTGATAGATCGGTGGGGCGATATTCGAGAAAATCGTAATCGAACGATGCGTATCCCCGAGAGATAGATTTAAGCCTGTCGTAAAAATCGAAAAGCACTTCAGCGAGGGGCAGGTCGAAAATGAGCTCTACCCGCGTGGCATCGAGATAATTGAGGTCCTTCTGGACTCCGCGCCGATCGATACACAGGCTTATTACAGCCCCCAGGTACTGGTCAGGCACTATGATTGAAGCCCGGATGAAAGGCTCCTTGGCTTTCTCGATGTACACTGGATCGGGGTACTTCGCAGGATTATCGATCATCATTTCCGTGCCGTCCTTCAGAACAAGGACGTACTGCACCGACGGAGCAGTCAGGATGAGCGAAAGATCGAATTCTCGCTCAAGACGCTCTTGAACCACCTCCAGGTGAAGAAGGCCCAGGAATCCACATCGGAACCCGTGGCCTAGCGCATTGGAATGGTCTTTCTCGAACGTGAGAGCAGCGTCATTGAGATGGAGTTTTTCCAGGGCCTGTGAGAGATCTTCATAATCGTCAGAGGAAATAGGGTAGAAAGAAGAAAAGACCACGGGCTTGACGTGCTGGAATCCCTTGAGCGGAGCCGCGCACGGCCTGGGCTCATGTGTCACCGTGTCGCCGATGCGGGTGTCTCTCACGGTCTTGATCCCGGCGATGATGTATCCCACTTCCCCAGCGCGGAGCACGGGCCGCGGTTGACGATCTATCTGGAAGATTCCCGTTTCTTCTACCCTGTATGTTGCCTGAGTAGACCAAAGGCGGATAATGTCTCCTGCCTTGACTTCACCATCGAAGACCCGCAGGTGTACAATGGTCCCTCTGTACGGATCCCAGTGCGAATCGAATATGAGGGCCTTCAGAGGCTCGCGGGTGTCACCCCTCGGAGGGGGAACTCTCGCCACAATCGACTCGAGCACCTCTTCGATCCCGATCCCTTCTTTGGCAGAAATTGCGACTGCGGTGTCGGGATCTAATCCGAGATCCTTCGCTATTTGTGTCTTTACCCGTTCCACATCAGCGGAAGGCAGATCAATCTTGTTGATTATAGGTATGACTTCCAGATCCTGTTCCAAAGCCATGTAGAAATTTGCCAACGTCTGAGCCTGGGTTCCTTGGCACGCGTCGATCACCAGGAGTGCGCCTTCGCACGCGACCAGTGCCCGCGATACTTCGTAAGAAAAGTCGGCATGTCCGGGTGTATCGATTAGGTTGAGGACATAGTCTTTCCCGTCTTGGGCCCGGTACGGGAGAGCGACGCTCTGGCTCTTTATCGTTATTCCACGTTCTCTTTCGATATCCATGGTGTCGAGCATCTGGTCTCTGAACGCGTGAGCACCTACCGTGCCGGTGATCTGGAGAAGTCGATCGGCAAGTGTCGACTTGCCGTGATCGATGTGAGCTATGATGGAGAAATTTCGGATATGGTTCATTCACCTACCACCCTGAAGGGTCGTGCGTCTTCGCGGAAAACAAGTGAGTTGTGGTCGAGCCACTCCCCACTCACGATAATAGAGTGGAACCGGCGCCCGTGCAAGGCCAGTGGAGTATGTTCTCGCTTGTCTTAGTCCAGGATTTCACAAGTACGGTTACGTATTTGGGAAACTGCTCCCTTTAGGGAAGGACAGGTTCAGAGCCTGTTTCACCTGAACAGGGCTGAAGCAAATACGCGACCATATATTTGTCAAACGGTGTAATTAAGGGCATTCGAGAATCTTCAGGGAGCTGCCCTTCCGGTCACGGCCCGTAGTGGCAATCGATAGATCCGGCGATCGGGTCCTAACATGACGAGGTCTTCTCCCAGTCTTACAGGTCCTATGGCGCTAGGGACGGGGGGAGAGAAAGCTGCCTTGCTTGCTTCGAGCAAATCAACCCCCTCCAAAAGGGTTTTCAGAGAAGCCACATATATGAGAGCTCGGAGAGGACTCTTGTTGAATTCGAATACGAGATCATCGATCACGGTCAGTCCTGAAGGAAAACCACCGTTCGTATAGGATGCCACCTCGCCATCGAGAACCGACCCTCTCTTGTACGCCAGGCCGGGATCGACCACGTACGTCTTACGCGTGTAGAGGTAGTTCGCGATGAGCCATACGTGGCGGTCTTTCCAAGATCCGGACCCCGCGGCAGTGATCGCAAGGTGCTGGAGTGGAAGGGTCAGCACGATCACCGCTCGTCTCGAGTGAAAGGATTCCTCGATGTCTATCCCCATGAACAGTCGGGTAGAGCGATCCGCTACCAACAACTGGTTCTTGTCCACGAACAGCACGGGAAATGCAGGATCGAGATAGCCCGGGAACACGAATGATCTGCCGAGCGTTCCGAGCGCCGGATCGACTTGGAAGAGGGTGGGGGCTCTTTCTCCTTGAAGCAGCACCAGCAGGGTATCCCCGTAATTGGCCAACCCCAGGATAGGTAGATTCTCTTCAGCGGAGCTGATGACAGGTCCTTGCTGCCAGTGCACCTTTATTGAAGGCCTGTCGAGCATGGCACGGATGGGAACAATGTTCGCTCCTACGATTATCAAGAGGAACGCACCGGCAGGTACCGCCACGTTCAACGCGTAATTCAGGCGTGATGAATACTGGTCCTTATCGGAGAATCGGACTTCTGCGTCATACTTCTTCCGAATTCCCCGTTTCAACCTGAGGTACCCGACGACCACCTCAAAGGCCATAACGGTGGAGAAGAAGTACATGAGGGCTGAAAAATAATTAACGCCCCAGGCTGCCCAGATCCCGTACACGGCATAGAGGAAATACTTGCTAGTGATAGTGATCCTGCTCCCAAGCCCGAGAACGTTAATAAGTACGCCAAAGACGACGACGATCAGATACAGGCTGATGTATACCGTTCCCAGGAGAGGCGGTACAAAGTGGTGGAAGATGGCCATCATGGAGACCACAACCATGCCGAGCTGATCGCAGACAAGATCGGTGAACGCACCTGACTGGGATGCTTTTTTTGTGTGGCGTGCGTACGCCCCGTCCACGCCATCGGCAATGATGTGGCCAACCAGGAACAGGACAGCCACCAGCGGCTGGCGAACAAAAAACATGACCACGCCGGCAAGAAGAGCGATTCCCAGATACGAAATTGTGTCCGGGACCAGCCCGAGACGACGAAGGGGGGGGACCACAGCAGAAATGAGCCGAGTGCGCTTTTCCGCCAGCCACGCGTGGATCCAGCGATCCTTGCCAAAGTAATTCAGGAAGTCTTTCTGGGACTTCGGCTTGAATCCGCTTTCTGCACCAGGGAAATCGTTCCGAGGATCAGTCATGACTTCAGAAGAGAATGGTCTCCTATAGTTCTTAGGATCACCAACCCCAACCCCCTGAAAAGGTCACGGCAGTGACCGTCGAGCGGAGCTGTGAAAAGATGTCCGATTTCGAGCGGAAGAACGGGCGAAGGGCTACAGGTGCTTCCTGATCGTCTCTGCGGTCGCAAGAATCTCCCCTTTTTCCCCCATAACCGGCTCCCAGGCGCAGATCGTGAGACCATCGCCTTCCAGGCGAGGAACGAGGTGCATGTGAACATGGGGAACCACCTGGTTGCCAGCCTTTCCGTTGAGCTGCATGACGTTCATTCCGTCCGGCTTGACTGCTGCCTTGACGGCTTTGGCGATACGGCACAGGACTGTGGCCATGTGGCCGTACAACCCCGGATCGATCTCTGCGATGGTCTCCACATGCTCCTTGGGAATTACGAGAAAATGGCCTTTGTTGAGCGGTGCGATATCCATGAACGCTAGCACCTTCTCATCCTCATAAACTCTTGTACACGGAATCTGGCCCGCAGCTATCTTGCAGAAAATGCAGTCATCTCTCGTTGTCATGGGCAATCCTCTCACTCTGGCTCGTAGATACCCCACTCAGGGTCTGTTATCACTCTTCCAAACCGGCAAACAGCGACGAGCTCAGATATCGTTCTCCTGCGCTCGGCAGCACCACCACGATCACTTTCGTACGGTTCTCCAGCCGCTGTGCTAGTCTCGCTGCAGCGCATACCGCCGCACCGGATGAAATACCGCACAGGAGACCTTCCTCCTTTGCCAACCGGCGTGCGTATTCCACTGCTTCATCACTCGATACCAGTTGGACCTCATCAATAGTGCTGAGATCGAGAATATCCGGTATGAAGCCAGCACCAATGCCCTGGATCTTGTGAGGACCGGGAATAGGCGTCTGGCCGTGGAGCGTTTGTGAGATTACTGGACTCTCGGCAGGTTCTACCGCGACGGTACAGATCTTCTTCCCTTTCCGATTCTTGATGTAGTTAGAGACGCCCGTGACTGTGCCACCCGTCCCTACCCCGGCCACAAATATGTCCACTGTCCCTTGCGTGCCATCCCAGATCTCGGGGCCCGTGGCTTCTTCATGAGCCTGGACATTCGCAGGGTTCAGAAACTGCTGCGGCA
Organism: uncultured Syntrophaceae bacterium; assembly: GCA_964477215.1. Classification (GTDB taxonomy): domain Bacteria; phylum Desulfobacterota; class Desulfomonilia; order Desulfomonilales; family Desulfomonilaceae; genus JBFMDN01. The sequence goes on along the minus strand of CAYZET010000164.1, from coordinate 1,620 downwards.
TAAAGTATCTCTCGGGATCGGAAGCCATGATGTCTTCTGCCGCCTGCACAGCGCCCCTCATGCCCTTGGCTCCGTCGGTCAGGACGAGGTTGGCGCCGAACATCCTGAGCACCTTTCGCCGTTCGATGCTCATGGTTTCCGGCATGGTAAGTGTCAGGGAGAAGCCCTTCTGGGCGCACACAAACGCGAGAGCGATACCGGTGTTTCCACTGGTAGGTTCGATGATTTCCACACCCGGCCTGACTAATCCCTTTTCTTCCGCATCTCTGATCATGGATACTCCGATCCGGTCTTTGACGGAGAACGCCGGGTTGCGGCCTTCAACCTTTGCCAGGACAATCGCCTCGGTGGGACCACATACTCTGTTCAGTCGCACCAGGGGGGTTCGTCCTACGGATTCAGCATTATTGGAAAAATACAAGCCCATCCTCCCTTGCCTCGCTTCGGTCCCGACGCCCTCAGGCCCCTTCTTCAGAAACGCATCCTGTGACCAGTCAATCACTCACATGTTTTCCACTGACTTGCTATTCGTTCGAATCAGTATCCGACAACGGCATAGAGTGAGAGTGTTGCACAAACGTGCCAAAGCCGCCAAGAAAAAAAGCCGGCCCCCGCGGATCTTTACGAAAAACCTAGGAGACCGCTTGATGGAGGTGCGAGGAAGGCTCGGGCCATGTTACCGGGACTTCGTAGCGATTCGCGACGAAAATGGCCTCTTCCCTTGTTGGCAGTGCCACGATCAAGTCAGACTGGGAAACAAGGGTGAGATCAAGATCATTGGGCAATCTCCATTCCTTTTCCAACTTCCAGTCTGTGTTCCCAAGCTTTGTGAGCTGAAACAGGTACTTTTCCTCTTCGGAAAGCGATCGAAAGCATGGCTCACTTCCGTACAAGACCGGACGTGCCCCGAGAGCGGTAAGCACCTCCTTCTTCACCGCAACCCCGTACGGCTCAAAAGTCCATCTTGTGAGGCCCTTTCGCCACGCGATTACGCTCTTGAGCTCCTCCGGCAGGCGTTCAGTGAAAGACACGACGGGGAGAGCTCCACGGATTAGCCGCGAACTTGCCCGCACGCGACGCTCGGTCATAATCCGGTTCAACGTGTCAAACGCGGTGTGAGCGGCATCTTCATTGCCGTCGATAAGCGTTTGACAGTATTCCCCCAAAGTTTGTCCCGGCCAAGGTCCCGGACACCGACGGGTGTAGTGGATCAGGTACGAGCCGGTGTCAAGCCTGGCTCTCGGAATGGATCTCTCGCATTGCAAAGCAGTGGAAGCTCGTGAACAGTTTGCTCTGGCACATGCCTTCCCCGAAGAAAGCCGTCTGGCCGAAACATGCGTCTTCGAGCGTACGAAACGGTTCTCCCTATCGTCGAAGAGATTCAATCTCGTTATTCCGTGATCGGGAGTGCCCGCGTCTATTCCCAGGACGGTAGCTCCTCGTTTGTAGGCTGCTTTGAGAACGCGCTCCATGTTGCCCCCCTTCCGCACCTCTCCCGCGTAAATCACCGAGGCGACACGGGCGACAAGACTGTCCCTCAAAGCCATCCGCTGCGGTCGCGAGGGCAGATCTCCCGGAGAGAAAGGAGAGAGAAAGAGGGTAAGATCTAGGTCGAACAGG
>CAYZET010000163.1:0-11161 GCA_964477215.1 uncultured Syntrophaceae bacterium | reverse complement strand
GCTCGACGTCCATAGCCCTCCTCGGAATGCTGATCGGGTCGTCGTGGTTCCGCTAAAACCTGAAAGCGTGCAGGATGACAAGGGCGCTGTGCAGCCCTCGCGCGCCTCTTATCCGCCTGCCGGCCCATTGCTCGGGGCCCAACATACATTTCTAAACGAGGACGGCGTTCCGGTCAAACAAATCCGATAATTGACTGCTTCATTTCTTAAGTCGGCTCGCGGACCCCGCCATGGCTCACAGCGGGGGTTGAGCTCCGGAGGAGGGCACTCTGAGAAGCCACAGGATTTAGAAGCTACTGGGAAATCCCGTTTCCCATGGAGGGCCGGTTTGAAACCTGCTCCCACTGAGGTGTGGAGCCTTGATCGTTGCGGTGGAAGGCCCAGAGCGGCAGATATAGGGGCGGGTTTCAAACCCGCTGTTCCCTGAACAGGGCTGAAGCCAATAAGCGACCATGTTTGTGAAACGGTGTACTGAGGGACAATGATCCTGCAATGTTTCCGGCATAATCCGAAGAAACGATTCTCGCTTCGAGGGTTGGGGGCTGAGTTCCGACTTAGCAGTTTTTTCTTGACGTCACGGCAATGTGTTGTTAGTGAACCATGAACCGAAGGATTCGGTTATTCTTGCAAGTGTCTCGAAAAAGGCATTAAATATAGATACATGGGCACCGCGCGCTCGGCGACCGACCCTGCCGAGGTTCCTCCGACAGGAATCACGGCTGCAAACAAGAGGAGAGACAAGATGAAGAAAATCCTGGTGATGACCATGCTTTTCGTTATGACGGCAGGAGTGTCCGCTTGGGCTGCCGACAACCCGCTGCAATTGGCCGACCAAGTCGTAGTGGATCGCACTACTCGCGATAAATCGGTGAATGATTACATCATGCTCACTCGTAACGAGATACAGCGTGCCTGGACCACTCCAGTTGAGGTGACGGGGCCGGACGCGGTCAAGGGACGGATTCGAATCAATTATGTTATTTCCCGAAGCGGCGCGCTGCGAAACCTGGAGCTGGTAAGTGGATCGGGAAACGCCGGGTTGGACCGTTCACTTATGGAAGCCATTCGCAATGCTGCGCCGTTTCCTCCCTTTCCTGAGGAGCTCCGGGCACGCAGCATGCTGGTCCGCGCGCACTTCATAGTTGCCGATACTCCCACTGTAAGGGTCACCCAAGTTCAGCAAGAGGTCAAAAAATCAATTTTACCGGAGGCCTCCTCATCAGACAATGAATCGCCCGAAAAGAAGCTGAGCTGGGGATTGCCCGCCGGGACCGCGCAGCCATCCGCTGCGACCCCGGATCATGATATACCTGCCCCTCCGCCGACCAAGTCTTTCAAATGGGGACTGTAGTCGGAAACCTTCCATCTCTGTTCCATGGCGCCGGTTGAAAAATGAGCTTCTCCGAGGCCGGCGCCATGCCCTAAACAGGTGCCACGGGCGATGCCGCAGGTCTGGGGCCAGAACATGCGGCGACTTCTCCGTTCAAGGAGCTCGCTTTCCTGCACGTAAACCCCGAAAGACCGTTTCTCTCAGCCATCCCTGCTTCTGACACGCTGTGTTTTGCCAATCGCCGCCATTCCTGATACAAGTAAACATGGGCTCGACGGAGCCTTCACCGCCGGGGATTCGAGGCAGGTGTGAAGGATGAGCGAGCAGATTGGTCTGTCGACCTCCATTGTAGCGGTAGCAGCGGCGGTTGAGGAGGCAGTACGCGAAATTATGCCCATAGCACAGGCTACGTTGATGCAACAGGGAACCCATCTTCCCACAGCAATACTCCATACGATGGAGGGGCTCGTGCCCATAGTTCTTCCTTTCAAGAACGAAGCACAGAAGAAGGCGTTGGTTGCATTCGTCAAGACTCAGGCCCTCGAAAGACATGCCTTTGCAGCTACCTGCGTGACATGCGCGCGAGTGATTGATCCGAGGAATGGAACAGAAGAGGAAGCCCTGGTCCTTGCGACGTCCGTGCAGGGAGGAAGGCCGTACACTGTGACGATCCAATTCTGGCGAGCCGCAGATCGGTCCGTCGCCGGCTTCGGTGACGTCGTCGAAGGAGATGACGCTGCTATGCCGGGGCAAATGATGATATTTCCCGATTGGAGCGAGGAAACTCGACACTGACTTTTCTGTGCCGATGTCCGCGTCGCTGAAGACATTAGTGCCGTCGGAATAAGGAGATCCAGGCCTCCCAGGCTGCGTCAAACGGTTGGGGCTTGCATGCGGCCGACGGCCGGTATATAGAAGGTCTATCCCAGAACTCGAACGAAGGCGAAGACAGTGCCGCGAATTGTGCGTGAGCCTGGAATCCGGAGTCTCAAAGGACAGGTTTGACAATGGCCGTAAATCCAAAACTTCTGGAAATCCTTGTGTGTCCCAAGTGCAAAGGGGACCTAGTCCTTACGGAAAAGAGCGATGGGCTCATCTGTCATGCATGCCGTCTCAAATACGAGATCAAGGACGATATTCCGATCATGCTGATCGATGAGGCAATCCAGCTCACGGAGGAGGAAGCTCGGCCACAGGAGTGACGCCGGGCAAAGCGGGCCCGCCGCGAATTGTGAGCACTGGCTCGGAGCTGGACGATGGTTGTGGCCGCAGGGAAGAGCGAGGGACCGAAGTTCCGAATCTTCGGGGAATACCTCGTGTACTTGGTGTTTCGTTTTCTCGAGGAGGTTTTCTGCCGGATACCACGGGACGAGACCGCGATGGCTGCGGGGCGATTCTGTGGAAGGATCATGTTTGTCCTTGGCGGGGAGAGACGGAGAGTGGCCGTCGAGAACCTGACGCTGGCCTTTGGAGCGGAACGGACACCGGAGGAGATCAGGAGTATCGCTCGAAGAAATTTCGAGCATCTGGCCATGCTCGGGGTGGAGTTCTTTCGACTTCGGCGATGGGATCAGGCGAAGCTGGCGGAAAAGCTCGTTTTCGATGGATGTACAAACTTTAACGAAGCGTGGTTGCCAGGCAGAGACGGTGTTTTGTACATCACGGCCCACATCGGATGCTTCGAAGTTCTTGCCGCTGCCAGTAGGTTTCTCGGGATCAAGGGGAGCTTGATTGTCACCCCAGCGCCGAACAGGTTTGTCAACGACCGCATGTTTTTCAAACGAGGAGGAGAGGAGAGCGGTTTGCATATTCTCCCTCACAAGGGGGTTGTTCGCAAGGCCGTGAATCTTCTAGAAAGCGGAGATATGGTCGTGGTATTGGCAGACCAACGAGGTGATGATTCACGGCCGGTGTGGGTGAGCTTTTTTGGCAGAAGAGTCTTGGCCAATGGGGTTTTTGCGAAGCTCGCAGCAGAGGGAAACGCCCGTGTTCACTCCCTCGTTGCTCTGAGACGGGAGGACGGAAGGTACACCTGCGCATTTGGTGAGGAGATTCCCATTCAAGTTACGGGGGACCCGCAGGCGGACGTGACTGTCAATTCCCAGCGGTTCCACGAGGTGTTTGAACGCTGGTTGAGGGACTATCCCGAGCAGGGATTCTGGATGCACCGCAAGTTCAAGAGAAAGGAAAGAGGAACGTCGAAGGAGCGATCTCGATACTTGATAGCTTCTCGGGCTTGATGTTGTGACATGAAAACAACTTCGTACCCTTGTCGACAGAGCCTCTCGGCAGACCACAGTGGGTAGGCCGGAATTTGACCCCCGGCGCTGACGCAGGGCGACTGTCGGTCGCCTCTTCGGGAGAAACATCTTGCCCCTCGCTAACACGCGGGGGATGGCAACAATGAGACGCGGCATGAAGACAGACAGCCTTCCCTCGCGGATCGTCGTGAGGGGAACCAACTGGGTGGGCGACACGGTCATGAGCCTCCCCGCAGCGAAGGAACTGCGGCGCATATTTCCGTTCACAAACCTTACCTTCTGGGTGCCCGCAGGATTGGCGTCTTTGGTGCGTGCCACGGGAATTCCGGACGACATCATCACGTTTGGAGCGGACGCTGGCGGTCCCTTCCGTCGCCCCTTCCACATGAGAAAGGTGTTGGCATCCGGAGCCTTCCACATGGCTGTCCTGTTTCAGAATGCTTTCGAGGGTGCCTTTACTGCGTGGCTGGCAGGAGTCCCGTTGCGGGTTGGTTATCCGACGGACCTGAGAGGACCGTTCCTGAACATGCCGGTCTTGTTGACCCCGCAGATTCGGCAGAAACACCAGGTTTTCTACTACCTGGCAATCACCGAGCATCTGGAAACTGTTTTTCGAGGAGAGGCACGGAGCGAGCCGATCACGCCCAATTGCTCGATTCCCCTGGATGCGGTTTCCCTTGAGCGGGCAAGAAATCTGTTGTCCTCGACGGGTATCGCGGGCGTAGGCCCTGTCTTTTCCCTGTGCCCTGGGTCGGTCAACTCCGAGGCGAAACGCTGGCCTCCGGAATACTTCTCCTGCCTCGGAGACCAGTTGATCGAACGGATGGACGCCCGCATAGTCTTCCTAGGAGCCCCCGACGAACGGGATCTGATAGACGGCATCATCTTGGGAATGAGATCCCGGAGGAAAGCGGTGAGCTTTGCCGGACGGGCCGATATGGTCACGTCCATGGCTATTATGAGCATGTCGCGCGTGGTCATCTCCAACGATACGGGAAGTGCCCATTTGGCAGTGGCTGCTGGGGCAAAGGTTCTCACGATTTTCGGCCCCACCTCGCCGGGAGCCACCGCTCCGTATGGCCCGGGAGTACACGTTATTCACGGCGAAGCCTCCTGCTCGCCGTGCAAGCACTTTCGTTGCCCCCGTCCGGACCACCAGTGTATGCGCAGCCTTCGACCGGAAGCCGTATTTCGACAAGTGGAATGGATACTTCTTCCGCAGTCACGGTCAAAGGCCCGGTAGCCCGTCCATGGCGAATGAAAGACACAATGTGAGAAGAATGTTGCGCTCTCACGTGCCCGGGGAGCTCGTAATCGCTCCCAGTGCTCAGTCAAGAAGCGTGCGGTCCAGCGCGGCATTCTTGCCCTTTATTTTGACAGGGGAGCCGCGGAGGCGCTTATGGCTCCTCTGATAAGCGTGATTGTTCCCACGTTCAATAGGGTGAGCCTCCTCCAGGAAACGATCCAATCCGTACGAGAGCAGAGCTTCCGAGATTTCGAGATTGTTGTGGTCGACGACGGATCCACGGACGGCACGCTGGAATGGCTGAGGAGCCAAGCAGATCTCCAGGTAGTCTCCCAGCCAAACCAGGGGATTGCCACGTCTCGTAACAACGGCGCTGCCCGGGCTAGGGGAATGTGGCTTGCGTTCCTCGATCATGACGATCTGTGGGCAGTCGACAAGCTGAAAGTGCAGGTCGAATACCTCCGAGAGAATCCGGAAATCGCACTGGTCGCGGCTCGACACGTGAGACTGGGGTCCCGCTTTCGCAACACCAAGGCATCGAAATGGATTAAGGGGGACCTGTTCGTGAAGGTCTACTCGGAGAGCTTCATACACACTTCGTCAGTCATGATACGAAAAGACGTGTTTGAAAAAATAGGTGGCTTCCCGCCCCAATATCGGTTCGCTGATGAGTTTCACGTCTGGCTGGCCATTGCCCGGGACTATCCTATCGCGTACGTGGATCGGCCCCTCGTGTTCATTCGGTTTTACGAATCCAATACAAGCCACAATCGCGTTGGGGTCAGGACGGACACCTATGATATCCTGCAAAAGCACTACGACCCGAATCGCATCCCTCGGCGCATATATAATAGAACCATGTCGGACCACGATATCTCATACGGTCGTGCCTACCTGGCAATCGGGAATCTCCCGGAAGCCTGCAAATGGTTTGCGAAGTCTGTGGAGCGCACTCCGTTGCGACCGCGCAGTTGGCGCTACTATGTGAAGTACCTCGTGGCGAGCGTGCTGACGAGGATGAGTCGATGAGGACAAAGCCGACCGTCCCCGCATCGGTGCTGTCCGGAAGGCCAAATGGCTCCAATTTCGCCCGGTCGGTACGTGTTCATCCAAGGGCAGTCGAAATCCTCAAGCTCGACCATTCCGAAGCCATTCCCGACATCATCAGGCAAGCTCTGGCCGAGCACAGACGCCTCGTTGCAATGGGATCCACTTCCGTGCTCAAGGATGCACCTGAAAGCGCAGTGACCAGGGTGAGCTTGCCTGGTGTCCCTCCTGTCTGCGTGAAGGAATTTCGATGGCGGGGAGCCATGCACGGCGTGAAATCACTGTTCAGGGCTACGCAGGGAACAAGAACGTTTGCCAACGGATGGCGACTCAAAGAATCAGGCTTCTCCGCAGCAGCTCCTCTTGCCCTGGTGCGAGAGAAATCGATGGGAATCGTCCTGGGCGAATGGGTCATCATGGAGATCATGCCCCGTTGCCTCGAGCTGGATCGGTACTTGGTATCGAGGATTCGCAGTGACTGGAGCCCTGAGGAAAAGCGGTGCCTGGCTCGGATGATGGGCCGATACATAGGGTCCCTGCATTCTGCGGGGATATTTCACGCTGACCTCAAGACGTGCAACATCCTCGTTTCCGAAATAAGCGCAGAGGAGGGCTACACTGAGCACTCGGGTGAATGGACGCCGACCAATCCCGGGGGGGGACTGCGCTTCTCACTCGTGGATTATGACCACGTTACGTTCTCCAACACTGTCTCCTCGCGCAAGAGGATCAAGAACCTTGTTCAGATCTTCCTCTCCATGCCCACGGCCGTAGCGGCTGGCGACAGGCTTCGCTTCCTCCACGAATACGCTCTCCATGTAGGATTGAGCGTGGCTGAACGGCGGAAAACAGCCCTGCAAGTTCTTAAAGCCGCACGAGGAAGGGACATACTCTACGTGGGGTTTGACGGGGACATTGTGGAGCAGTGGAATTGGAGCGATACTAGCGATCCAAAATGCTCCCTGTGAGCGATCGCGTACCTGGTTATCGCCCCCGTTTCCTTTAAACACGTGCAGACCATTGAGACAAACCGATCGAAGAGATAGGGATTCTCATCAATCACCGCGAGGAAGCGGTGGGCCATTCCGGAGGGATTCCCCGAACCTGGAGACCACTCGACCTGCGCCAATGTCATGTCTCCGAACAGCTTTACGAGCGTTCGATCCACCCGGGGAGCGAGACGGGCCGCGGACCTAGAAGCTGATTTCATTGCCTTGTGCACAGGTTCGTCACCTTTCGCGCACGAGCCGTCGAGGGCATCGAAAAGCTCCGGATACGCGTGTTTCTTCGCAGTTTCGTTCAAGAGGAAGTGAACGAATCCCTCGAACAGATGATGATGGGTCTTTAGCATGTCTTCAGCCACCCGAAGCAGGCCGGTCGAGATCCGCAAGGAAAAATACCGCTTCAGCACGGCGGTCACAGAGGGAGGAAAAGCTCGGGCGTGATACGGCTGAGTAATGTCCTGCAAGTAATGCATGGCCCAGGCCGTGAATCGCCACCCCCAGTAATGAGCTCCCGTACGGAACGCCAAGTCGGCCAGAGCGAAGAAAGTTCGGCACCGCAATTCTACGAAGCTTTTCGAGAGCACAGGCACGAGAGCGTACATGAGGCGATGCTCATGAAAGAAAGCCATGTGAAACTGTGCCTGGGAGCTGGGTCCTCGCTCAACGCCGAACGGCGCTTTCCCATAAGAATATCCGTGCTGAGCGTACAGGTCCTGGTCCATCCCCCAGTCAGGCTCGTCCCCGTACGTGAACAGCACGTCCCACGCCGAAACGGTCCCTCGGGGTGGCGCATCGACGTACAGTCCACCCGGTGGACCTTCCCGCGAAGGGTCATGCTCCAAAGGCAGGTCGACCTCGCCTGGCTTCATTAACCGCACGTACGCCCGTTTAGTGCGGGGATGGAGCTGGAAAGCTCGGTTGAATTCGTCGTCGGTGATTGGGGCGGCCGCGGTCTTATGCGGCACGGTGTTTCCGGTGGAGGCCTCGAGAAGGCTTTGGTACCAGTCGATCAAATGGTCCATTTCCCCCATCGCTGACTCGAGGAAATGCGAAAGTGGAATGACCGCGACGGGGGTCCTCAACTCCGCGATCTCGCAGGATCTCAGTGCCGCGAGGGACAATAGGGCATGTGTATTCCACGAGAGACGCCTCATAACACTGCTTCGTCCAGGTAGGCCGAGAGATCTGCATCGGAGCTCACAGGCAGACCCAGTGATGATCGCCACACATATGGCGATTCCATGCACAGATATGTTCGAGCATCAGGAGAATGGCTCCTGATCCTCTCTGCCAACCTCCGATACACCGCGATCCGACGATCCGCGGTCACGCGGCTCTTTCCGTCCAGACCTCGGACGAACGCGTCGTGGAAATACGGCACAGGGCCGAAGCGGTCAAGCGACACTTCTTTAAGAGCGGGGACAAACCTGAGCACCCCGAGCGACAACCACGCGATCCTCACCGGGTCGACTTTCGAAAAAATGGCATCTACGGTGTCAAAGTAATCTTTCTCCCAACCGGAATAGGGGATGATCGGGTCGAAGTGGAAGCCCAGCCTGTACCCGTGGCGCTGCGCCCTCGCGGCAGCGCCTATGCGGCGTTCCAGCGGAGTGGAACGCAGCTCTTCACTCCTGCTGACGCGCAACGAATTCACCGAGAAGCTCACGATAACACGGTCTGAGGGCTCGATGTTCAGAAGAGGTGCAATGAAGTCGGTCTTTGTCTTTATCTCCAGCGATGCGTTTGCCGTGTCTCTCACGAGTCCCGCCAATCTGGCGGCATATCCTGTCAATGGCTCGAGAGCGAGCGAGTCCGTGAATTCACCCGTGCAGAGGCGATGAGCTCGATCAGGAAAATCATCAAGATGTTTCTTGAGCTCACGTACCAAGTCGTCGGCATTGACGAACACCTCCAGGACAGGCCTGTTGAAATAGACTTGAAGCGCACAGTAGCGGCAGTCCATAGGACAGCCCTGACCAATGTGCACGATCTGCAATCCGCAGCACACATATGCGGGCGTACCAGGGCAGGGCTTCACAAATGCGCCTCGGTGCCTCAGCAGCCTCAGGATTCTCTTGCCTCGGAGCAGTGGGTCTGATTCGAGCTCGATGGCCGCTCGGGCTTCTGCTATCTCCTTTCCAACGAGCACCCTGGCTGAGGTGAGCTTTCGGCACACCTCGCGGGTGAGGGGTTCCTCAACCGCATCCTCGTCGATCCAAATCTCGTCAATGGGAAATCGCATTAAATCAACCCGCACGGCAATCACGGAATCAAACGACTGTGCAAGTCAGCGAGCTCCTCTTGCTGCATCATATGTCGATGTTCTTCAGAGCCTCAATGACTTTGCGTGCGCGTCCCCGGTCGGAGGCTCTGACCTCGATCGTGCATTCTTCAGTCTCGAATCCATGATCATGCCTTATCCTGACATTTCGAGGAAGATCGCACTCTCGAACCCATTCCCGCACTTCCTTTTCCCGGCGGTCCAGCTCGGGAAACCGGGACGACCTGAGGAGCGTGCGGAATCGTGCCGCTTTCTCGGGGACCGGGTGGTCCGCATCTTCAAGGATCCTCCGAAACGCGTTCAAGGCGAGAATCTCCCCGATGGACTTCTGTTGCACCACAGCCCAATCGAATAGTGCGGCGACCACCTCGTCGCTGGTGTTTGCATTCAGCCTCAGGTCCTGAACCAGACTCATCAAGATTTCTCGGTCTGCAGAATTCAGGTGAGAAAGGATGACAGCGGTTTTTTCCAGGAGGCGGCCGGTAGCCACAGCAGACAGAATCGGTCGCTCGAGCCTTCCGACGCGGCAGAGGCGGTCGATACGCGGCCCCCGGGGCGGCACATTCAACACAGGGAGGAATCGGGAGCACACGACTTCTTTGGGAAAAAGCTCCAGGAGGCGATTGACCACTACGGCCGTGGTGGCGGTATCGCTGATGCGCAAGCAATTGTCCCAGAAAGCCAGCTCGTACCCGTCCTGCTCCGGCATTGAGGAGGGGAGGGGACGCACCTGGATTTCGGCCCATCCAAGATCTTGCACGACCTTGAGCCTTCTGCGCCCGAGTACTGGGATCATGCACCCGTCGTATTGCTCTTGAACCACGGGGGCATTCAAGATTCCCGCGCATTTGATGGACGTCTCGAGCGGCTTCGATTCACCGAAAAAGGGAATCTCATACGTAAGCTCGTTGACCCGCACCCGTTCCAGACTAGCCGTCATTGTGACCGTATGCTCGAGCCAGTTCACGATATGCCTCAGCTTCCTCCCTTTTTCCCCGTTTAATGCACCCTTTGGCCACAATACCACACTTTCTGATCAGCTCTCTGATGGCAGCTTCCCTGTAGGGCTCCGAGAGTCTTGGATCTAGGAGAATCTTCTCCATGGCTCTGATCCTGTACCGATCTATGGCCGGCGTAACTTCCGAGAGCTGGTTTTCGCAGCCTCCATGCTTTATCACGAGGGGCTCGGGAACGAAGGACACCTCGTGGATGGCGGTGATCCTGAGCCACAGGTCGTAGTCCTCCGCTGCGGGAAGATCCTCGTCGAACCAGCCGACCGTGTCGAGGAGGCAACGAGAGATTACTGCTGCGGATGGACTAATGAGACACCTTTCTAGAGCACGCTCGAAGAATCGCCCGCCTTGCTTTCGATGAATGGCTTTCTGACGAACGAGAATGCCGTCCCTGTACCAGATTTCGTCCGTGTGGCAAATGAAGTGACCGCAAGCATACAGCGATACTTGCTTCTCCAATTTGGACGGAAGCCATTCGTCGTCGGAATCGAGAAATGCGATCAGGTCTCCCCTAGACGCCCTGATCCCGGTGTTGCGTGCCGACGACACCCCTCTGTTGTCTTGCCGAATAAATCGAGCTCTCCCACCGAGCCTGGAGACCACCTCCCGTGTGTCTTCCGTTGACCCGTCATCTACCACGATGAGCTCATAATCGGAGAACGTTTGAGCCATGACGGAGGATATGGCCCTACCCAGGACTTTAGCCCTGTTGAACGTGGGAATGATCACTGAGACGAGGGGCACGACGCTTATCAACTCCCGGGGTGGTCGCGAGCAGGTTATGTACCCCCGTGGTCTGGGCTCCACGCGGTGGACGAGGTGAGTATACCCGAATCCGGAACGAGCCAAAAGGGACTGTAAGCTTTCACTTGCGAGTGGGACATTCCAGGTCTGGTTCCGATTTTTTCGTGGACCTGTAAGCATTCACTGTGACCGTAGCCGCTGTCGTAACTCGCTGATAGTCTGGAGCCAGGACACC
>CAYZET010000162.1:3075-11213 GCA_964477215.1 uncultured Syntrophaceae bacterium | reverse complement strand
GGCAGTATCCTCCCTCACCGTACCACTTTTTCTGCTGTTTCCCGAGTCTTGAGACAGTTTCTTCCAGTCTGTCATTGAATCGCACGCTGGAAAGCGTGCGCTACATCGCGGTTAGGGCGGTTGGATGATGCTAAATGAACGGCTGTTCCGTACATACCCTCCTTGAAAGCGACCATCACGTCACGGCGTGGCGGACCCGGGGAATGTCCAATCCACCTTGACTTTTCCCAATTTCATTCCTTTGGTTCGGTACAGAAGGTGCCGATTGGTGAGGCCGTATCGATAGAGATCTCCTGTGATACGCACATCGTCTCTGCAATACCGTTCCAACGCCTCGGTGTTACCCTCCCTGAACCATTTCACCGCTTCCAATCCGTTTGCCGATTTCCTGAGACCCAGCGTGGCCTCAGCAAGGTGGTCCAGTGAAACCCGACGCCCCAGCGCGCCTTTGATGGACAGCAAGATGTCCAGGTTGGGAAGCTTTCGGAGGTTTTCCGTGGTGTAAGGCTTCAATACCTCATAGTCAAACTGAATGTGGTTGAACCCTACAATGAGGGACGCGCCCTTCAGTAGGGCTACAAGGGCAGACACGCTCTCTTCCGTGAACGTCAGAAAACCTTGACTCCGAGTGTATGCCACGCCAAGCGAGAGGCCCAAGCGAGATATGTATTTCCAGCCGCCGACTTCCTCGGCCAGATGCCGGGTCTCCAGGTCAAAGACCACGACCCCATCGGGGATCTCCACGAGAGGTAGAGCCCCAGGCTTCCCAACCGGATCCCCGGTGTCGCGGACCTGTTTTGACGGCCCAGAAGCGTCTGCTTCGATGTCGGGCAAGCGCGGTTTTCTGCGGCGGATCGTCTTCGTTTTGGCGCGCGCGTCCCGGACTGCTGACTCCAGCGACATCTGGGGGCGATCACCCGCAGGAAGCCGACGGTCAGCGGCCAGGTGAGGAAAGATAGCTGGTTTTTTCCGGTGACGAACGGGCTTCGCGAAAGGATCCCTCTCCGGGTGAAGCAGAAGCTCGAGGGTCGCTATGCACGCTTCCTTGTCCAGGGGCTTGTTCCCTGAGCCGCACTTGGGAGAGTGGATGCAAGAGGGGCATCCGTCCTCGCAGGGGCAGCCTTTCACCAGGTGCAAGGTCTTGTCCAGCAATTCCTCGATCACGTCGAACGCGCAGTGAGCTAGCCCGACTCCCCCCGGGTGGCCGTCGTAAATAAACACTGCCGCTTTCCCCACCTGTTCGTGCAAGGGAGTGCTGATACCTCCGATGTCGTCTCTGTCGCAGAGAGCAAAGAGGGGGAACATGGAAATGGCCGCATGCTCGACAGCGTGGATCCCTCCCATGAAGTGGAGACCCGCGTCGGTAATCGCTTTGTTTACGCTGTCCGGTATTTCGATCCAGATGCCGACTGTCTCGAAGTGCAGCGGCGGAAGCTCGAGCTCGACAACGCCTATCAGGTCCTGTCCCGACGTGCGTCTTTTTTCGTAGGCCTCGACGACCTCCGTTACCTTGATCTCGGCCTCACGCAGGGTGAACCCCGGGAAATCGCGGGAGCGCACCGGTGCTCTCAGAATCGTGGTAGTCTTGTCCGATCGTGCCCGCGTGTAGTAGTTGAGACGTGCGGGGGCAACAACTGCATTGCGCCGTTCAAGGTCGAGCTCGATGACGATGTACTGCTTGGTTCTGTGTAAGTACACGGCTCCCTGGTGGCATTCCTTGAATGCACGTCCCCCTGAGGAGCTCCCGATAGGCGTTTTTCGGTCCTCCAGAAAGATGGCGTAGGAATCGCCGATGCTGCGCAGATCAACGTGCCTCTGTGGGCGGCGCTCCGGGGATCGGATCGATCCGTCCTTGAAGCGGAGGAGCGATCCCTCGTCTTCCAGCTCTTCGATGACCGACCGCATCTCGGGTGCCTTTGTCCACGGTTCGTCCTCCTGTATAGGGACCTCCGCTGCGGCACAGGGAATATGCTTTTTGAGAACCTCCCTGTTTCCCGGGTCTAGTACGGCTCGTTCACAGTCTCTCTGAAAGAAGTCCTGAGGATTCCTCATAAAATACTGATCCAGCGCGTCTGCAGCGGCGATCATCACGATCCCGCTCGGCTGCCCGCCACGGCCGACCCTGCCGCTTCTTTGCCATGTGTTGATAATGGTGCCGGGATACCCCACGAGCACACAGAGATCGAGGCCCCCCACATCGATCCCCATTTCCAACGCAGAGGTGGAAATGACGCCATCCATCTTGCCGGAAAAGAGCCTGGCCTCGATCTCACGCCGCTCTTCGGGGAGGAAGCCAGCCCTGTAGGAGCTTATCCGGTGTTTGAGATGGGGCGCGTCGTGGAGCACCCACATGGTGATCAGCTCTGTGATCTTGCGTGCCTTGGTGAACACGATGGTTTTCAATCCCTCGTGCAGGGCTGCAACGAAGACACGGGAAGCCACAGTATAGGGGCTCAGATGGGGGTTCACGAAGAGAAAGTGTCGTCTCGACGAAGGAGCGCCGGAGCGGTTGACAACCGCGACCTGGGATCCGATCAAGTTGCTGACGAGCTCGCCGGGATTGGCTATGGTAGCGGAACAGCCCATGAATTGGGGGTGGGAGCCGTATGCCTGGCAGATCCGCAACATTCGCAACATCACTTGAGAGACATGGCTCCCGAATATCCCTCTGTATGTGTGGACCTCATCGAGCACCACGAAAGACAGGTTGCCGAAAAAACCTCTCCATAGGTCGTGATAAGAGAGCATGCTTAGGTGCAGCATATCAGGATTGGTAACGATAACTCTCGGATGCGAATTGCGGATTTTTCGTCGTTCCGCTTCGGGAGTGTCGCCGTCGTAAACGGCAGCGGTAATCCCTGAGTCGCCGGCGAGCTGGAGGAAGGCATCTCGCTGGTCTCGCTCCAACGCCTTAAGGGGAAAGAGGAACAGCGCGGTGGCTGTGGGATCTCTCAGCAATCGGTCTATCACCGGGGCCTGGTACGCGAGCGTCTTCCCGCTCGCGGTATTTGTCGCGAGCACAACGTTCTGGCCCTGCAAGGCCAATTGGATGGCTTCTGCCTGATGGGAATAGACGGCCTCTATACCGCGAGATCTGATGAGATCGGCAGCCTTCGGGTGAAGCTCTGTAGGGATGGGCGAGAATTGGGCGGGCTGCTCCTGGAGGGTCTCATGGTGGACGAGATCCCATTGGTAATTCTTCGTGCGGCCGAGCCATGCGATGAAAGGTTCCAGCACCGTCTTTTCCACAAAGGGTTGGAGCTCTTCAACCCCCTCACCCATGTTAGTCGGGGGGATCATAGCCGCGGGACTATCCGCTGTCAACGAAGGAGAAGCCCTGTCCACGTAAGGCACCTTGGTCTGCCCCAAGCCACGGCCGAGTCTTGTAGGAGCTTTTATGGCGACAGTGCCAGTGTGCTATAGTGATCGATCACCACAACTCGTGAAAGGTCAGCCCTATGATGCTGGTGTCGCCGGTGCGGCCGGGAATCTTTGCCGCAATCGGTCTGTCCCTGCTGCTCGTTGCAAGCCCGATGTGGGCGGCAGAATCGCGGGATAAGCGAAAGCCCCTTCCCACGGTAACCATGACAGTCGGAAACGCGGTGATCGAGGCATCGGTTGCAAACACAAACGAAAGCCGTGTCGCCGGACTTCTGGGATGGAGCGGCATCACGGAATGGCAGGGCATGCTGCTGGATTTCGGTGCGGACGGCATATACGCGATACACATGCAAGGCATGAAGTTTCCCATTGACGTTGTGTGGATCAACTCCGCAGACGAGGTCACCCTCATCTATGAGGAAATCCGGCCCGATTCTGGGCTGGTCTATCCTTCCGTGGTACCCGCAGCCTATTGCTTGGAGCTCAAGGCAGGATTCTGCAAAAAGTATGGGGTGAAGATCGGTCAGAAGGTGCGGTTCGGCGCATCTTCCTCGAGGAACGACCACTAGTAGGCCATTTCGCAAATACGGTTGTGTGTTCCATCATGGCTCATGGGGAGACTTGCGCTCTGAAGGAGCGCTCCTTGAGTAGTCGCGCGGGATTTCAACCTGTGGTTCGGCTAAGTATGGGATTCCATAAATACGGTTACATATTCTGCCGCGGACTTTGGTAAGGGGCATGGCAAGAGCAGATCGCGAGGTAGGGGCACCCCTTGTGGGTGCCCAGGGCAGGCACAAGGCCAGCCCCTACAGACCGAACGGATGCGCTGACCACGTACACCGTGGCGCAGATATGTTGGGGTATCTGCGACATTGAGCACTTAGGTTCCTCTGGCGGAAGAAAGCGATTCCGGTGATCAATCCCCATTACAGGGATACAACAGCCCTGTAGTGCAGGCTTTTCGCCTGCATCTCCGGATTTAACAGCGCCGCTGGACCCGGGCTTCCAACCCGCATTCTTGACATCTTCGCGGCAAATCTTAAAGGCATTCCGGGTCGAGATCTGGGTGGATTCCCAAACGCGTAATGCAGAAATCGTATTTCACCGGGTCCGCCGGATCGATCGCCCTGAATGCTTCGGTAATCTCACAAGCGGTCTGCAGATTTGCCTGCTTGCGAGAAGTTAGTCCGAGGCGCAGGGCAACTCGGTGCATATGGGTGTCGAGGGGAACAATGAGCTTCGAGGCCGAAACATGCTCCCATCCGCCCGGATCTACCCGGTCGTTGCGGACCATCCATCGAAGAAACAGATTGAGCCGTTTGCACGCGCTTCCCCGTTCTGGGGAGGGGAGCAGGTAAAAAGGCTCTTGACGCGCCTGGCCGGTCAGCTCACGCACGAATGCACCGAGCGCAGGAATCACGGTCTCATGCGACCCTTTCAGCCCCTGCTCGAAACATCCCTGGAGAGATCCGTGTCGTTCGCATGCCTGTTTCACTCCCATGAGCATGGTTGAGAGGTCCTTGCCCGACGTAAAGCGGTGCCTGAAATCCCGAAACGTCTCAAAGAGATATGCCTCGCTTGCGTCGATCAGAAAGCCATAGGGGGATTCCCCCATGGCCGCGAGGACCCGTGAGACGCTTCTCAAGATTTGACGGACATTTCCATACGCCAGCGACGACGCGATGAGGCCGACCACCTCGCGGTCTCGCACGTCGCGGTATGCGTACAAGAATTCCAATGGGTCCGGATGAACGAATTCCCTTCTGTTGTACGACTCATAGAGCCGCTGGAGACGTTCCCTATGTTTCGTAACACGCACCAAACCGAGGCACTCCTGAATATCTAGAGCCTCCTGATGCCCTCGGCCAGCTCTTCCAGGGCAGTTCTGTCAAGAATACGAATACGGCGGCCATCGGACTCAATGTAACCCTGTTTAGACATTCGCGCGAGAATTCGGGAAAGGGTTTCCGGGATGGTGCCGAGCACGGAAGCCAATTGACCCTTTGAGATGTCCAGCTCCACGTCTTCTGCGCCCTGATTGTGTTGGCTCAAGTAGAGCAGGTGGGCTGAAAGCCGTCCGGGAACCTCCTTAAGTGAGAGGTTATCCACCAGCACCGTGAATGTGCGGAGGCGCCTCGAGAGTACTGCCAGCATGTTTAGGGCCAGTGAAGGATTTCTCTTGATGAGAGACACGAACTCGGTTCTCGGAAAGTAAACCGCGGTGCTGTTTTCGAGGGTTTCCGCATGCGCGGGGAAGGATTTGCCCTCGAACACCGGCACTTCTCCAAAGGGTTCACCAGGCCCGAAGATGTGGAGGATTTGCTCCTTTCCGTCAGGCGAGAGCTTGAAAATCTTTACGCGGCCTGCCAGCAGCACGTAGAAACCCGACCCGGGCTCGCCCTCAGAAAAAATGGTCGACGCGCGATGATACCGCTTCACGAGAGCGATCGATGCCAGGTCACTCAATTGATCGTCGGGCAAACCTTTGAATAGTGCTATTTCTCCCAGGCATTGACCAATGTCCATGAAGACCTCGACCCCGGTATGAACATCTGAATTGACCCAAGTCAATTCATCCCCATGCGCTAATGGTTAGACTACAGGTACGGAAGGATCCCTGTCAAAGAGGATGGGAGGCTACGTGGACAGACCCATCGAATTCGTAGCCTCCCGGACACGCGGCCCAAGGCAGGGTCTGGCGTCGAACGATGGAGTCCCCGTGAAAGCATGTCACGCGGTCGGCATGACGGACTAATGGCGAGGAGGTGACCCCGTGAAATGGTCCGAAGAAGCTCAGGCAGCAATATCCAAGGTACCGTTCTTCGTGCGAAGGCGCGTACGAAAGAGGGTAGAGGAGGAGGCAGCCCGGTCGAATGCCCGGGAAGTTGCCATGGAGCACGTGCGCGCTTGCCAGAAACGTTTCCTGGAAAGTATGGAAGAGGAAGTTAAAGGGTACCAGGTGGAATCGTGCTTCGGAGGCGGGGGGTGTCCGAACAGGATCATGGAAGAAGAGCTGGTCTCAGCTCTGGAGAGTCTTCTCCAGGAACGGGACCTGAGGGGCTTTCTCAAAAGCAGAGTGTCCGGTCCGCTGAAGTTGCACCACGAATTCCGCGTCACCGTGGCTGATTGTCCGAACGCGTGCTCCAGGCCGCAAATCGTGGACGTGGGAATCATTGCCGCGCTGCGTCCCGAAGTATGGGCTGACACGTGCTCATCCTGTGGACTGTGTGTAGATGCCTGCAGAGAGGAGGCCGTAAAGCTGCCTGAGCAAGGAGGCGCTGTGGTGATCGATTCAAATCTGTGCATGTCGTGCGGTCAATGTGCGCGTGCTTGCCCCAATGGGGCCATCGTTGAGAAAGAGCGCGGCTGGAGAGTGCTCCTTGGTGGGAAGCTTGGTCGTCATCCGCAATTGGGCTTGGAATTGCCTGGGATTTATTCCACCGATCAGGTTCTCCAAATCGTTCACGCGTGCGTCGATCATTTCATGGAACACAATGTTGAAGGAGAGCGGTTGGGGGATATCCTCAATAGAACGGGTTTAGGATTTCTAAAAGAGAAATCGGCGCAACGAAAAAAGGAGAAAAATGATGTCCCCTTGATCTAAGTCAAGGCCTGTTAGCCAAGCCGTTGTTATCTTCTTTAGAAAGGATGAAGCCTCACGCGGCTCATCGCAGTCAAACCCCGGAGGGAGTACAAGGAGGGAAGGGGCATGGATCCGAAGATGTTTTGCTATCAGTGTGAGCAGACGGCAGGCGGTATAGCCTGCACAAACGCCGGAGTGTGCGGAAAGTCGCCGGAAGTGGCGGCGCTCCAAGATCTTCTAACCCATGCGCTTAAGGGACTGTCGCTCTATGCCGTGGAAGGACGGAAAGTGGGCGTTGTCGATCCTAAAGCGAACGCATTTACTGTGCAGGCACTGTTCCAGACATTGACCAACGTAGATTTCGATCCGGATCGCTTTCCACCCTTGATTCGCAAGTGCGTCGAGCTTCGGGAAAGCTTGAAGGAAAAGGTGAAAGCTGCCGGAGGAAACGTGTCCTTTCCTCATGTTTCCGCAAGCTTCAGTCCTGCCCCCACCATGGAGGGGATGATCGAGCAGGCCAAAGGGGTAGGGTTCGGTCCTGACCCATCCGTCGATCCGGACATCCGATCGCTCCAGCACACCTTGATTCTCGGCCTCAGGGGCGTTGCGGCTTACGCAGATCACGCGCAAATCCTCGGTCAGGAAGACGACGCTGTTTACGGGTTTATTCATGAGGGCCTTGCAGCCACGTTGAGCCCTGAATTGACCTTGAATGACTGGGTGGGACTGGTCTTGAAGTGTGGGGAGATTAACCTCAGAACCATGGAGCTCCTGGACGCGGCGAACACGGGCACGTACGGCCACCCGGAGCCCACGAAGGTTTCTCTGGGTCACAAGGCTGGGAAAGCCATTCTCATCAGCGGTCACGACCTGAAGGATCTCGAACAGCTTCTGAAGCAAACCGAAGGGAAGGGAATCAATATCTACACCCACGGTGAAATGCTGCCCTGTCACGGCTATCCCGGCCTGAAGAAATACCCCCACTTGGCAGGACATTATGGAACAGCATGGCAGAATCAGAAGAAGGAATTCGATGAATTTCCCGGCGCAATTCTGATGACCACCAATTGCATACAAAGACCCCGCGATTCGTACTTGGACCGCATCTTTACGACCGGTGAGGTGGGATGGCCTGGCAGCGTGCACATCAGCGACAAGAATTTCAGCCCGGTGA
>CAYZET010000162.1:2578-3065 GCA_964477215.1 uncultured Syntrophaceae bacterium | reverse complement strand
AAAATGAGCAGTTGAAGAAAGCCAGAGCGCGATTTGAGAAGGCGCTGGCATTGCCGGGATTTGGCGAGGACAGCAATGGAAAGCACGTGATGTGCGGATTCGGCCGGAACGCAGTTATGAGCGTGGCGGGCGCAGTGATAGACGCGGTCAAGTCGGGCGCTATTCGCCACTTCTTCCTTGTGGCAGGGTGCGACGGTGCCAAACCAGGAAGGAACTATTACACCGAATTCGTGGAAAAGGTCCCCAGCGACTGCGTAGTGCTCACGCTCGCGTGCGGCAAGTTCCGTTTCTTTGACAAGGATTTGGGAGACATCGGGGGCATACCTCGGTTGCTCGATATAGGGCAGTGCAATGACGCGTACTCCGCTATTCAAATTGCCGTGGCTTTGGCGAACGCGTTCAATGTGGGAGTGAACGAGCTGCCCTTGTCGCTGGTGCTTTCCTGGTACGAGCAAAAAGCAGTGGCGATTCTTCTCACCCTTTTCCA
>CAYZET010000162.1:0-2568 GCA_964477215.1 uncultured Syntrophaceae bacterium | reverse complement strand
TATCAAGGGGATACGTCTCGGCCCGAGCTTGCCGGCCTTCGTGACGCCGAACGTGCTGGACGTGTTGGTGAAGAATTTCGACATTAAGCCCATAAGCACACCTGAAGAGGATCTCAAGGCACTTCTCGGATGAGACACACGCGGGAGGAGCCACGCTCCTCCCAAAGGTCCTCGCATTGACAAGAAGGGTGGAAGGAAGGGGAGTTGAAACCATGAAATGCCCAGGACAGGACCCACGTTATTGGAAATTCGACGCCATATTCGATGCCGTATGTCCCAACTGTGGAAGTACAGTGGAATTCTTTAAGGACGAGACGAGACGCAAGTGCCCCAAGTGCGGTCACAAGGTGCTCAATCCCAAGATGGACTTCGGGTGCGCGACCCACTGCAAGTTCGCCGAGGTCTGTTTCGGAGAAGACCTTCCGCCCGAGCTGATACAGCAGAAGGAGAACCTGTTCAAAGACCGTGTGGCCGTGGAAATGAAGCTTTACTTCAAGCAGGACTTCAAAAGGATAGGACACGCGGCAAAGGTGGCGAGATATGCGGAGAAGCTCGTCCTGGAAGAACATGGTGATCCAGCGGTAGTCCTCACCGCCGCGTATCTCCACGACATAGGTCTGAAGGAGGCGGAGAAAAAATTTGGGAGCCGAGCCGCGGAGCATCACGAGGAAGAGGGAGTAGTCGTAGCCCGCGACCTGCTGGAAAGACTCGATGCCAAAGAGAATTTGATCGAAGAGGTGTGCAGCATAATCGGACGACACCACAAGCCGGGAAATGACGACTCGGTGAACTTCAAAGTGGTCTACGATGCGGACAGAATAGTGAACCTGGAAGAATATGCGAAAAAGGGTGAGTTGGGTCCCGAGAAGCTCTTGGAGCTCATTGAGTCGGGCTTTCTCACTCAGAGCGGTCGGGAGCTGGCGCGCTCGGTCCTGCTCAACGGAGGAAACAAGCCCCAGGCAGCGGAGTAAGCCCGGGTCATTCGATATGAGGTGCGGTATCATGAAGGTGAAACGGAAAATCATCGAGATAGACGAAGAACTTTGCACCGGCTGCGGTCAATGCATCATATCCTGCGCTGAAGGAGCGCTGGAAATCGTGGACGGCAAGGCAAAGCTGGTTGCTGACAAGTACTGTGACGGTCTCGGCGCATGCCTCGGTGAGTGCCCCGAGGGAGCGCTCACGGTTGTGGAGCGAGACGCGGAAGATTTTGACGAGCACGCGGTAGAAGAGCGCTTGGAAGACTTGAAAAAGCAAGAAGCAGCTCAACCTGCCATGGCGTGTGGATGCCCTTCCGCGCAGATTCGGACCTTCACCCCCGAAAAGTGGACCAGGGAATCGGCAGCGAGCGCCGCTCACGAGACAGCCTCGGCTCTCACTCACTGGCCCGTGCAAATACGACTCGTACCACCCACCGCTCCATTCCTTAAGAATGCCGACCTTCTTGTGGCCGCGGATTGTACGC
The DNA here is from genome assembly GCA_964477215.1 of uncultured Syntrophaceae bacterium. GTDB lineage: Bacteria > Desulfobacterota > Desulfomonilia > Desulfomonilales > Desulfomonilaceae > JBFMDN01. The sequence goes on along the minus strand of CAYZET010000162.1, from coordinate 1,103 downwards.
CGGTAGCGTATCCAGATTTCCACCGCGATTTTCTGGAAGGCAAGGCCGTACTGATCGGCTGTCCGAAATTTGATGACGTTCAAGAGTACGTAGAAAAGTTCGCAGGGATCTTCTCCCATGCTTCCATCAACAGTGTGACAGTAGTGATCATGGAAGTGCCCTGTTGCGGCGGATTGCCCATGATTGTCAGAAGAGGAATGGAAATCGCGGGCAAGTCAATTCCCCTGGAACAAATAGTCATCAGCGCTCGAGGAGAAATCCTTCGGAGAGAAAAGCTGGTTGCGTGATTTGAAAGCGCAAGCGTGCATCTCATAGCGCGATTTCGTAGGGCCGGCATCTTGCCGGTGATTCTTAATCCGCGCAAAGTTACCTGCGAGACGCCGGCACTACGGGAGACGGCTTATTTTCAGGTTGATTCTCACTTGAGCTTCACGGCCCGTTCATAGGTTTTTGATCTCGAATGAGGCAAGTCCTACTGATTGCGCGGATTCCTAGAGCGAAAGCTCCCTTGTGGCACAATTTCGTAGCACCAGGATGTTGCCGGTGATTCTGGCCAGTTCCCGATCGAGAACGGCGTCGATTGAACACCGATTGGAGTGGCCCTGCGTAGGACCCTACTTCTTCACTCTCGGTTCAGCGGCTGGAGGATGCACGATGCTCCTGACATCCGTGACACCCTCCAGATTTGCCTGTAGTGCAAAGGTGCCATACACGAGATCTGATACATTGTTGCTCTCGATCAGGCCGAATTTCACCATTTGGTCCGCAAGATACTGAATCTCGTCTCTCCGAGGGACAAAACGGTCGAAGACGAATCGGTCGGGCGGATTGCTCAGAGTGTATTGAACCAGCTCCAAAGGCTGGTTCCAGTACGCGGCTGCAATGGCTGCGGCCTCCATGGGGGAGGCCTTGGCCCAAAGCCCTGCTCTGGCAGCCCCTTCGACCAGGCGACGGACCCTGTCCGGATGCGCGTCGATGTACCGCTGGAGGACGATCACCAGGTTACAAATAAAGCCGGGCCAGACGTCCTCCACGTAGTGAAGCACGTCGGCAGCTCCTCCAAAAACGGATTTGGCGGCAAAAGGCTCACCCACGAAGTACGC
>CAYZET010000161.1:0-11228 GCA_964477215.1 uncultured Syntrophaceae bacterium | reverse complement strand
TCCGATTCCGATGGGAAAGGGCAAAATGCGAGCCGAGGGCAAAGACATCTTGATCGTGGCCCTCGGGTCCATGCTGGGTCCTGCCATCGAAGCAGCAAGAATCCTCAGCCTGGAAGGCATTTCAGCCGCTGTGCTCGATCCGCGCTTCGTCAAGCCCCTCGACCGGGAACTTATCCTGGAAAAAGCTGCTGCGGTAGGGAAGGTCCTGACCGTAGAAGAGGGGGTTCTGGCAGGAGGCTTTGGAAGCTCAATTCTCGAGTTGCTCGCTGACGAGGGACTGCAACACGTCAAAGTCGTACGGCTGGGTATCCCGGATCAATTCGTCCAGCATGGCTCTCGCGAAGAGCTTCTCGAAGGGCTCGGGTTGACCGCAGAAGGCATTGCGCGAACTGCACGATCCATGGCGACCCAAGTTTCGCCAAGCGGGCCTCGCCTTGTTTGCCAGGTGAGAGGACGTGGCTGACGATCGCATTCTTCTGGATCCCGCCAAGTTGGTCCTCCTTTTCAATGCGTCGAAGGCCTTGGCGTCCACGGTCGACCTCGATCAACTTCTTGGGGTAATCGTCAGCGAAGTTCAGACTGTGCTCGAATGCGAAGGGGCAGGGGTTCTTCTCTACGATCGGGAGAGGGACGACTTCTATTGGCGCATCGTTCAGGATCGTGAAAGGTTTCTATCATCCGCGCAAGAGGAGATTCGCATCCCCAAGGACAGAGGGGTGTGCGGCTGGGTGTTCGAAACCGGAGCTCCGGCTCTTGTACACGACGCTGCCGACGATCCTCGGATCTACCGGGAGGTGGAAAGCAAATCAGGCTTCACGACCAGAAACATGGTCTGCGTGCCACTCCGAACTCGAGAAAAGAAACTGGGCGTGCTCTACGCTCTCAACAAGATTGGGGGCTCGTTCACTTCCGAGGACATGGAAGTGATGGTCGCTCTCTCGGGAAACGTGGCGCTGGCGCTAGAGAACGCTGCCTATTATGAAAGTCTCGTCAGCTCCCACAAGGAATTGGAAAGGTTGAACCTCGTCAAGAACAAGCTCCTCAATCACCTTTCTCACGAGCTCAAAACGCCCGTCGCAATCATGGAAGCCACTTTGAAAGTCATCGAACGGAAGCTGATTGGGGCAGATGTGGACGTTTCCAATCTCCCGTTCGAGCGAATGACCCGGAACCTGGGCCGCCTCAAGACGATCGAGAAGCAAGTCGCACATATCGTCGAGGACAAGGAGTATCCGGAACGCCGCGTGATCTTGGGATTTCTTGACCACCTGAACGATTTCATTGAAATTCGGGCCGAGGAAGAGCCTAAGCTCGCCCAAGCCCTGGCTGCTCTCCGTGAAAGGATCGAAGAACACTTTCCGAGCAAGGCAGAAGAATCGGGGTGTGTCTCGATCGAGGCAGCATTCCAGGCTGCGGAGCTCCGCGTAAGACAGATGCTTCAAAGTCGAATCTTGGATATTCGATTCAATCCTCCCGATCCGGCGCTGATCAAAATACAACCCCAGATTATGATGTCCGTGATCGGAGGGTTGATGAGAAACGCGATCGAAAACACTCCTGACCACGGCAAAATAGAGATCACGGGGAGCAAAACCCCGGCCGGGTACGTGATAACCATCCGGGATCACGGCGTGGGCATCCCAGAGTCGGAGCAACGAAACATCTTCGAAGGATTCTGCCCCGTTCAGGACACGGACATGTATAGCTCCCGCCGCCGTTACGAGTTCAATGCGGGCGGCACGGGGACCGATCTTCTGAAGATCAAGATCTTCTCGGAACGCTTCGGGTTCAAAGTCCGGTTTCGGACTCAGCGCTGTTCCTGCATCCCTTCAGTGCGAGACGTGTGCCCTGGAGACATAACCAAATGTGGATGCTGCAGAGATACCGAAGACTGCTTGAGCAATGGGGGCACGGAGTTCATAGTGGAAATACCTGCCGACAAGGTCGATAACGTCCCTGAGTTTCCTAAGTCGGTAAGTGAACCGTAATACGACACGTCCGGAGGAGCTTTCTCGAAGTCGCGTGCAACCTTGTTTGCGAATCGGGTTCGGACCTGTTGTTAATGCGCTCCGGTATAGGACATTGCATCCCAGCACGATGCAGCGACTGACATCTTCTTGGTGCGGAGCCACGGGGGGCTACTTGCGTGTCGACCGTGTTCGCCTCACTGCTTCCTTGAAGTCGTCGAAGGTGATCTTCATGAAGAAGTTGAACCACCGCTCATAATTGAGGGTTCCGGGATAGGGGCGAATCGTGTGGTCCCGGGCGTCAGGACATCTTCTGTACGGCTCTCCCGTTTGCCGCAGGCGCCGCCGGCTCGAGGCCAACCGAGCAGGAATCATGTACATCCATTGACTGGAGTAGACCCTCATAATCCGGTACTTGCAGTCAATAGCCCTCTCGTCAAGAGCGTTGTACAGCACATCGGGAGCATCAGGGGGAAAGCCATTGATGCGCCAGCGCCAATGGTGCATGGGACCAGTGCCGTTGTACAGGGGGAATTCGAACAAGTCTGCCGACATTCCTGTTCTAGAACGCGCTTCGTACGCAAGAAAATTGACAGAATCGTGGTCCGGGTGCCCACCTTCGAAGGCATTCACAAATATGGTGTCCGGTCGGACGCTGGACACGAGGTTTGTCGTGGCGCCCGCCGCCTGCTCCAAAGTGGAAACCAGTCCGAGGTCAGGAAATCGGAGGAGATGGATTCGGGAAGAATCGAGCTTCAGGTGGGAGGCGACCTTGGCTAGCTCAGCTTCTCTCCTGGTACCTTGACCGAAGAAGTCTCCCGATGTTAGCCACGCGGCGTGAACGGAGGCACCTCTGTCCAGAAGCATCTTCATGGTTCCACAGATGAACGCGTCGTCATCGGGGTGGGCAAAAAGGAAGAGATATGTGCGGCTTTCGTCCAACATGACGTTGAGAGCGGACACGTGTGAGCGCTTGGGTAGTCACCGGCCGGCATCTCGGCCGGGGCTACGACGCGTGAAAGGGTCAGTGTATGAGGTGGGCACGTCCATGTTCGGGCGTGGCTTGCGGGTGAAGGTGTGAATAAATATTCTCCATGAAGGCTTCTTTGCACGATGGGCACATGACAAAAACATCGTCTTCATAGACTTGCCGATTGAGATCTTCTTCACCATACGAAGAAATCTCGTTGACAAGCCGGTCGACTGAGCTTTCGTCAATGGGGTCCGCGTCTGGAAGGATTTCATCGAAATCGGATCGAACATGGACCGCCACTTGGTATCGCAGTTCCCCATCGCCCAACCGTCTTCCACATCTGTGGCAGCGAGTCCGGTTCATGACATTGACATAGCCTCCCTCCCCGATTATAAGAAAAACATCCTCATCATGCCAAGCAAATTGTTGGAGACCCCATGCGCTTTCCAGAGTATCGTGCCAGGAGATTGCGGAGAACCGAGACCTTGCGTTCCATGGTCAGAGAAACCTGGCTCCGCGCAGAAGACTTTGTGCTTCCCTTCTTCGTCATTTACGGAAAAGGAGTCAAGAACCCGGTGACAGGCATGCCTGGCACGTTTCAGATGTCCGTGGACGTCCTTGTCAAGGAGCTGCGGGAACCGGTGGATAGGGGAATTCCAGCCATACTCCTCTTCGGTATACCCGCCAAGAAGGATCCTCTCGGTACAGAGGGGTATTCAGCAGAGGGGGTCGTTCAGAGGGCAGTCCGATCCATAAAAGAAGCATATCCGAATCTTGTCGTGATCACGGACGTCTGTCTGTGCGAGTACACCGATCACGGTCATTGTGGGGTGATTCGCGACGGTGATGTGGACAACGACTCAACCTTGGACCTCCTGGCAGAGATGGCTCTTTCCCACGCCAAAGCTGGTGCGGACGTAGTCGCTCCCAGCGATATGATGGACGGCAGGGTGGGCGCGATCAGAGAATCTTTGGATGAGGGCGGATACGAGCATATTCCTATAATGGCCTATTCGGCCAAGTACGCATCCGCGTTCTACGGGCCATTTCGTGAGGCTGCCGAATCTGCCCCCAAATTCGGTGACAGGCGCTCGTACCAGATGGATCCTGCCAATTCCGATGAGGCCTTGCGCGAAGTGGCCATGGATGTAGAAGAAGGCGCGGACATCATCATGGTCAAGCCGGCTCTTCCGTACCTGGACGTGATCTGGAGAGTGCGCAACTCATTCGACTTGCCGCTCGCGGCGTACAACGTCAGTGGAGAGTTCGCCATGATCAAGGCTGCGGCTCAGAACGGATGGATCGACGGCAATCGCTGTATGATGGAGGCCCTGACGTCCATAAAACGTGCGGGAGCGGACATTATCATATCCTACCACGCCCTGGACGCGGTGCGTATCCTGCAGGGGGAGAACGCCAAGAGGAAAAAGTGAATCCATTCGAGCTGAGACTTGTTGCATGGGAAATGACCCGGGCATGCAATTTGGCGTGCGTCCACTGCAGAGCAGGAGCTTGTTCCGAGCCGGGCTCGGACGAGCTGTCTTTCGCGGAAGGCCTGTCTCTCATCGACGGAATTGCGAAGGTCGGAAAGCCAATACTCATAATGACCGGCGGTGAGCCGCTCCTGAGACCGGATTTCTTCGATCTCGCCCGGTATGCTCGCAGGCAGGGACTGCGTGCCGTTCTTGCGACCAATGGATGCCTGGTCACTCCGGATACTGCGCGGAAAATATCAGAAGAAGGTATACCGAGAGTGAGCATCAGCCTTGACGGACCAACTGCCGAGGATCACGATGCATTTCGCCAAGTGGCTGGAGCATTTGCTGCCTCTCTCGAAGGAATCCGGAATCTGAAATCTGCCGGTGTCCCCGTGCAGATCAATACAACCCTCACCAGGAGAAACAGGCACCAGCTTGCGCAGATCATGGCCCTTGCTCAGGACCTGGGCGCCGAAGCGTTTCACGTGTTTCTCCTCGTGCCGACCGGTCGAGCCCGAGATATGGCCGGTGAAGAAATGGGACCGCAAGAATATGAAGAGTCCTTGGAAGAATTCTACCGCCTGGGACGACGCTTCACCTTTGAAACAAAGGCAACGTGCGCGCCTCAGTACTACCGTATCCTCCGACAGCAGGCCAAAGCGGAAGGAATTGAAGTCAGCCCGCAGACCTTTGGGTTGAATGCCAGGACCCGCGGTTGTCTCGGGGGACTTTCTTTTGTATTTGTCTCCCATCGAGGGGAGCTCCAGCCCTGCGGATACTTCGATGTGCAGGCCGGGAGCGTGCGGGAGGCCGACTTCTCCGAGATTTGGCAGAATGCCCCCTTGTTCAAGACCCTCAGAGATTTCAGCCTCCTGGAAGGCAAATGCGGTAAATGCGATTACGTTCGATACTGCGGAGGCTGCAGGGCCAGAGCATATGAGGCCACCGGTAACTATATGGCCGAAGAACCGTACTGTGCCCATGTACCGCCAGTGTTCCGGAGACGGGCAAATCCCCCTGAAGTTAGGAGGAATGGATGATCGTTATCGAGCAGATCCTGATAGGTTCATTTGACATTTTCACGTACATCCTCGGAGATCCGGACACAGGGGAAGGGATTGTCGTCGATCCCGGCGGATCTGCGTCGCAGATATTAGAGCGGGCACGGGCCAAGGGAATTAACAAGATTGTCATGATTGTCAATACCCACTGCCATGTGGATCACACAGCAGGAAACGACGAAATGCACCAGGTAACGGGCGCTCCGATCGCTATTCACGAGGCCGATGCCTATGCATTGACCAATCCGAACATGGGCATGCTCTCCATGTTCGGTGTCGAGAAGTCGCCTCCTGCAAGCGTGCTGCTCAAGGACGGCGACAAAATATCCTTTGGAAACGAAGCCGTGGAGGTAATTCATACCCCTGGCCACAGCCTCGGTGGCATATGCCTTTATTATCCGGGATACGTGGTGACCGGCGACACGCTCTTCGTGGGAGGAGTAGGACGAACGGACCTCCCGGGCGGCTCCTATGAGATCCTCCAGGCCTCCATTCGCAAGAGGCTTTTCACATTGCCGGATGATACGGTGGTTCTTCCCGGCCACCACTATGGCCCCACGAACACATCAACGATCGGCCGCGAAAAAAGGGAAAACATGTTCGTTTAGTCGCAACTCTCGACGTTTCTCCGGTCATCTCCTGGACGCTGCAACGAGTGAAATGAGTGATGCCAATTCGCGGCAGCGCAGGACGTATGCGGAGCCGAGGAAGACTGCCAGTCCCCCCGCTACGCAGGCAAGCAAGATGCCGAGATTGCCGAGGGTGAGGCCGTGAGACCAGTCTGCAAGGCCCCTGAGAAAGACCAGCGCCAATCCCATTAGACCGGAAGCGGCACTAATTCTCGCGAGGGATACTACGAGATCCTTTCCGGGAAATGCCTCTAATCTTCCCAACAATATCCAGAAGAGGATGAGGAGATTCAAAGCTGACGCAAGAGAAGTGGCCAAGGCGAGCCCCCCTTGGAGCATCGGCCCCATGAGAATCAGGCCGGCTACAAGATTCACTGCTACGGCTACCACAGATATGTACACGGGAGTTCTGGTGTCTTTGAGAGAGAAGAAGGCCTGGGTCACGACTTTGAGGCCGGAAAAGGCCCACAAGCCTGCGGTATACCACAGGAGAGCCACCGCGGTTTGCTCGGTGTCGAACGCAGTGAACTTCCCCCGTTGAAACAGCAGCGCAACGATGGGGGTCCTGAGAAGTATCAGTGCCACCATGGCAGGAATGGTAAAGAACGCTATCAGACGTAACGAAAACCCAACAGTCTGTCCAAGACCCGCAATATCCCCGTCAGCGGCCTGCCTTGACATTGATGGGAGCACAGCGGTCCCCAGTGCTATGGCGAAGACCCCCAGCGGCAGCTCCACCAGCCGGTCCGCGTAGTAGAGATAGGACACTCCTCCCGCTGGAAGCATCGAAGCCAGAATCGTCCCAATCATCACGTTCAATTGGTACACCGCGCCGCCGAATGCGGCTGGAACGAACAACCTTCCGATTCTCCGCAGAGCAGGATGGCGGAAACCGAAGCTGGGACGAAGCTTCACCCCTTTCATGCTCATGAACGGTATCTGCAGCACTAGTTGCAGAATGCCTGCTGCCACGACTCCCCAGGCCAACGCATAGTACGGCGCGACGTCAAAGAGCGTGCAGAATATGGCAACGCTTGCAATCATGCAGAGATTCAACACGATCGGTGCAGCGGCGGGCGCCGCGAAGTGGCCCATGGAATTCAGGACGCCAGAAGCCAAAGCTACGAGGGATATGAAAAATATGTATGGAAACATGATCCTGTTCAATTCGACGGTAAGGTCGAACTTGACAGGGTCATCTGAGAATCCCGGTGCAATGACCTTCACAATGGCAGGACTGAGAACTATCCCGGCCAGGGTTACCAGTGCGAGCACGATGGCAGTGAACGTGAAGGCAATCCGTGCAAGTCTTTCACCTTCTGTTTGACCATGTCTGCCGAGAGTTTCGACATAAGTGGGAATGAATGCCGCGGAGAGAGCGCCCTCTCCGAACAGTCTCCGCAGGAGATTGGGAATGCGAAACCCGACGAAAAAGGCATCCGCTCCCAACCCAGCCCCGAGGAACATCGCGATAACGAGATCCCTCGCAAAGCCCAGGACTCGGCTCACCGTCGTCCACAGACCCACCACGGCTGCGGCTCGGGTCACTGCAACCTTTTCGGAATTCCGGCGCTCTGCTGGCAAGGCTGTCGATAGCTCCCGCCTGTTGGATGCCCTCCTACCCAGGCGCTGGTTTGCAGCACGGCTGCTTGGCCGGACGGTTTGAATGTCTCCTCCGCGACGAATCGGGCGGCTCGCAAACGCGAGTCGAATGCTCCGCTCGCCTCGGGAGAGACGACGCCCGAGAGTCCGTCTCCTGCGGTGCGCTTTCAAATGAGCTTGACTTTGATCCGAAGTTTCTGCCATAAATAAAAGTTTAAGAAGGAGCTCATGACCCCCGAAGGGCAGTAGTTCCCAAAAAGGGTACAATAACACCCTCATCTGTGATCGGACTCGCGAGCAGACCGATCCTCAAGGAGCAATGAATGGCGAACCATCCGTCTGCACTGAAACGTATGCGACAAAATGAAAAGAAGCGTGTCCGTAACATTTCCTTCAAATCAAGAACACGAACCGCGGTGAAGAAATACCTTGCCGCTGCGGAAGAAAAGAACCAGGATGCGTCTGTTTTCCTGAGCAATGCTGCCTCCCTCTTGCACAAGGGGGTTTCGAAGGGAATATTCCATAAAAATACAGCGTCCCGCACCATATCGAGGTTATCGAGGAAGCTTTCCCAGAGCTGAATCGGGAAAATTGACGTCCCCCTTCTGTCATGCCGATGGAAGGGGACGGTCGGCCGTCTCGAGGTGCGCCCGCGATTCTTGAGCCCTGTGGCGCCTACATTCCGGGATCTCCCATGCAGATCCACCCTGTCCAGCTCGGTGGCTTCCCAGTGAATGACGCGTCCAGCCCCGCAGGTAAATCCCGAGAGCAACTCATCAAGGCCTCTCCAGGGGAAGCGTGTTCAACCGCTCTTTGCAGGACCGACGCCAGGCAAGGGTCTTCAGCTCCCCAGTTGGGGTCCGAATAGTTTACTACACCCATCTGAGTTCCCGAATAGATCAAAGCCAAGTGCAGGAGTAATGGGCCCTCACCCATCTGGGATTCACCTTCCACTGGATCGAACCAGGCAATTGGCATCAAGGTGAACCGGGACAGAATTGGATCTGAAAACAGTCTCGACACTTCCAGTCGACGCCTGCCCTTCTTGTCGGGAGAAAAGAAAAAGCACGGCTGTTTGTCCGGTCTCACCGTGTCAGGAACAGCTAGAGGTACAGCAAGCAGCGTGACGTTCCTCACGCGGCCGCTCGGTGCCAGCAGGTGATCTACAGTCGCAGTGGGGCCTACCCGCACCTCGAATTTCTCGAATATGCGCTGGATCGAAGGGAGGATTTCGGTTGGCTTCGGATAGACTGGGTTCGCAAGAATCAATTCCTCTATCCTATCCGACTCGGAGGTCCGTCTTGCCTGTTTCCCCCGGGGCGGCCGCTTCACGATCTGTTCTTCCGGTATCCATGGAATGGATTCGAACACGAGCAGATCAGTAGAGTAGTTTGCGGACTTGAGCTCCTGCGCGTTCGATCGAGCCATCTTAAGCATATCTCCGGAAGCTATCACCGAAATCATCCGATCATATCCGAGTGGACGATCTTCCGCGTCCAAGAGTGTCGAGAAAGGAAGGTACCAGAGAGATCGGTCCGGAATGACCAAGACGGTCGTTTTGTCGCGAGGCAAAGGAGGCAATTTCCCAAAGAGTGTCCGGTAGAGACGTCGGCACGGCTCCTTCCATGCGTGTCCCATGAAGGTAGACCGGCCACCGTACGTGAATTCCCGCAACTTCTCCTGAAGCCCGAATACCGCCTTGTCGATGTCCCCCCGATTCACAGGCAACTGGTAGTAGACTCCCTTTTCTGCCGAGATTATGCCCACAACCAGGCGATCCTGCAGAAGCGTGAAGTCCAGGATCATCTCCTGTGGCTTCAAAATCTCCCCGCGAATTTCGTCCAGTGTCACAGGGTCGCCGCCGCGTAGCAGGGCATACCGGGAAGAGCTTTGGCGCAGGGTCTTGCGCACCTGAGCGAGCTGGGCCTTCAGGCTTTCTTCCTGCTGGCGGGTCTCGTTGCTCGGGGGAGACGTGCGGGCTTCCAGGAGCGACCGGAGGATCTTAGCTTCCTGTTCTGCCAGCGTGCCAGGAACGTCGAAGAAGTTCACCACCCCCGAGGACTTCAATGTAAGGTTTCTCAAACATATTCGACGTTTTTCCATGAGGTGGAATATGCTTGATGCGCTGGCTTCTTCTGGCTCCAGATGCACAGGTCCCAGGATTTTCGTGGCAAGCTCATCGTATACGGATAGTCGCTCCGCGACTTTTCGAACAAGACTGTTCCCCGGAGGGATGTCGTCCACGATCGATTCGAGATGATCGATGGCGCTGCGATATTTGAGGACAGCGTTGTCTATTTCTCCCGAGAGGTACAGCTTTCGGGCCTGCTTGACCTCCATGTCGAGCTTGTCCAAAAGAGACAGGCTCTCCGGTTCGCTGGGGGCCTGCACTTTTTCCGGTTCACGAAAGAGCCACCGATACCTCTTGGCCGCATCTCCGTCGTTCGTACTTCCTCCTCTCCCTTCCTGGGCGGCGACGCGGGTGAAATCTGCAGAGTACGTATCCCCACCCATGAAAGGCGTGATGCAGAAAAGGAAAGCAATGAAAACAGCGGAGTAGGCTTTCATGGGCAAAATCGGGGAGAGAAGGATCGGAGGCCGAGAGCGCTGGCGCCTTGCGACTTGGCGAGGCACGCTACTCCAATTGACCGGAGTTTTCAGACTCGGGGTATAGCCTCTGCAGTCATCCATTCCACGACCGGTATACGAGGCTCTCACGCAGACGGCTTTCATCTGAAATCTCCTCGTGTTGTCAGCATGCGGCCCCTGTCCCTCTCGGTACATCGCTCACCTTGGCGATCTGAGCCATGCTGTCCGCTCAGAGACGAGAGCCGTTCTCGCCATTACTTTTCACTTCGCTCTGACCTGCCCGCGTCAACCCACCATTGGGCAGTCTTTTCCTTGAACCACCAGGCGGAAAAATCCGTGTTGAGAATGCTCCGTGCCAGTCGCTTGCCGTCTTCGGTTTGAAGCCTTTTTATTGCCGAGGCGATCCACTCGTGGCAGTACGGGTTGCCAAGGTCTCCCAGTTCCTTGAGCTGTAATATCATCTCGAGTTGGTCCGAATCGTGTGCGGCCAGAGCCTCGGGGGTGATCCGGTCGTTGAATTCCTTCGTGAGCTCCCGGATCTCCTCCCCGAACAGAAGATCTTGCGTCATGTCACGCACCGCTGCATCCTCATCGGCTGTCACGTACCGCTTGTTCACATAATTCAGATCCCCGGTGCGAGCCTCCACCAAATCGTGAAATAAGCACATGAGCACCACTCGGCTCGTGTCGAGCGTGGACGACATGCGTGCAAGCACAAATCCTATAATGGCGCAGCGCAGACTATGCTCCGCTACCGTTTCGTTCCCTGTGCCGAGGAACTGGAATCCCGATCGAGGGGTGCGCTTGAGCATACCCACTTCGAACAGAAAATCGGCAATTCTCGTCAACTCCACAATTGCGCCTCTCACCAAGCGATTTGGTACCACTGATGGGGATCGTTCGCCCCACAGCAAGAAAAAACTCCTAAT
>CAYZET010000160.1:0-11234 GCA_964477215.1 uncultured Syntrophaceae bacterium | reverse complement strand
GATCGCGAGAAAATTCTTCCGGTTATCGGACAAAAATTTTGTCACTCACTATAAAGGCTTCTTGATCGAGGTTTTCAAACTTATAGGCTGCCGTAGATGTCCCAATACGGGAGGCCCGCTCCATCCAGTCCTTTTGCAGATGAAAGAAGGCCTCCCATGCAGCGTTCAGCACCTTTGCCTGGACCTGCGAAACACCTCTAACGCCCTTGAAAAGTGCTTCTATGGCCTCAGGCTTCTGAAGAGAGGAAACCATTACCTGGAGGCTCCGCATGCCGTCCTTCCATGATTGCTGCAAAAGACCCTCGGAATCCTGTAATGGCAACCGCGACTCCGGAATGCACGCAGCCTCCGACGCCCCAATGGCTAAAGCCTTACTCAAGAATTCTGAAGAGGCTTGCAGCCAGCGTTCCAGGAGGGACGCCGCGCTGACTTTATCATCAGGGAACTCATCTATGGCTTACCTCGCTGATCAAACAGTCTGGTTCACTGTGTGTGCTCCGCGCCCCTCGTTTGGTCGGACCATCGACACAGCCATTAGTCACGGACGGCCGTCGGGGTCCCTTACTGCTGTGGAGGGACCCAGCGTCTTCGTCTCTTTCCGCCTTGGCACGTCCGTGACCCCATTCGGAGCGCAAACACGAAGCGCCGTTATGTCATCTGCGAAGAGTCTTCCTGTTTCTTCAGGAGTTTCTCCATCTTCTCCATCTGTTCCTTGACCATCTCGACTTGGCTTTTTTGGGTCTTTCGAGCCACGTCCCATAATCCCCGAAGCTGGTCCTCGAGCGGATGCGAATAGAACGGGGATTCCTTAAATGTGCGGAAGAACACTTCCTCCCACTGATCCATGAATGTGTTCCACCACGCTGCGTTTACATCGAAACTCGACCGCATTGCACCGCACAAGGAGCTCCATTTACTGATCTGGTCCGGCTTGAGCATCCACGGCACATCCATCGTCTGCTTCCAAGGATCCCACATCTTCTCGGTCATCTTTGTCCACTGTTCGAAAAGCTCTTTCATCTTCTCATTTCTCCTTTTGTTATGCCTTATTGGGTCCGACAGCGATCACACAAGGCTGCGATCCAGATCCAAGTGAAATCGCACGGGGCCACTCTGGTTGTTCTCAAAAATCTTATGGAGCGCATACTCCGAGTCCGGATCGGACCACGAAGTGGCTATGGCAGCATGTCCTTTGGGAAACTCGGCCAGTTCCACCTGAACGTAATCCATTGGCGCCAAAGCGGAAGCTGGGTCCACCAGATCGTCCTTTGCTGCGTAATAGATTTGAAAGTGGATGCCTTTTTCTCTAATGAAATCAAAGTAAAGCTCTCTTCCGAAGAGCTTGACAGGCAAGGGACCCTTCGATGAAATGGGAATGGTATACGAGTCGAAACTCATCTTGGTGATGTTAACCGGCAGGTCGTTGCGATCGTAGATTAGCCAGTGATTGATGGCTACGGCGGTCTTACCGACCCCGTTCACCCCTGTCCGCACCATGAACTCGAAGAGGTTAATGTCCCTGAAATAAGTGAAGAGCGGCGCTTCCCGTTCGATGCTCTTCAGTCTGTACACCCAGCTCATCAACCGGTCGTCTATGACCGAATTGCCGCTGGGCAAGGTCTTGGTGGCGTAGGCCAGATCACGAAAACGTACGTTACCCAGAGACCAAGTGGAGGATATGAGGCATATCAACCCCTTGCAGTCGTGGTTTATCATTCGTTGGGCACACTCTCGCACGGTCAAAAACACGCCTGTTAAGTTGATGTCCACCACAAGCCGAAAATCCGCAAGGGACAACTTCCTCGTGACTTTGCCGGATTCCTTATCCGGTGACACCATCATGCCGTCGCGAATGATGCCGGCAAGGGGTGCCATCAGATTGCGTCGCCCGAATTTCTCAATGGCAAGATCCGCTAATCTGGAATTGTCTTCCTCTTTGGTGACGTCGCACACCATGGTGACAACTTCACCATTCAAGGCCTTGGTCTCAATCTCGGCACTCCGAAGAAGACCTTCCGCCACATCGGCGACTACCACTTTGCCACCGTTTTTCACCCAAGATTTAGTTAGAGTTAGGCCTATGCCACCTGCTCCGCCCGCAATAACTGCAACAGAGTCTTTGATTTCTAGCAATTCGTTCCCACTCGATCATGTTTGGGAACCATGATCACGTTTACAGCAGAGCGGCTCCCCTCTTAGGGCGACGGGGACGCACACCATTCTTCATCTCAGCGCACGAACCTGCTGGAAACCGCGTATTTTTCCTCTCATTCTTTGCGGGGGTTTGTTGCGGTAACAGTCCGGGCAAGCGCCTTCTTCATGCCCCTGACCATCCGAATTGACTCCCTTGATCTCTGACGGCAACCGGTTGGATGGCCAAGCGTTTTCATGCTGTCATCTGGACTGTCTCATATCTCCTTTCGCGAGGACTCTGTCAGAAAGTTCCCACCCGCATTACTCTACCGAAGACGTGTGCCGGAAAAGAACAAACACCAGCTATCGGTACTTCGTGTTCAGCAGCAACCGTGCAAGCCATCGGAATTAACAAAAGCCCACAACGAGTAACTGAACGAGGTTTTTCATCTTTCTCACTGCGCGATCTCACCCGAAAGACGTTTCGTCTTTCCTTGCGAAGCTCAGAGCATCTCAAGTGCGCAGGCCATGGAAACGCCTCCTCCACCGCAGAGAGTAGCGAGACCAAGGGTCTTATTTCTCTTTTTCATGGCGTACATGAGGCTAACCATTATCCGGGCCCCGGTGCTCCCTACCGGATGTCCCAAGCCGATACCTGAACCATTGACATTGGTGATTTCCCGGTTGAGCTTCAACTCTCTTTCGCAAGCCAAGTACTGGGATGCAAATGCCTCATTGAGCTCTATGAGTTCAAAGTCGCTCAGTTTCATGCCCGATCGCTTTAAGAGACTTTGAACGGCCGGGACCGGGCTCACTCCCATCACAGTTGGATCACAGGCTCCCATTCCCACCGCCCCAATTCGAGCCAATGGCCTGAGCCCTTCCGATTTGGCCCTCTGTTCGGACATGATCACGACAGCGGTCGCACCATCGTTGATTCCGCTCGAATTGCCTGCAGTAACGGTGCCTATCTTGGGAATGAAGGCAGGATTGAGGCGCGACAAAGCCTCCATGGTCAGCCCTGGTCTGAAATGTTCGTCCCTATCGAAAATCTTGGGCTCGCCCTTCTTCTGGGGAACCAATATCGGAACGATCTCGTCTGCGAAATCCCCCTCCAAAGTTGCCCGTTCCACGTTGTTGTGGCTTCGTAATGCCACCTCGTCCTGCTCCTGACGAGTTATCCCGTACTTTAGAGCAACGAATTCGGCGGTATGTCCCATAATGTATGGTTTTCCCCTGAACGCTTCCACTGGTCCATCAAGTGGATAGGGGAGAACATGTGACCCACAATGGAGGCCCGTGGTCATGGCATCCGTAAGTACAGCATCCCCCATCCTGACGCCCCATCGAGCCTTCTCCACGGTGAAGGTGGAACCAGACATGTGTTCCACACCCCCAGCCAGGACAATCTCGGCTGCACCAGCTTTGATCATAGCAGCGCCGGAAAGAACGGCTTCCATGCCCGAGATACAAACCCTGTTGATGGTGACAGCAGGAACACTGTTTGGGATATCCGCCATCAGTGCCCCAATCCGGGTCACGTTCAGCGCATCGGTCGGACCTAAACAGCATCCGAAGCGAACGTCATCAATTGACGCCGACTCTATTCCGGCCCTCTGTATTGCCTCCTTCATGACCACGCTGGATACGTTGGCGGCATGCATGTCCCGCAAGGTCCCACCGAATTCACCGATCGCGGTGCGGCAACCTGATACAATTACCACCTCGTTCATTTAATGCCTCCTGGCAGCACATTGCTGCATTCTTACTCTCAAAGATTTGGACTTAGCGGCACGCTCTCTATCAGCCGATTGGATATCATGTGTAATCGAAAAATCACGTACCGGATTCGCTTCCCCGCCGGAGCTGATACCTTTGTCCAGGAATCGACTCTCCCGATCCATGAGGTTCGCCTCCAAGCCATTCTGCGCAGCTACTTGAGCGATTCCTGAACCCATCAAACCTGCTCCGATTGCCGCCAGCTCCTTGACTTCCATCTCTAACCTCCTTTGAAAATGGCAATTAGATGTCAACAGCCTTCATAGTCGCACCGGGCATCTCCTTCCCCGGTCTTGGCAAAGCAATTCTCTAGAGCGTCGAAGCTATAACGATGCGCTGGATCTCGTTCGTCCCCTCATAAATCTGTGTGATTTTCGCGTCGCGCATCATCCTTTCCACGGGGTACTCGGTGCTGTATCCGAAACCACCCAGAATTTGAACCGCTTCAACGGTAGTCCACATCGCGACATCCGAGCAATACGCCTTGGACATGGAGGAATGCCGAATGGTCTCGGGCGGCACACGGGAGAGATCCTTTGCCACGTTGTCCAGCAGGGTGCACGTTTTCCAGAGCAACTGACGAGAAGCGGCGATCCTCATGGCCATGTCCGCCAGCTTGAATGCGATGGCTTGGTGGCGAATGATCGGTTTCCCAAAGGTCGTGCGTTCCTTGGCATACTCGGTGGCATACTCGAACGCCCCTGCAGCTATGCCAAGGGCCTGGGCCGCAACCGCAGGACGGCTAAAATCAAGCGTCTTCATCATGATGTGGAAGCCCTGGCCTTCTTCGCCTAGCCGGTTATCCACGGGAACCTCTACGTCGTTGAAAATCAGTTCACGAGTATCCGAACTGCGGATCCCCAGCTTGCTCTCCTTCTTTCCAACCTCGAAACCTGGGGTTCCCTTTTCGACGATGAACACGCTGGCGTTCTTGTGTGTGGGAGAATCCGGATCGGTGACAGCATACACGGAAAACGTGTCTGCAACCCCGCCATTGGTGATCCACATCTTTGAGCCATTGAGAATGTACTTGTCGCCTTTCCGCACCGCGCGGGTTTTCAGATCCGCAACGTCGGAGCCGCCTTTGGCCTCCGTGAGCCCAAACGCCGCTAGATGCTCTCCTGTGGAAAGAGGCTTCAGATACTTCTCCTTCTGTTGGTGATTACCGGCTAGGATAATCGGCAAAGTGCCCAACTCTTGAACTGCGGGAAGCATTCCTACAGAAGCATCAGCCTTGCACAGCTCCTCAACGGCGACACATAATGAAATCATTCCTGCAGCCATGCCATCGTACTCAGCGGGGAAGTCAATTCCCATCAGGCCGTTTTCCTTCAATAATTCAAGCATCTCATAGGGGAACTCAGACTTTTGATCCCTCTCTTCCGCCCCAGGAGCGACCTTTTCTTTGGCTAGGCGACGTACCATGTCCTGAAGCAATTGTTCTTCTTCGGTCAAACCAAAACGATCCAGGTCTTCTTTCATTTTGTCCTCCAGTTGTAGTCGTTGGGGCAATCTCCGTCCGATCTTCCTCAAGCCCCTATGTCGTTCTGTCGGAACTGCTTCCTGATCTCCTTCTTGTCTAACTTTCCAACACTAGTCTTGGGAATGTTGTCCACGAAGACCACTTTGTCAGGCACCCCCCACTTGGAGATAACGCCTCGTTCCACGAACTCATTGAAGAAAGTCTGGATTTCAGTTTCCGAAACCTTCCCAATATGACCTTGTTTGAGAAGCACAATAGCGAGCGGCCTTTCGCCCCATTTTTCACTCGGCACCCCGACTACAGCAGCCTCGCTTACCGCTGGATGCTGAGTGAGGATGTCCTCGATTTGCAAAGACGAAACCCATTCGCCGCCGGTTTTGATCACGTCCTTGATGCGATCGGTGATCTGCAGATAACGCTCTCCGTCCAGGTATCCAACGTCTGCCGTGTGCAAGAATCCGCCTTGCCAAAGGTCTTCGGAACGGTCCGTTTCGCGGAAGTAACCTTGGGTAAGCCATGGAGCCCTGACCACAACCTCTCCTACACTCGTGCCGTCGGCTGGTTGTTCTTGTCCGTTGGCATCGACAATTCTCAAATACACCAACGGAATCGGAAGACCAGTACGGCAACGAATTTCCATCTGTCTCTCATAGTCCCAATCCGCCATGTGCGGCTTGAGGTGAGCCAGGGTAAGGACTGGGCAGGTTTCAGACATCCCGTACCCGGTGAACACATTGATGCCTTTGGCCATGGCTGCCTTGCAAAGGCCCTTGGAAAGGGACGATCCACCGATGACAACCTTCCACCGGGAAAGATCCGTTTGTTCGACAGCGGGGCTGCTCAGCAGCATGTGCAGGACCGTTGGGACGCAATGGGAAAATGTCACCCTTTCTTCTTCTAGAAGCCTGAGAATGTTCTCTGGTACGTAACGGCCGGGGTAAACCTGCTTTACACCGAGAAGAGAGGCAATGTAGGGCATTCCCCAGGCGTGAACGTGAAACATAGGCGTGAGCGGCATATACACGTCCCGTGAGTTGAATCCCCCCTGAGTCGCATGCCCCCCTAAGCTTGCCATGACGCTGAGAGTGTGGAGGATCAACTGACGATGGCTGAAACAAACACCTTTGGGCAAACCTGTCGTGCCCGTGGTGTAAAAGGTGGTGGCTTTGGTGTTCTCATCGAAGTCCGGGAACGCATAGTCGCTCGGGCTCCTGGCAATCAAAGCCTCGTACTCTCCGACCAAGTCGAGGCTGCTCTGAGGAATCTCCCCGGTATCGCTCAGCGCCACAATCGCTTTGACCGTTTTTAGCTCGTCGCGAATCTGTTCCAAGATAGGAAGGAAGTCCGTATGGGCAAGGATCACGTCATCGGCGGCATGGTTGACGGTGTAGAGTATCTGTTCAGGAGAAAGGCGTACATTGATCGTATGAAGAATTGCGCCCATCATGGGAACAGAATAAAAGCATTCCAGGTATCGGTGACTGTCCCAGTCCATGACGCCGACAGTATCCCCCGCTTTGATCCCAAGCGACTCCAATGCACTGGCCAGTCTGCCGACACGCTCGACGAGTGTGATGTAATCGTATCGCCTGAGTTCTCGGTAGACGATTTCCTGTTTTGGCGCGTGCATCAAAGGGGTCTGTAGCATGTGCTTTATGAGCAACGGGTATTCGTATGCTGAGGGAGTTCGATCAATTATTTTGGTGTCCATGGCTTTTCTCCTTCTTTTGATCGTCAAAATGATAAGAGCTGATTTCAGCTATGTTCCAGGTAGATCTGTACCCCAGACAGTCGGGCACTTCCGATTCCATTTACCAGAGACGGAGCAGGCCACATTGGTCGCAGCGATTCTCCAAATGATTATTCCTCACGCACATGTTGACCCATGCGACGAGGGTGAAACAGGCCAAAGAGACAATGCCTGTGCCCGGTTGTCCCCGTGCTCTTTCACTATTAACTTAAGATGTTGAAAGCGCCTTCACAATCGGTGCAAACATTATTCGGTTGTAGGTGGAAGGAATACGGAGTTTGTAGGCTGTGCACCTACAACAAGTGAATAGACTCCAGATACGCCCCTTGGGCTCCAACGGCCGGCCAGGTCTTGCGATCAAGAGGCTGCAAATCTCCGCCGGAAATCCTATTCCTTGGTCGTGGTTTCGATTTCCTCGTTTTCCACCCAAAGCATGGCATGTCGTGTCAGTTCCCGAGCATGCTTCAAATTAAGCTTCTCCTTAATTCTCTCACGGTATGTGCCTATGGTTTTGGCGCTTAAGTTGAGTTTTTCTGCTATTTCATTCGTGCTCAGACCCTGTCCGATCGAACGGTAAACCTCCAGCTCGCGATCGGTGAGTCTATCTACCGGGCTCTTGTTATAGGTGTGAGCTCCTCCGACGAAACGATCCAATATCTCGTCCTTGATCCTCGCGCTCAAGTAAATTTGTCCACGCAGAACGCAGCGGATTGCCTCCACCACGGAACTGGACGTTTCTCGCTTCATTATATAGCCTCTTGCTCCCGCAAGGAGGGACCTCTCCGCGAACCGCGATTCATCGTGCATGGAAAGCACGAGTATAGGAAGATCCTTATTATGGCTCCTCACTTCTCGGACAAGGTCAATTCCGTCTCTACCTTTGAGTGATATATCTACAATGACCATGTCCGGCGCCAGTCTCCGAATTTCCTCGGAGGCCTTGCCCGCATCTTCTGCTTCCCCGCACACCAGGAGGTCCCTTTCTTGGTTGATGAGTTCGCGAAGTCCCATACGAAAGACTGGGTGATCCTCAACAATCATGATCCTGTGTTTTTCACCCTCCGAGCCATTCTCCATAATCGCGGCCATATTCAATCACACCTTTCTGTTGAAATTTCTGAGGGAACACCTCACCACGGTCCCTTTTCCTCCATCGCGCTTTATTTCAAGTAATGCCCCTATTAGTTTTGCGCGATAATTCATGATTCGTAATCCCATGCCCGGACTCGTCAACTTTTCCTTCATCCCTTCACCATTATCCCTAATCTCAAGGACGATCCCGTTTTCATCCGATGACAGCTCGATGAGGATTTGGTCGGCCCTGCCATGCTTTATTGCGTTGTGGACGGCTTCCTGAACGATGTAGAAAAGATGCGTGGCAACTGCGTTGTCGTGGACCAGGACAGGTTGATCGGACTTGAACAAGCAGGACACGCCGAATATTTCCTCAGCTTTGATCGATAGGTCCTTGATGGCAGTTTCCAGGCCGTAGGCTACAAGATGGACAGGACACAGTCCTCTGGCATACCTTCTTGTCTTTTCTATCGCCTGGACTATCAGAGCCCTGATCCTGTCCGCGTGCGCTGCTTCCTCCAGCCCCTTTCTAAACAACTTCTTGCCCAGCACTTTGCTCAAAACCTCGATGCCTATCAAGTGCGGGCAGAGATCGTCATGAAGGTCATGCCCGATGCGCTGGCGCTCCCCATCCGCTATGTCCATAATCTCCCTCTCCATGCGTCTAGAGTCAGTAATATCTTCAATAGTAGAAAGCATGGCCGGTTCACCTCCGAGTTCGATGAGTTCGGCCGAAAGCAGACCAATGCGCGTGTCACCATTCTTGGTGCGAAAATCAATTTCCAGGTTCCTAAGTTTCCCTTCTTCGTGAAGCCCCTGTATCAATCGGCTACCCTCCTCCCTATTGGGGAAAAATCCAAGTTCGGTTGCTGTCTCCCCAATCGCTTCATCGCGGCTGTAGCCTGTAGTTCGCAAGAGGCTTTCATTTGCATCCAGAATAGCTCTATTCTTGAGAGAAACTATGCAGATCCCGTGCGGGCTTAAACGGAAGGCCTTTGAGAAAATTTCCTCGGATACTCTTAGCGCCTGTTCAGCCTGTCTGCGTTCCAGCATCTCTGTATGGAGACCTGTATTGTATTCCTGCAGCCTTGCCATAAAGGTGTTGAAATGGAACCCCAACTGTCCGAGCTCGTCCTTGAACTGTGTATTCGCTCGCACGCTCAGATCCCCGTGTGCACCGGTAGCAAAGAGATGCATGAGTTCCTTCAAGGGACTGGTAATGGATGAGCTGATTCGCGTGGTGACTGGAATGACCAGTACTAACAATATGACCAGTGTAATCAGGAAAACGTTTCTCACAGTTGTGAGGGGGGAAAAAAGCTCGTCTAAATATCCTGAGGATGCCACGATCCAGTCAAGTTCCGGAACGTAGTTGAAAATAACCAGTTTTAAGCGCGGGACCTGTTCATCCGGATTTCTCCAGGAATAAATGATTTTCCCACTCTGTCGGCGACACATTTCCTGAATGAAGTGCCGGCCGGTTGCGTCAGACGACTCGAAGTAATTCTTGCCTTGGAGCTTAGGATGGATGACAAGGTTCCCTTTGCCGTCCATCACATAACAGTAACCCGTCCGACCAAATCGAAGCGACAGGATGCTCTGACGAAAATCCTCCGTGTTAATCAGCGTCCTGAATTCCTCCCGGTAAGATGACACGGAGATGATCCAGTCCCACGCGGAGAAATATGTCATGTAGAGCGCCTTTGGTCGTGAAACGTCCTCGCCCGGATTCTTCCACTCGTACTCGATATAACCCTCTTTTCTAGACGTCAGCTCTTGAACAAATGGGAACGAGGAGAAATTGCCCCCTTCAACTCCCTTTTGGGGATGCACAACAGCTACACCTGCACTGTTTGCGCAATATATGTAACCTGTTTCTCCTATTCTCTGGCTGAAGAAAATCTCTATGGTTCTTCTCTTTGCTTCTTGCTCCGATAATACCCCTTGCTGGTATAAACTATAGAAGTGCTCGGCGATCTCTCGGTTCTTCTCTGCTACCGCTCGAAGGTAATTTTTTATCGATACCGTGACCGACGTTCGCACCATGGCAAGGATCTTGGCAGTGGAGTTGTTGAGCCCTCTTTCGATGTTGGCCTCAATTGTTCGTCGTACGAGAGTGTAGACAATGCTGCCAGCTATGGAGAGTGCCAAAATGAAAACGGCGCAATAGCTTACGAGAAGCTTATATCGAACAGGAAGATCGCGGAAAAAGCGAAGCAAGCTCATGGTTGGAGTCCTCCGCCAGCTAACACTCTGAAATTCATTTACGGGAACCGATGATCCCTAAAACCAACGGCATTACCCCGGCAGCCTGTGCTTCCGGCCACGTTTTCAAGGTAAAGGTCACCGCCCAGTAGGCTTTTGGTTGATTTATCTAAACCCTCCTACGGTCAAATCCATCCCCATCGGGACCTCTTGGGCAACAAAGCTGCCGTCCCACGTCATCGGTTGCTCAGACGCTGGATCATTCCGGTTTTACCGGGATTATGCGGCGGTCTTCCCAGTTTGAACCTCTAGGCACCCTTGAGGGGCTGCGGAACAGCTCGGCCGACGCCAATAGGGTATCTCTGGGGTGTCCCACGTGAGCGAACGTAGGCTAAACCGTCGTCACATTGATGAAAAAGCTTTTTTTCCTGTTTCTGGGCGTACCTCACCCTCCGTCACTCCGTGAACCGGTCTTTCCACAGCGCTCGTGACCCGAAGACGGTCTGGTAGTACCGGGCCAAGGGGAAGACCGACGCCACATGATCCTGACACCTCCGACCATGATACGCGACTTCTCTCGGACCTTGATCACCTGCTCCATTAACCGTTTCACTTCATCGCCGGCAAGGCAGAATTGCCGAAACATGTGCAGCAGGAAGCCAAGGAGGATCTGCACAGGCTTTATGGAGCCGATCCGCTAGAAACTTAAAAGGTCCGTGCCTCCAGTGACAGGGACGACTGCGCCGGTGATAAACCCCGCTGCATCCGAGGCCAGGAACGTGACCACCGCTGCTACTTCCTCTGGCTGGC
>CAYZET010000159.1:0-11313 GCA_964477215.1 uncultured Syntrophaceae bacterium | reverse complement strand
TCGACGAGAAGATCTTTGAGAACGAATTCTGGGGAAATCTTAGCGCTTTCTTCTTCCAATGGTTCCCAATCCGTGCCCGACTCCCTCTCGGCATCCATCTCTTCCACAACTGGTTGGAGCACCCGGTGTTCCTCCGGTTCCTCTGGCACTTCGAGGTCTTCAACGGGGCAGGTCGGTTCAACGTGCATTTCCTCGGGAAAATCCCCGAGCAGGTCCAAGCCTGCGTCAGTCTCCTGTGACTCAGGTACCGGCACAAGGGCGTCTTCAACGGTCTCGGGAGCTGCCACTTCCGCGTCGGCTTCCGGCGTCACCTTGCGCTTGCTTCGTCGCCTGCGTCGGGCAGACCGTTTCCCGTGCTTCTTTTCCGAATCCGAAGCTACCTGAAGCTCCTCTTGCACTTCCAACCGGGGTTCTTGGTCTTCGGTCTCCTCCAACACGGGCTCCTCCAACCGGAGGGATTCCGTTGTCGGCGGCTCTAGCAACTCTTCTTTCGTGGACTCTATAACGATATTTCTGTCGGTGATTGTCGGATTGGAAACTACCGTGATGTGAGTGGAGCATTCTCTCTCCAAATCAACTAACTGATCCCTCATCCTATTGAGCAGGTACTCCGCCACTGGTGCCGGCACTGTCACCTTCACTGCGCAGTGGCGATCCCGCAATATCTGGGATTTTATCTTTCGGAACACCGATAGGGCTGTCATCTCAGGCGATTTAACCTTGCCCATTCCGTTGCAGAGCGGGCACTCAAGATACTCTCCGGTTCCAAGCGACGATTTTAGCCGCTGCCTGGAGAGCTCGAGGACGCCGAGGGCGGAGATTCTGAGCACCTTGGTCTTGGCGCGATCCTTCTTGAGCTCGGCACGCACCATTTTCTCCACTTCTTGCTTGTGCTTTTTGTGCACCATGTCAATGAAGTCGACGACGATGATGCCACCCAGGTCTCGCATTCGCAACTGGCGTGCTATTTCGGGCGCGGCTTCCATGTTGACCCTAAATGCCGTCTCTTCGATCCCTTTTTCTCTGATGGCGCTCCCCGAGTTCACGTCAACGGTGACCATGGCTTCAGTGGGCTCGATGATGATGTATCCGCCGGACTTCAACTTGATTCTTTTTCGATAGACCTGTTCGATCTGTTCCTCGAGCTGGTACTTGTTGAAGAGTGGCCTGCGCTCCTGGCACAATTTTACGAGATTCTCGTGTTTGGGCATTACCTGCCGAAAGAAATCCTTTGCCTTCTTGAAGACTTCCTTCTCATCAACGAGGATTTCGGCTATGTCGGGGGAAAAGTGATCTCTGATTGAGCGGATAACAATGTCGTGCTCTCGATAAAGGAGCGCTGGAGCAGTCTGGTTCCCTACATTCTTTTCTATGGCTCTCCAAAGCTTTAAGACGTAATTGAGATCGCGGGAGAGCTCTGTTTTGGTCCTGCCCATACCTGCGGTTCGTATGATGAAGCCCATATTCTCAGGGGGCTCGAGTTGTTTGAGGATTTCTTTGAGCTTCTTGCGCTCCTTTTCATCTTCAATTTTTCTGGATACTCCGCACAATTCGGTTCCCGGCATCAGGACGAGGTACCGGCCGGCAAGGGAGATATTCGTGGTGAGGCTCGCTCCTTTGTTTTCTCGCTCTTCCTTGTTCACCTGAACGATCACATGATCGTCCTTCTTGAAGACCTCCTGAATTCGGGGACGTCTCCCCGCAACCTCGAACGATTCCGGGAAATAAGAAGGATGTACATCATTAATTGAGAGGAATCCGTTTCGCCGTCCCCCGTAATCAACGAATGCCGCTTGCAGGGAAGGCTCAACTCGAGTAATGACCCCCTTGTAAATATTCCCCAGTGTGGCTTCCCTTGTGCTTATTTGAACGTCTAATTCCTCGAGGATCCCGTCAGCAACCACTGCCACGCGGCACTCTTCGGGGTGGCTGGCGTTTATCAACATTTTCTTTACCGTCATGCGCGTCCCTCTTCTGGGGGCAGTTCCCATATCTAGTATTTACGTGTACTTCCTGCCCGGACCAAATCCGTTTCTCGGGAAGGTTGAAATCACTCTATAAGCTTTTTGATCTCTTTCCACAATTCATTTTTTCCCTGACCGGTGTGGGACGAGAACATCACCACCGCGACGTCCTGTCCCACCTGTTGCTCCACGGCACGAGCCTGCGCGCGGACGCCACTGCTGCTCAACTTGTCTGCCTTGGTAGCAGCGACGACAAATGGAATGGTCCGCTCCTTGAGAAATCTCATGAGGCTGAGGTCCGATTCGGTCGCCGGGCGCCTGGAATCAATAATGACGACTAGGCCTGCCAATTCTCTCCTGCTCGTCAGGTACGACTCTATCATAGGTCCCCACGTTCGCCTAATCTCTAGGGGAACCGCGGCAAAACCGTAACCCGGAAGATCTACAAATATTAGACACTCGTTTACGGAAAAAAAGTTCAACTTTTGCGTTCTTCCCGGAGTCTTCGAGGTCCGAACGAGATTACGTCTTCCCAGAAGGGTGTTGATCGCGGAAGACTTGCCCACGTTCGACCTCCCCGCAAAAGCGATTTCGGGAAGCTTGCCGGTGGGATAGTCTTTCTCGCATTCCGCTGCCCGAAGAAAGCGCGCCGTGGTTATTTTCATGATAAGGTGCCAGGTAATCCGTTCGTTGCTGCTCATTGTACAGCCACGTGAACGGGAAGGAAAGAGGCCTCGGTATCGGGACTATCAGAAGCCGATTTCCACGCTTTTTGTCAATCCCGATTCCTGTGATGAAGGAGATCCCCATGGGCAAGACAGTGATCAGTGCTCCGTCAGCGGGCTCGCCCGCCGGCCCCTATTCGCAGGCCATCTCGGTTCATGATTGGATATTCGTTTGTGGAGAGAAAGGGGTCGACCCCACCTCCGGCACGGTCGTCCCGGGAGGGATCAAAGCCGAAACGGCTCAGACCCTCAGGAATATCGCTTCCATCCTTGAAGCAGCGGGTTCATCCCTCAAGGACGTGGTGCGATGTGTGGTCTACCTGGTGGATATTTCGGAGTTCGCCGAAATGAATGCCGTATATGCGGAGTTCTTTCAGGAAAAGCCGCCTGCCCGCACAACAGTGGGGGTGGCTCAGCTTCCTCTCGGATTGCGTGTCATGATCGAAGCCACTGCGATACGGGGTTCGGGATAATGGTGAGTCTGAAAACGGAATTGTTAAAAGCTGTCTTTGACACCTACGATTTCGTGGCAAGCACATTTACCTCGGCATGTACACGGGACTGCAGTGCCTGCTGCACACAAAATGTTCTCGCAACAACCCTCGAGGTGGATCTCATCCTGCAGTTCCTGGAACAGAGCGATCGTCACGATTTGCTCGCTCTTTGCCGTGAGAAGCAATCGAAAGACCGACTCAAGCCTGCCCTTACCATCAATGAGCTAGCCGAACACTGCCTCGGCAGACAGGAGCCGGTTCAGAGTGATGCCCTCCCGGCAGACGCTCCCTGTCCCTTGAGAGGCGACGATGGCTGCGCCATATATTCTGTGAGACCCTTTTCCTGCAGGTCCATGTGGTCGGAACGACCTTGCCTTCCCGGCGGGTCGGCGGTCGTCAATCCCCTAGTCGTGACACTGAACGGGGTTCTGGAGCAGATTATCGAACACGTGGATGACGGCGGACTCAGCGGAAACATGCTCGACGTCTTGGCCTTCCTCTCCGACAGAGACCGGCGCGAGGCGTTTGTGGCATTTCGAGCTCTGGAGCCGGCGGAAGGGCTGCGCGCCACTCGGCCGAACCCAGGGTTCATTGTGCTGCCCGAACACCGGCCCCACGTGATCTCGTTATTGAATCGGCTTTGGGAGCGAGACGTCGGCAGCGGCTCCTTTCGGGAAGTCATGGCGAGGCTCAGGACGGGTTAACGTGCGGCGAAACGACACGGACAGGGACACAACCGGTCTGGGAGACGAGAAGCGGTTTCTGTGGATAACGGCGGCATTGGGACTGCTCGTCCTCGTCCTCGTACCATTTCCCGGACTGGCGGAAGACTTCGCGAGAGCCGTTCCCGGGAGGGAGTTGGTCTTTCCCCAGGACCACGGAAAGCACCCGGACTTCCAGACAGAATGGTGGTACTTCACAGGGAACCTGATATCAGGCCACAATCGATGGGGTTTTCAGCTCACCTTCTTTCGGCGAGCAGTGGCTAAGAGGCCCCCACCGTGGAGATCCGTCTGGACCGTGAGAGACGTGTACCCAGCCCATTTTGCGCTGACCGACACAAAGGGAGAGCGGTTTTTTCATACGGAGCTCATGGCCCGAGAAGGCCCTGACCTGGCTGGAGCAGCGCCGGACAAACTCCACGTTTGGGTCCGAGATTGGAGCGCGACCGCAGAGGATGACGCAATACGACTGCGGGCGCGGCAAGACGATTGCGACCTGGACCTGAGACTGATCCCGGTCAAGCCGCCAGTCCTTCATGGAAAGAAAGGGTACAGCAGCAAAGGGATCTCCCCGACTCAGGCTTCGTACTACTACTCTTTCACGCGTCTGAAGGCCCAAGGAGTCCTGACCGTCAACGGAGCTTCGCACGCTGTCGACGGCTATGCCTGGATGGATCACGAGTTCGGTTCCTCGATTCTCCTGGAGAGCCAGGCAGGCTGGGATTGGTTCGGCATCCAGCTCGATGACGGCTCTGAGCTCATGCTGTTTTACCTCCGTAACAGGGATGGAACGAGGGATAGAATTTTCGGGACCTTTGTCCCCAAAGAGACCTCCCCCGTCAATCTGAAGGCCCAGGAACTGTCCATAGAAGCCACCGGCACCTGGAAGAGCCCCCACAGTGGGGCTGTTTACCCGAGCGGATGGAGAGTACGCATTCCTTCGCTCGACCTCGATCTGGGAGTGACCCCCATACTGCGGGACCAGGAGCTGTCGACCGGGCGATCCACCTCCATTGTCTACTGGGAAGGTGCAGTGGACGCGAGCGGTGTCATAGCGGGAGCGCCGGTAAAGGGGCATGGATACGTAGAGCTAACCGGCTACGCTCACGGCATGGCAGGCCGTCTCTAATCCGAAGTCCAACAAAAGTCGTGCCGCTGCCGCGCGGTTATGATATATTTGTAACATGGCTCTGTTTTGACTACATGGTCTCGTCCGTGAACGACTGTCGGGAGTAAAATGCTCGCGGAGCGTGCTGCGGATGCGTAGTGTCCCTGCAAGAAGCTTGGTACTGGGATGAGCGAATTCGGTGACGAGTCGGGCTCGCCCTTTCTGAGGAGGCAGAAATCCAGCCTCTTCGGAATTCCCTGGACCCGGTAAGAGGGGATTCGATTGAGCGCAGTGGCAACAGCGGGTCGGTCCAGGATGTTCAGGGAAGAGCGGGTTTGAAAAAAGTGTCACAAAACCCTGAGCAAGTAGCCCCCACGCAAGAAATGGGCTAGGGCAACATTGCGAAATCCTGTTGCCTCAGAATCAGATTCGTAGGCTCAGGAATGCGACGTGCCACTATTTTGGCATCTCTCGGAGTTTTGAGACAGATTCTGAAACCTACCCCTACCGTGGGATCTCGGGACGGTTCTCCCATAGCGCCGGCGTCCCGCCGGTGTTCTTGGCTGAAGCTTGCCCTGAGGAGAGGGTGGGTACGAAACCCGCCCCCGGATATTCGGTCATGGGGCACTGTCAACCGGGCGACAACTTTTCTCCCTGTCTCTATTGAATTCGGCATGTCTCTGCCCTACTTTTCAGATTAGTAGGGACTCGACTGGAAGCCCTCCCTGAAAGACCAACGCGAAGGAACACGAGGAGAGCTATGGATTTATTCGAATACGAGATTACCATGCACAAGGCAGACGCTTTGGGCCGCGTCGTCTACTTCTGCTCCAACACGGGGGACTGCGACATACAGGAAGTCCCACCGACCGAGCCTCAAGCTCTGGTGGATCTCATGAACGAGAGGGGTCTGCGAGGATGGGAGTTAGTGCAACTGGTGTTCGGCAACCAGGAGTTGCTTGCGTGTTGGAAACGAAAGATCTCGAGAAGTGATAACGGTTCCCCGAGCTGGCGGGACGCAGATGTCGAACGAGTGTAATTAAAGGGACCGCAAGATATGCGATTCAACGAGGAACGGAGGATGCAAGATGACCGATACAGTGAAGATTAAAGGCATGTCCTGCAGTCATTGTGTCATGGCGGTGAGCAAAGCTCTGAAGGAGATTCCCGGGGTCAGCAATGTAGACGTGAACCTGGACAAGGGTGAGGCAACCTATGACCGGGATGCCTCTGTCTCACCGGAGCTGATTCGGGAGCGGATCGAGAAGGCAGGCTATGAATTTGGCTAAAGAGACTTTTCCAATTCAGGGAATGAGCTGCGCTGCGTGCGTGAGGCGTGTTGAGCAGGGATTGTCCTCCCTGGATGGAGTTACGAACGCGAGTGTAAATCTGGCGGTGGAGAAGGCGGTCGTGGAGTACGATAGTGACCGCGTGTCTTCGAACGAGATTAGGGCCAAGATAGAGGATCTCGGGTACCATGTGCCCAAGACGGTAGCAGCAGCTCGGCTCGAGAAGACCATTCTGTCTGTGGGAGGAATGAGTTGCGCCGCATGTGTTAGACGGGTGGAAAACACCTTGAAGGCAATTGAGGGAATCAAGGACGCAGCGGTGAACCTCGCAACCTCCAAAGCTATCGTCACCTATGACCCGAGAAGCGTTTCGGTTTCCCGTATGGCTCAGGCCCTGGAAGAAGGGGGGTACCAATTTCTTTCCGTGACGACTGACGCCTCGGAAGACCCGATCGAGGCCGCGCGGGCGAAGGAAATAGCCGAGATCAAGCTGAAGCTTGTGGTCGGTCTGGTCTTGAGCGTCCTGGTGCACGTGCTCTCCATGCCCCACTGGTTCCCCTTTGTGCAATCCATACCGGAAGCGTACGTCCTACCCACGCTCTTTATCATGACAACCCCTGTTGTCTTCTGGGTTGGGAGCCAGTTTCTCATCGGTGCGTACAAGGCGGGTCGCCAGGGGACTTCGGACATGAACACCCTCGTGGCCGTAGGGGCTCTGTCCGCGTACATGTACTCAACAGCAGTCATGGTATTTCCGGACTTTTTCGCAAAAGCAGGAGTGCTTCCTCATGTCTACTTCGACGGAGCCGCCATGATTACCACCCTCATCTTGCTCGGGAGGTATCTCGAGGCGCGGGCCAAGGGAAAGACAACTACGGCGATCAAGCGGCTGATCGAGCTCAAGCCGAAAGCTGCTAGGCTGATCCGGGATGATGGGTCCGAGATGGACGTACCGGTAGAGCTCTTGGCAGTGGGGGATGTTGTTCTCGTGCGACCCGGAGAAAAGATCCCGACGGACGGCACGGTTCGTACAGGGTCTTCGTCAATAGACGAGTCCATGCTTACCGGAGAAAGCGTGCCCGTGAGCAAGCAGCCGGGTGACCCGGTTTTTGGAGGGACGATCAACAAAGCCGGGTCCTTGACCTTTCTTGCCACAAAAGTAGGGGCGGACACCGCGCTGGCAAACATCATCAGGTTGGTTGAAGAAGCTCAGGGCTCGAAAGCTCCTA
Source organism: uncultured Syntrophaceae bacterium (assembly GCA_964477215.1). Lineage (GTDB taxonomy): Bacteria > Desulfobacterota > Desulfomonilia > Desulfomonilales > Desulfomonilaceae > JBFMDN01. Next base: position 3,782 of record CAYZET010000159.1, on the reverse strand, counting down.
TCCAGCGGATTGCCGACCGGGTTGCATCCATATTTGTGCCCGCGGTTCTTGTCATTGCAACGGGGACGTTCCTGGTGTGGTACTTCCTGGTTCCAGATCCGAGCTTCAGCAGGGCTCTTCTGAACTTTGTCTCCGTGCTGATCATCTCTTGCCCTTGCGCGATGGGACTCGCCACCCCGACGGCCATTATGGTGGGAACGGGCATCGGAGCTGAAAAAGGCATCCTCATCAAGGGCGGAGAGAGCCTCGAGAAGGCCTATAAGCTGACCACAGTGGTGTTTGACAAGACGGGTACCCTGACCCGTGGTGAGCCGCACGTCACGGATGTGCTCGCACTCGACGGCTCGAATACGGCCCATGTGCTGACTATCGCAGCATCCTTGGAGGCCGTCTCCGAGCATCCTCTCGCCGAAGCGGTTGTTGAAGAGGGCAGGAGAGTGGGGGTGCACTCTCTCCCTGTGGATGGATTCGAGGCCCTTTCCGGACTCGGCGTCCGGGGGACCGTAGGCGGCACCCCGGTGCTGCTGGGCAACCTGGGGCTCATGAAACAAGAAGGCATAGCTTTGAATGGGCTTGATGCCAGGTCTCAGCAACTCTTCGACTCCGGGAAAACGACCGTGTTTGTAGCGGAACGGGGTCAGGCCGTCGGCCTCATAGGACTCGCGGACGTCCCGCGGGAATCGGCACGCAAGGCGGTGGAAGCCTTGAGGCTGATGGGCCTCGAAGTCGCCATGATCACCGGCGATAACCAAAAGACCGCTGCCGCTATTGGAGCGGATCTGGGGATAGATCGGGTGCTGGCCGAGGTGCTGCCAGGCGAGAAAGCTGAAGAGATCCGGCGACTGCAAGACTCCGGAGGCATCGTGGCAATGGTGGGAGACGGTATCAACGATGCCCCTGCTCTCGCTGCAGCCGACGTAGGTATAGCAGTAAGCTCCGGCACTGATGTGGCCATCGAAGCCGGTGACATAACCCTGATGCACAACGATCTCCGTCAGGTGCCTACGGCAATACGGCTTTCGCATCAAACAATGAAGGTTATCAAGCAGAACCTTTTCTGGGCGTTCTTCTACAACTCGCTAGGAATCCCAATTGCAGCGGGGGCTCTCTATCCGTTCTTCGGGATTCTGCTCAATCCTGTGTTCGCGGCCGCTGCCATGGCGCTGAGCTCGGTCTCCGTTGTGAGCAACTCATTAAGGTTGCATTGGTCCCTCGCGAAGAAGCTGGAGTAACCGGCAAACTCGGTGTAGGATTTCATAAGTACGGTTACGTAATATGCGGCCGAGTTCGGGAAAGGGCCCGTCAAGAAGATATTGCGATGTAGGGGCACCCCTTGTGGGTGACCACAGTGGGCGCAAATACGCGCTTATTTATGCAATCGTGGACTTAGAAACGAGCTGGTATCGAATAGAAAAAATTTACGACAGCGTCCCCAAAGAACACGTAAGCCACCGCGGCAGCAGTGAGAAATGGTCCGAAGGGAATAGGGGTCGTTGCTCCCGAGCCTTTGACCGCGACCCCGATGAGCGCGGTGAACGATCCGATCAGCGACGAGAAGAACAGGACGAAGAGTACTCCCTCAGTCCCGATGAACGATCCGATCATCGCGAGAAGCTTGATGTCCCCTCCGCCTAGACCCTCAATGCCCCGTATTCTCTCATAGATCGCAGCCGGGATGTACAGGACCGCGCCTCCGACAAAGGTACCCAAAAGGGATGCTTTCCAGTCCATATCAGGAACGAGTCCGAGCTGGCATGCTATTATTCCGATTGCTATGCCATTGAGAGATATGAGGTCGGGAATGATCATGTGGTCCAGGTCAATGGCGAATACCACCACCATTGCACAGCAAAAGAGGAAGAATACGGCAAATGCCGGAGTAATCCCGTACTTGAGAAACAGGACCAGTGTCAAACATCCGGTCACGAATTCCACGAAGGGATATCGAAGGGATATTCGTTCGCCGCATTCCCTGCATCGGCCTCTCAAGATAACATAACTGAGCACAGGAATGTTGTCGTAGGATCGAATTCGGATCCCGCAATGAGGGCAGTGAGATGGCGGTCTGATTATGGATTCCCCTTTGGGAAAGCGCAAAATCACCACATTGAGAAAGCTCCCTACGACGCAACCGAACAGAAATGCAATAGCCGACAACATGAGAAATACGTGAACCTGTTCGCCTGGTAAAACCATGAGGACTCGAATGCCCCTTTCATCCCACACGACGCGAGAAATCATTAGAGACCGCTATCGTGTATCACATTTCGTTCCACGTGCTCCAACATCATTTTCTTGTACGTCAGGATTTATCGCGTGGGAACACGTGTACACGGGTCGGGTCCAGCATCAATGAAATGGTCTCGCCGGTTCGCACCTGTAGGCCGGGGGGAAGCCTCACCACCAGTCTTTCATTCCCCTCGATCGTTACATGCGCATGCAGGTCGGCCCCTGTGTCCTCAATAAAATCGACCTGACCGGAACAGGTCCCAGGGGATTTCACGTCAATATGCTCGGGCCTGACGCCCAGGTAGACCTCACCGTAATGCCGGGCCTCCAGAACTTCCACGTTCATGCTGCTTGACCGAAACATCGCACGGCCCGCGTCGTGCTCCAGTCTGCCCGGGATCAAGTTCATGGCTGGCATCCCTATGAACTGGGCTACCATAACGTTTGCCGGATGGTGGTACAATCCTTGCGGGGTGTCGATCTGCTGGATCGCACCCCGGTCGAGCACCGCGATTTTGTCTGCCAGCGTCATGGCTTCCACCTGGTCGTGGGTGACGTATATGATGGTGAAGCCTAAGGAGCGGTGGATTTGGGCAATCTCCCTCCGCATGGCAATTCTCAGCTTTGCGTCCAGGTTCGAGAGCGGCTCGTCGAAGAGGAACACGGTGGGATTCCGCACAATGGCTCTGCCCATGGCCACACGTTGCCTCTCACCGCCCGATAATTGTTGTGGTCTTCGTTCGAGCAGGTCTTCGAGGTGGAGCAGCCGTGCCACGCGGCAGACCCTGTCCGTGATTTCCGCTCTTGGGGTTCTTCTCACCTTGAGTGGAAACGCGATATTCTCGAACACAGTCATATGCGGGTAAATGGCGTAACTCTGGAACACCATTGCTACGTCTCGATCGCCGGGGGGCACATCGGTAACATCTCTGCCCTTAATGAGGACTCTGCCCTCGGAAGGGGTCTCTAAGCCGGCAATCACGCGCAACAGCGTAGATTTGCCGCAGCCCGAAGGACCCAGGAGCACGCAGAGCTCGCCGGTCATGACGTCAAGATCGATTCTCTCCAAGGCACGAGTTTCGCCGAAGTACTTGCTCACACCTCGAATAACGACTCGTGCATCTCTTTGCGAAGTTTTCTCTCCGGCGGATTTACTCTGATGCGCGACCATGTTCAACCCTTGACTGCGCCCGCAGTTAAACCCGAGATGATACGCCTCTGGAACAAAAGGACCAGGACGATAAGCGGAAAGGTGGCCACAGTGGAGGCTGCGGCAATCTCACCCCATGGCATGGTGTATTCTCCCGGAAACAGAGCTATTCCCACAGGTAAGGTTTGGAAGTCCCGCTCGGACATGATCAAGAGAGCAAAGAAGAACTCGTTCCACGAGTAGATGAACGTCAGAATTGCCGCAGTGAACAATCCCGGTGCGGCCGGAGGCATTATCACGCAGAACAGCGTCTGGGTGAGGCTTGCCCCGTCTATCTTCGCTGCCTCCTCCAGTTCCCATGGGAGCTCCCTGAAAAAATTGGCCAAAATCCATACAGTGAGGG
>CAYZET010000158.1:0-11314 GCA_964477215.1 uncultured Syntrophaceae bacterium | reverse complement strand
GGCGGAGGCGTCACGGTCGGTGGAACTCAGGCCGCTCAAGGTGGCGGTGGCGGCGGACAACAGCAAGTTCAAGGGCCTGTCATCGGCGGTGGCGGCGGAGGCGTCACGGTCGGTGGAACTCAGGCCGCTCAATAGCGAACCGGTATAGAAAGGTCGAGATAATCCGAAGGGATCAGGCAAGCGTTAAGGTGACCATTTGCCTGGTCCCTTTTTTCGTTGGATGGGCGCCCGATTCCGCCCCTTGACTTTATGAAGAGCATGGACAGCATCAGTGTAGATGGAAGGGTGCGAATTAACCGTGGCGGCCTTCTGAAAGGCCGAGAAGAATTGATAGTAAGCACTCTGCTTAAGGGCGGCTGAGTCGCCGTCAGGTATGGGAGAGCAGATTGTGAAACGTGCGAGACGGGAGGTTCAGAGCCATGACAGGTATGACCAAGCATGTGAGCCTGGTGGTCGTCGCGGCCCTAGCCATGTTGTTAATCGCGTTAGCCGCGCCTCCACGGGCTCAATCAACTGCCGACGAAGATTCTCATATAGGAGCTCAGGCATCCTCAGAGCCTAGCCAAGTCATTGACGAAGACGATGACGCCTCTTTGGTCTCCAAGGGACGGCAACGGGGCGTTACTCCTGGAAGCCAGATCCGACAAACGCCCCAAGACACATCCGCAGAAAAGACAAAGCGAGCGAACACCAAGCGAGTTACCGACAAGCTTGGGAAAACCCAAGGCTCTTCCCAGCCTACCGCTCTCCGCCAGAGGACTTCCACAGGAGGCCAGGTAGGCAAATCCTCGGAGGTACCTTCTCAAAGCCAGGCGGGAAAGTCATCGTCGATATCTTCTCGGAGCTCTGCCCGAGACCTATCCAAAGTTAAATCCCTCAGTATCGCCAATGAGACCAAAGCGAAACCGACAAGCCTAGCTGATCGGTCTTCCTCCAGACCATCCGGTTCCGGCGGCCTTAGCGTCAAGACTGCACCAGGTCTTGGCATCAAGACTGCCCCTGCCCCGATAGGAGGTGCTGCAGGTACTCCAGGAAAGGTTACCGCAGGAGACCCAAGGGTCACAACAACTGCAGGGGATCTGGGAATTAAGACCGCACCAGGTCTTGGCATCAAGACTGCCCCGGGTCTTGGCACCAAGACCATAGCTGACCTTGGAATAAGGCTCCCACCTGGTCTCGGGATTAAAAACCCGCCCGGTCAGGGAGGGCAGTCTGGTTCCCAGGGAGGCTCTGCAACAGGTGGTCAAGGCACCACGGCTCCCGGTCAGGGAGGCCCGACCAATAATCAAACCCAGGGAGATGTCACAGGAGGTGGGCCAGGCAGTGTGACAACCGGTGGGGTGCAATCCGGTGGTGGTCCGGGCAGCCAGACCCAGGGCGGTACGGTGTCGACCGGCGGGGGTAACACCGTGGGCGGCATTCAGCAATCAGGGGATAACAATACCGTAAATGTCAATCAGAACAGCACGACCAATACCACTAATGTCACCAATATCAGTGGCGGAGGCTTCGGTGGCGGTGGTGGCGGTGGTGGCGTGGTCGAAGTATCTTCTGGCTATGATGCACCCGTTGAGTACGAGCCCGAACCGGTAATAGTTACCAGAGCTGCTTCCGCTCCTGCGGACAGTTGTCCGACTGTCGTAGAGCTCAATCAGTTGGGATTCGGTTATTACCAGAATGAAGCGTACTTGGCTGCAGAGGAGGCATTCAGACGCGCACTCGAGCTACTAGATAACCAGGCATGCAAGAATATTCCCTTGAAAGCCACCACTCTGGAGAATTTGGCTTTCACCCTTGACAAGTTAGGCAAGCCCGACGACGGAGTGAAATATCAGCAAAAGGCTCAACTGCTCCGACGCATGCAGTGATGCAAGGACTGTGACGGATGGCAGGAGAAAGCCTGTTCCGTCCCTGTCCGCCATCCGTAGAGTGTCAGGTGTACTGTTTAGGTTCTGAACAGCGGGCGGTGTGGTGCGGTTTTTGGAAGCACCACGAAAGAAGGGGGATTCAGAGATGTTCTCCGTCAAAACGCTGACCAAATGTGCTGTTCTCGCGTTCGTGCTGGTTTCGTGTTTTACCTTTACTTCTGCATACGGTGATGATTTGAGTAAGAGTGCACTGTATGCGGTAGTAGTAGGCGTGAGACAATTCCAGGATCCCAATGTCCCCCCGCTTAGAATCTCGGACAAGGACGCCAAAGATTTTTATCAGCTCCTTAGGGAAAGTGAAAAGTACTTTGCCAGTGCCCATCTCACCTTGCTGTTGAATGAAGACGCCACGAGGGCAAGTGTGTCTAAGGCCTTGAGAGAAGGGCTTCTTGGGGCGAAGAGAAACGATATCGTAATCATTTACTTTTCTGGCCACGGTATGGCTGATGAGAAACTACCCAACGAGTACTATTTCATCACCTATGATACGCAAATGGATAATCTTTTCGCTTCCGCGCTTATGATGAACGATAAGAATCTGTTTAAAGGAATCGACACTGATCGTGTGCTGTTCGTGGCAGACGCTTGCCATTCTGGTGGATTCAGCCCTGGCATCCAGAAGAGTATCATCAAGGAGACGGACAGGTTCTTTTCGCTGTTTAACACCATTTCGGGGCGGATCGGAATTTTGTCCAGCAGGCCGGACGAGGAATCCTTTGAGAAACCGAAGTTCGGGAATAGTATTTTCACTCACTATCTCCTCAAAGGCCTCAGAGGTGAGGCCGCCAGGGACTCCAAGGACGGTCTGATCTCTGCCAAGGCTCTGTACGACTACGTGTATGAAGAAACAAAGAAGGCAACCAGGGGCCGTCAGCACCCCCAGCTTTACGCGGCCAAAGGATCCGACCAGACGCCGATATTTGCTACCCCGACGTTCTCGCAGGATTTGAAGGTCAAAGTCACCTTCTATTACGAGGATGAGAACCGGCAAGTGAAGCCGCTCACCCAGGGTGCCCACTTGAAATCCGGTCAGCGTGTGGGCGTTGCATTTCGTCCGGAGACCGATTGTTACGTCTATATCTTGTGGTGGGATTCAAGCGGCGCTGTGGGGAGGTTGTTTCCCAATCCAAAGCTGACCGAGGGAAGCGGGGCAGTGAAAGCTGGCCAAACCTATTGGCTTCCATCTAAGCAGGGAGAGCGATGGTACGTGCTGGACGACAATCCGGGCGAAGAGACCGTCTATTTCTTGGCCAGCCGGGACAGAAACCCGGAAATCGAGCAACTGTACGAGACTTTGACCCTGGCTTCCCAGGACGAAAGGAAGGCGGCGGCCCAGCCGAGAGACATATCGGAAGAGTTGGAGCGACGGTTGAATCTAATGGGTTTTGCAGATTTCACTGTCCCGAAGGAAGATGCCGCGAGCTCATTCACGAATAGGGAAGCTCTCTTCGAGTCCCTGAAGAATGAGGCAAAAGTCCCCCGGGCAGACGCCATCGTGAAGCTGAGCTTCAAGCATCTCCCGCGATAATGCCCCCGGTCCTGGGACGCCAAAATAGGCAACACCATGCGCGAGGCGCGGTGCGTTTCTTGGAGAAAATGCTATGGCAAGATTGGCAGGCAACAAGACACCACAGAAGTTCAGCCGACAGCCTTTGTGCCTGCTGACAGCTATTCTGGCAATACTCTGCTTTTTCATCGCCTCCCCGGTCCTTGCGGGTAAATTCCAACTGGGAGGAATCCGCTGGGATTCCGACAAGTCTTCTAAGAAGGAATTTCCCCGACAGTGGAAGGCTATCGACAAAGACCCGGCGATCTCGAGTGAAGAAGATGACTCACGTCGCAAGAAGCGGAAGCTCCGCAAGTCCGGCGAATCACCGAGAGAAACGTCAGATGATAATCTCCGGCGCAGGAAGCCGGTCGAGCGAAAGGACGCCCTCCAGCCCAAGGCACTGAAACGTGATAAGCAAAGCGCGCCGGCGGCAACGACGAAAACATTCAACAGAACGAGCGGAAATATTGTGGAGCCGTTATCGCTGGGGGAAAAATCGACCAAGCAACGGGTCTTAAAGGATCCTCGGAGCACGGTGAAACTCTTTACAAACGAGCTGCAAGTGGCTCTGAGTAAAGAAGATCTGCAAGGGCAAAAGTCTGCTCACACAAGGCTGGGACAAACCTATCGCTTCACAGGTCAGTACAAGAAAGCGGCTGACCATTACGCGAAGGCTTTGAACATAGCCCGCCATAGTGGAGCTCGGCCGGACGTTGCCCGCGCGCTTCTCCGCCTCTCAGGGGTGTTCGTGGCTATGGCAGATTATCGATCTGCCGAGCGACATGCGCGGGAATCGGTGAAGGACTTTGAGAGCACGGGGGACGCGCAGGGCGTTGCCTCAGCGTATAACGATCTGGGGCTCGTGGCAAAGAGCAGAGGACGCTTCCATAAGGCCCTGGAAAACTATCAAAAGGCGTTGGACGCAAACAAAGAGGAGAATCACCTCAGACTGGCCACCCTCAACAACCTGGGGAGCCTGTGCTTGAGCTGGGGCGAATTTAAGAAAGCCGCGGAATACTACACTCAGGCCCTGGAAACCGCGAGGCAGACAAAGGACCCCGAGGCGCAAGGGGAAGTGCTGATCAACTTGGCCAGAGTCTATGCTGAATGGGGCCGACAGGACGAGGCCCTCAGCAACGCTCTTCAGGGGCTGGAGGTCTTGTCACGTGCCGGCGCGGCCACCGACGAGGCAAAAAAGATCGTGGGAGATCTGTACCTCGACATGGGACAGCTTGACCGCGCGGAGCCCTACGTCAAAGAGGCCGGGTATGAATCGTCACTGGGGAGATTGCACTTTCTCCGGGGGCAATACGACGAGGCAAGGAGACATTACGAGAGGCTCAAGGAGTTGAGCGAGCAGGGTGGGAGCCTCAATGATTCTTTCACCGCTCTTACCGGACTCGGAAGAATTTCAGAGGCCCGGGGCGACTTCAGAGCAGCAGAGAATTATTATTCTGCCGCCGTACAGGTGACAGAGCAGATCCGATCCAGTCTGTTGCTCGCGGAGAGAAGGAATTTCTTCGCTACCACCATAAATGGTTTCCCCAGGTCTGAGTCGGCAAAAGGCCTGGTAAGAGTGACTCTGAAGGAAAACAAGCCCGAGGAAAGTCTGTATGCTGGCGAGCTGGCGAGATCGAGGGAATTTGCTGATAATTTAGCTGAAAGAACCGACAGCCATAATTTCAATGTACCCAAGGAGCTCCTGGAAAAAGAAGAGGAGCTCACCAACCGGTTGGCGGGTTTCATGAACGGCAGAAATCTCATCCCCAAATCTGCCGACAAGGACCGGTTCGACGAGCTCAGCACGGAGATTAAGTCCCTGGAGTCGGATCGCAATAGTTTTGTCCAGATGCTGTGGAGAGATTACCCTGCGTATGCGTCCGCCAAGTATCCTCGTCCTGTAAGACTGCGGGAGTCCTCGGTGTCACCTGATGAATACGTTCTTGTGTTGGATCTCTTGGGCGAGGGTTTAGGGGTAAAGCTTCTTCAAGGAAAAAAGATTCTCGACGCGTACTTCACTTCGTTAAACCTGCGCGATCTTGAAAATGAGGTGTACCGTTTCCGCAAATCGTTTGAGCAGGTCAGGCTGACTCAGTTCGATGTGGGGCTGGGTGAAAAGCTCTATGCAAAACTCCTTGCTCGCCCCATGAAGTTGATACCCCAAGGAAGGCCAGTCACCATTATTCCCGACGGCTTTCTCGCTTTGCTACCTTTTGAGGCTTTGATAGTCCGAGGGGAGGCCCGTTGGGAAAGCGGCCCGTGGGGGCCGTATCCGCAAGGCATAACATATGCTGGAGATTTGCACGCTTTCTCTTACTACCAGTCGCTAACCGCTCTGACCATTGTAAGAGCTCTGATGAGTAAGCCTGCGTCAGGAAAGAAGCTGTTGGTGGTTGCAGACCCGGTGTTCGCGATCACCGATGCCAGAGTACAACACATGACGGATGCGGTGAGGTGGGCCAAGAATGAAAATGCTTCCGACTTCCGGCTCATGGCGGCCGCGGAAGAGGAAGCCGACGGCGGCCTCGATTTGAAACGACTTGCCGGGACCAGTGAGCTGGCCGAAGATCTGCAGAAGCTCTACGGAATGGATACCGACGTACTTCTGGGACTCCAGGCTTCCAAAGAAACACTTTTGCAGCAGGTCGCGCCCAAACTGGATACTTATAATTATGTGGTATTTGCAACCCACGGGTTTGCCGGCAACAGCATTCCCGGGATCATGGAACCGGTCCTTGCGCTTACGATGGTTCCGCCGGGGACAGACGGGCTCCTGAGTGCGAGCGAGGTTGCGGCGCTCAAAATGGACGCCGACGTGGCAGCGCTCACTGCGTGTCAGACAGGAATGGGCCTCAGACTCGCCGGAGAAGGTGTCATGAGCATGGGCCGGGCTTTTCAACTGGCAGGAGCCAGATCCGTAATTATGAGCCTTTGGTCGGTTTCGGAAACCTCTTCCATCAATCTGATGAAGAGCTTCTTCAGGAACCTCAGGCAGGGTAAGTCCAAATCGGAAGCGTTGAGCGCAGCGAAGTCCGAGCTCCGCCGTGCCGGCTTTGAGCACCCATTTTTCTGGAGCGCTTTCGTGCTCGTAGGTGAGACAAAGTGAACGGTGACGCATATGTTTGAGGGCAAGAATGCCACGCCATTGTCGCTCACTATTGCATTGCTCTTGGCATTGATATTGCCGGCTCATGCCGGGGACTGTCGGAAAGCAGAAGATATTTATCGGTCTACAGCGAAATCAATGGATATTCACCAGCGAGTCGCAGGGTTCAAAAGAGCCGTGGAACTCTGCCCCAGATTCGCCGAAGCTCATGTGAACCTTGCAGACGCGTATGAAAAGCTCGCCGCGACGAACACGAAGGATGTTGCACGGTTCAATCAACTGCTGGACATGGCAGTAGCCAAATATCGGGAGGCCCTCAGGCACAAGGCGGGCATGTTTTCCGCTTACCTCGGGCTGGGCGATACATACCGCGTGATGGGACTTTACGATGACTCCTATGACGCCTACAATGAGGCGCTCCAGGTGAAGCCGGACGACCCGAGGGCTCATCTGGGGTTAAAGAAGATTGAACTGATCAGGAAGCATGACGTGAGTGGATTCAAGACCTCCGAAGCCATTTTGAGCCACTTCGAGAGATCGTCCGGAGGGACGGAGCTTGGCAACCTAATGGGATTTGCCGACCGAACAGAAGTAAAGGATCGTCTCAGGTTCGACAGCATATTGTTTGATGAATGGTCTTCGCAGCTTAACCGGCCAGAAACGATTGAGCAATTGCAGGAAATTGGGAAGGCCCTCTCGTCACCGCACCTGGCCCACATTGAGTTCGTCGTGGAGGGTCACACGGACAACCGTGGAGGTCATGAACGGAATATACGGCTATCCGTGGAACGGGCCGAATCCGTGAAGAATTATCTGTCGGAAAGATTCAAAATTGCTCCACAACGCATCAAGACTATAGGCTTCGGAGAATCGAGGCCCAGGGTCCCGAACAACTCGATCGAAAACCGGCTCAAGAATAGAAGGGTCGAAATTCTTTTTCTGGGGTCAGGTCTTGTTTTTTGATGTCTTTCCTTCCCTAGTCGTGATGTCAGACGGCAAAGACAAGAGTTCCGGCGAGACGCGTGCGCTGCCGGAAAACTGTTGCAAACCTGACAAAACGGATCTAGGTAGTATGCGGCAAGAAAGGAGTCATAGATGATCGACAGAGCATCGCAGAGAAGCGGCGAACTCTTTCAAGCCGGATTCTATTGCGCTGAAAGTGTCCTTCTCGCCGTAGCCGAGACCAAGGGAATCCATTCGGAGCTGATCCCCAAAATCGCGACGGGCTTTTGCGGCGGTATTTCGAGAACATGCCGCCTCTGCGGCGCGGTGAGCGGTGCCATTATGGCAATCAGCTTGTTTACCGGCAGAACTTCTCCCACCGAGAATGTCCTGGAGACCTACGGTACCGTAAGAAAACTGTTGAGTATGTTTGAGTCCAGATTTGGCTCAGCCAACTGTCCAGACCTCATTGGTTGCGATCTGGGCACTGAAGAAGGACAGAGACGGTTCAAGGAGGACAACCTTATTGAGCGCTGCAGGGAATACACCGAAGAAGCAACGCGAATGGCTATGGGTCTCATCGATGGCACGCCCATGGGGTCAGGTCTTGTGTTTTGATGTCTTTCCTTCCCGTTGAGGCGTTCTCTTGGTTGCGAAATAATAGAATCCGACATGCGCCGCGATTTCGTGTTGCGAATGGCATGGGTGCACGGGCGCTGGCGAGTGCCTGCGCTGGCCATTCCAGTTATGACGCTACTCAAGATCCTCGAGGACGGAGAGATCTGCCCGGGGCAACTTATCGAGGCGGGGCAGGCCGGCCATTTGTGTCCTCATTGAGATGACAGGGGCCTTCGAGAGCAAGAAACAAGACCTGATCACAAACGCCCACGCCCAGAAGTACTTCGCCACTATCGTGGCTTTGGTTGTCGACCGTTCGCCGCTTTCTTCAAAAAACCGGGTGAGCTTCATTCCTAAGTCTCCTGGGCGCGACAACCGTGACCAGGTGTGGGCAACGCCTTTCCATCGGATCAGATAAGTGGCTACCCCGAAATCACGTCGAAACATATCAGTCTCAGGTCTACCCTCTCGATCATCTTGGGTGAAGCACCATCGGGTGGCGGAGCGTGATCGGTGGCTCCGGCGTCCGAAGAGATTCTCTCTACATCTTCGAGTAATTTTGAGATGTCTCCATCAGCCTGAAATCGCTTGAAAGTCTTTCTTAGCTCCTTGACCTGGACGGCCAGCATGGGGCCGCTCAGCGCCTTGATAGCTGCGATGACCCTCTGCCTTTCCACGTCCGGATGATTCATATAATTCTGGAACACGGTCGTTACCGTCTGCTGTATAGGCTCAACCATTCTCGGGGCGACCTTGATCGCTTCTTGCTCACGATACGATCTCAGGATGTGCTCAATGACGGCCTCTTGGTGATGAAAGATGGAACCGAAAATTTCCGGCTCGACCACCCTGGGAGTGTCGCGGTCGCAGGCGATCAGGTTGGCAATGATGTATCGGTTGTCCATGACCTTGCCTTCTTTGAGGTCGAGGTATCGCCAAAAGTGAAGTTTATCCGAGCCCTGCGGCAATCCTTGAAAATAGAAGAATACTCCTCGCGCGTTTGGACGCAACAGGCCCGAATGAATCCCGTCGGGCAACGAGTCCAACATCTCCCGGCCCCCGGCGTCCAGAAGCTGACGTAGTTGTTGGGCAAGGAATTCATTGCTCACGAGTTCCGTGAACTGCTCCTCTTCTTCAATAACGGATCCGTCTTCGTCTCGAATCCGCCTGAGAGTGTTGAAGTTCCGAGGATGCACTGCCTCACCCAAGACGCTTGCATCGAGAAAACCGGCCTGGTCTATGTCCGCTATCTTTCGGCTCAGACTCTCCACCAATCCCAATAGCCGCTCTAATCCCGCATCGGGGAACATGTTATAGATCCAGAGGGTATCGAATTCCGTCCCGATGCGGTCAATTCTTCCGGCCCTTTGAACCATTCGAGTGGGGTTCCAGTGCAGGTCGTAGTTCACTATGTAGCCGCAGTCCTGAAGATTCTGCCCCTCTGAGAGCACATCGGTTGACACGAGTATGTCAATCTCCTTTTCAGTACCAGCCCACTCAGATTTCTTGTTGGCTCTCGGAGCAAATCCTTGTACAATCCGCGTCCGATCTTTAGGGCTCGCGTCACTGTCCATACGGCGTATGCGAATCCCTCCCAGTTGCTTCACAAATTCCTGTGCTACCGCGTTGTCGGGATGCCCGAGGTGTTGATACAGATAGCGGGCTGTGTCCTTGAAGTAGCAGAATATCAGTACCTTCTTGCCGCGCAATTCACCGGAGAGGAGGTCCTTGAGCCGCTTCAATTTCGCATCTTGATCCGGCCCGACATTCCTGACGAGATGCCAAATGTTGGTCAACAAATCCACGTCGTGTTGAAGAGCATCGTGGAGTTTGCGGAGGTCATAGTTGGTCGGATCAATGGTCTCCATGTTTTCCAGTGCTTGTTTTGCTTCTGCTGAATCATCCATCTGGTCTGCAAGGGATTTCGGCGTAGCATCATCCTCTTCATCTTCCGTCTGAACAAACCGCAGGGCCTTGTGGAAGTCGGTGCTTCTAATCAATTTGCCGTCAAGCAGGTAGCTTTCAAAGGTCTTGAAGAAAGAAAGCGCTCGGTGGACACTGATCCTGAACGCGTGAACGCTGGATTCGAACCGCTTCAGATAACGGCTCTTGAAGATTCCTACCAAAGCCTGCTCACGGCCAGCCTCGAACTCGTCAATTTCCACACCGGCTTTCTTGTATGCTTCCAGCGTGTATGGGGCCAAGAGGAGGTTTTCGATGCTGGCGACAACTTGTCCGTATATCCCTGGATATGCGTTTTCCAAGTTATAGTTGACAGTCCTCAGTCTTCGCTCCGGAAAGGTAATTTTCTTTCCACCTATCGTCGCGTTGGGATAGGCCTTGCGTATGAACGGACGGGTGCGCCGGATGACGATTTCTTCAAGCAAGTTGAAGATCGCCTGTCCCCGGTTGTTGTTTCGGAAATCACGACGCGCTTGCAAGAAGTACCGGTGGAGATCCCCAATGCCGCAAGTGGAAAAGTAACCACGATCCCCCATCGTTACTAGGGCAATCTGATTGTAAAGATCAAGGATGTCGTTATTTATGGGGGTCGCGGTCAAGAGTATCAGTTTTTTTCGGCCCCCACTACGGCCTTGGCCCCCGTTTCCCCCCAGCAGACGCTCAAGGTTGCCATAACGCTGGGCATTGCGGTTTCGGAAGTTGTGGGATTCGTCAACGAGTACAATGTCCGCGTCGGTATAGGGAGCGATATTGAATCCCTCTTGGCCCAGTTCTTCTTGAGAAAGGATTTTTCCCGCGATGCTTGCGTCCTGAAGCTCTTTTTTCCACATGTCTCTGAGACTGGCAGGACAGACCACGAGTGCTTGCTGCCTGAGATGGTACGCATAATCCTCCAACAATTTCTTTCCGATCCAGGTCTTGCCCAGCCCCACAGAGTCGGCCACCATGACGCCATCGTAACGGGCCAGGACTTTCCGAGCTTTCTTTACGGCATCCTCTTGGAACTCCGCGAGATCAACTGCGGAACGCGTTCCGCCGGTTTCCGCAGTTTCGAGGTCATCCTTGAAGTACTCGAAAAGAGCCTTCATATACACCTCATAAGGCGTGTATTCCTTCCGACCGAATTTCGAGGCGTCCAGCAGATCAATGAGGGATTGTTTGAAATCTTCAGAATCGGCCCATCGTCCTTCAAACCAGTTTTCCAATTCT